>CACYSH010000058.1 GCA_902776945.1 uncultured Ruminococcus sp.
CATTATAACATAGCAAACAAGCACAAACCCCGCGACCGCGGAACAGATCCCCCCGCCCCGCACATCGTGAGCGAGCGCCAGCGAGCGCACACGCGGACACGCCCCCCCCGCGTAGGGGGGGGGGCAAAGAGCGTCCGAACTTTTGCCCGGGCGCTCTTCGTGTAATATATAAGTGTGGGATAAGGGGAATGCTGTCTGAAACAAAGGGGCGCACCTCTCCTACCGGAAAAGCGCACCCCTTTGTGCATTATAATTTAAAGAGAAAAACTATTATCTCTTAGCGGAAATAAAACCCCGCAACCGCGGAACGAATCCAACCGGCTTGTAACTTGCCGCACGAACTTGTTCGCGCCGCGCACCCGCGCAGGGGCTTATTTTACATAGAACAACAACTGTTCGTATGTCGGATAGGGCCAGTATTTTTCGCCGCAGAGCGATTCCATTTCGTCGGCGGGAGCGCGGAGAGCAGACATATCGGCAAGTACCACGTCATGGAAGAATCTCGACGCTTCCTCGGTCGAGGTGATCGTCGCCGCCTTCTCAACTGCCTTTTCAAGCTCGCCCATAGCCGTGTAGGTCTTGGCGGCAAGCGCGGACAGACGCTGTACCATGTCCTTTTCTACCGAAAGATCGGCACCCAGCGCACCTGCGGTCGAGGCGGTCTCGCTCAGATCCTTGATGTAGCTCATAACGGCGGGGAGAATGTCCTTCTTCGCCATGTCTATCATTGTCTTGGCTTCGATATTGATAGTCTTGTTGTATTCGTCAAGCAGGATCTCAACGCGGGATTCAAGCTCTACCTTCGAATAAACGCCGTGCTTCGAAAGAACTTCTACGTTCTTGTCAAGCAGATAAACCGGGATAGCGTCGGGAGTGGAGCGCAGGTTCAGCAGACCGCGCTTTTCGGCTTCCGCTACCCAGCCTTCGGAATAGCCGTCGCCGTTGAAGATAATGCGCTTGTTCTCAACGATAGTATCGCGGATAAGTTCGTTAAGAGCGGTCTTGAAGTCGGCAGCGTCTTTGAGCTTGTCATAGAACTGGTCAAGAATTTCGGCAACGATAGTATTGAGTATTGTCATCGGGCCCGCGCAGGAAAGTCTCGAACCGGGCGAACGGAACTCGAACTTGTTGCCCGTAAAGGCGAACGGAGAAGTTCTGTTGCGGTCGGTGGAATCCTTCGGGAACGAAGGCAGAACGTCTACGCCGATCTCCATTTTAACCTTGCCGTGGCTCTCGGGCTTGTGACCCTCAGCAAGAGCCTCGATTATCTCGTTAAGCTCGTCGCCCAGGAAGATAGAAATGATAGCCGGAGGAGCCTCGTTAGCGCCCAGACGGTGATCGTTTCCTGCGGTAGCAACGGAAGCGCGGAGCAGATCCTGATAATCATTTACCGCCTTGATAACGGCAACGAGTACGGTCATGAACACGGCGTTCTCGGCGGGTGTCTTACCGGGGTCGAGAAGATTTACGCCCGTGTCGGTGGAAAGCGACCAGTTATTGTGCTTGCCCGAACCGTTCACGCCCGCGAAAGGCTTTTCGTGAAGAATGCACTTGAAGCCGTGCTTTCTTGCGGTGCGCTTCATCAGCTCCATTGTGATCTGGTTGTGGTCGGTAGCGATGTTTGTCGTATTAAAGATAGGAGCTAACTCATGCTGGGCGGGAGCTACCTCGTTATGCTTGGTCTTGGCGCAGATGCCCAGTCTCCAGAGCTGTTCGTCAAGGTCAGCCATGTAGCCGTTTACGCGGGTCTTGATAGTACCGAAGTAGTGGTCTTCAAGCTCCTGACCCTTGGGAGCGGGTGCGCCGAAGAGCGTTCTGCCTGTAAGGATAATATCCTTTCTGTGAGAGTACATTTCGCGGTCAACGAGGAAGTATTCCTGCTCGGGACCTACGTTTGCGGTAACTCTCTTTACCTCGCCCATACCGAAAAGACCGAGCAGACGGCGGGCGGACTTATCGAGCGCCTCCATAGAGCGGAGAAGCGGGGTCTTTTTATCGAGCGCTTCGCCCGTGTAGGAGCAGAAAGCGGTCGGGATACAAAGCGACGTACCTTTAATAAATGCGTAGGAGGTCGGATCCCATGCGGTATAGCCGCGAGCCTCGAAAGTAGCTCTTAAACCGCCGGAGGGGAAAGACGAAGCGTCAGGCTCGCCCTTTACAAGCTCCTTGCCCGAAAATTCCATGATTACCTTGCCGTCGCCGACGGGCGAAATAAAGCTGTCGTGCTTTTCGGCGGTGATGCCAGTCATCGGCTGGAACCAGTGAGTATAGTGTGTGCAGCCCTTTTCGACCGCCCATTCCTTCATTACGGAAGCCACAACGTTCGCCACTTCGATGTCGAGCGGTTCGCCTGACTGGATAGTCTTTTTCAGCGACTTATAGACTGATTTCGGGAGCCGCTGCTGCATTACGCTCTCGTTAAAGACATCGGTGCCGAAGATCTCCGGGATATTCATAACAATTCCTCCTATTGCTTGACCGATTAAAAAAAAAGCACTGCGGACTTGATGTTCACCGTCCACAGCGCCGTTGCCGTTTTACAAATATGATTATACACCGCAAACCACAATATGTCAAGGGGGTTTGAGTGATTTTCTTAAATTTCGTCGATTTACACTAAGTGAGCAGTTAATAGTGGATAGTTAATAGTTAATGTATCGCCTTCGGCGATGCTGCGCTGCGAACGTGCAGCGCATTGACTCGCTTCGCTCGTCAGCTTGCACAACAACAGACTTGTCCAGTAATCACTATATATGGCAGGGCGGGGGCTTGTCTCTGCCGTCCTGCTGAAAATCCGAACGGTTTCGCAATGTCTTGCAGGTGCGCCCCTACATCGCCAAAGCTACATTTTGCCATATATTGCCTTATCGTCTGTCGGGACGGTCGCCGGGCTTGCCGCCGTCGGGGCGGGAATACGGGTCGGCAGGGAAACGGCTGTCCTGCCAGTTGCCGCTGTCGAAGCCGCGGTAAGCAAAGTCGCCGTCTGCATCGTCGTCATCGTCTTCAAGCGGCGCTATGCTGAATTTTTCGCGGGAAGGTTCTCCGAAAAGCTCAAAAACCTTGTCAGCCGCAGGGGTGCGCACGAGCGGAGTTCTTTTCTCCGGCGGCTTGTCGGAACCGCGTTCATTGCTTGGCGCGGGCGCGTCTAAGTCTAAGTCTAAGTCGCGCTTTGAACGGAAATCGGGCTTACCGGAACCGCGCTCATTGCCCGGCGCAAGTACGCTGAGATCGTGCAATGAACGGAAATCGGGCTTGTCGGAACCGCGCTCATTGCCCGGCGCGGGTGCGCCTAAATCGCGCTGTGAACGAAAATCGGGCTTGCCGGAACCGCGCTCATTGCTCTGTGCGGGTGCGCCGAAATCGCGTTGCGAACGAAAATCGGGCTTGCCGGAACCGCGCTCATTGCTTGGAGCGGGTGCGCCAAAGTCACGCTGTGAACGAAAATCGAGCTTGCCGGAACCGCGTTCGCCGCTTGGTGCGGGTACGCCGAAATCGCGCTCATTGCTTGGAGCGGGTGCGCCAAAGTCGCGTTGTGAACGGTAATCGGGTTCATTGGGATAACGCCCGTTGTTCGGAGCGGGTGCGCCGAAATCACGCGGCGAACGGTAATCAGGCTCATCGGGATAGCGCCTGTTTTCGGGAGCGGGTGCGCCGAAATCACGCGGCGAACGGTAATCAGGCTCGTCGGGATAGCGCCTGTTTTCGGGAGCGGGTGCGCCTAAGTCACGCTGTGAACGGTAATCGGGTTCATTGGGATAACGCCCGTTGTTCGGAGCGGGTGCGCCAAAGTCACGCGGCGAACGGAAATCCGGCTCGTCGGGATAACGCTCGTCTTCGGGAACGGGTATGCTGAAATCGTACTGCGAACTCAAATCGGGTTCGTCGGGGTAGCGCCTGTTTTCGCCGCGCCAGCCGCCTTCAAACTCGGACGGCTCCATGTCCTGCTCGTCGTCGTAATCCTTACGCGGGAAATAGTCCTCGCTTTCGGGGGTATCGCCCAGACGATGATTCTTCACTATAAGTATTATTGCAATGATTATCGAAACAGCCGTGACCGCGATTATAATAAGCAGCAGCTTATACATAAAATCGCTGTCGAGAACGCCGGGGGTGGTGAACCCCGGCAGCTCGCCGCCCTCGCCCTGCGTTTCCGAGCCTGCCGCATCGGGGGCGGCTATTTCGGCGGAGCTTGCTTCGGCGGATTCGTCCTTGTTGAGCTTCAACAGCTCGCCCTTTACCGTTTCCACGGAAAGACCGTTCGTTTCGGCGTAGTTCTGCGCGGGGGAATATTCGGGGCATACCACCGTAAAGCCTTCAAGCGGCGTGCCGTCCGCCGTCATGCCGAACGCCGTTTTGCCTATTTTTGTAAGCGAATCGGGCAAGGTAAATTTTTCAATGGGGCAGTCGGAGAACGCGCCCGTGCCGATAGCCTCGATCCGCGAACTCATCTGCACGCTTTTAAGCGAGGTACAGCCCGCGAAGGCGTTGTTATGTATCTCTTTAAGACTGTCGGGCAGCGTTACCGAAGCAAGCGAGGTGCAGTTTTGGAACACGCCCTCCGAGATTATGCGGGTGCCGTCCGGCACGGTCACTTCGGTCAGCGCCGTGCAGCCCGTGAACAAAAACTGCGGCATTGTATCGTTTGCCGAAAGGCTCACGCTTTGCAGCGCGGTGCAGTTTTCGAAAACATAGGGTTCAAGGTGCGAGGCGGTCAGCGCGATACTTTCAAGCGCGGTGCAGCCGCTGAAAGCGCGGAGGTCGATATATTCGAGCGAAGGCGGCAGTTCTATTGATTTAAGCGCCGTGCAGTTTTCAAAGCAATTGTTGCCGATGACCTCAACGCCCGAGCCTACCGTGACCTTTTTGAGCTTTTTGCAGCCCTTGAACGCGATAGCGCCTATATATTTAATGGTATCGGGAATAGTTATCTCCGTAATGCTTTTGTTGCCCGAAAAAGGGCTGTAAACGGTGCTGCCCGAGATCATGCCCGTTTCGTCATAGGTCAGTCCGTGGATATTTCCGTAGATAAACACGGTGCCGTCATCGGCGGTATACCAGCCGCCGCTTATTGCCGAAACGGTAAAGCCGTCGATCTGCGCGGGTATGCCCGGGTGGGTCGAATCGCCGTAATACTTGCTTATCGAGGCGGTATTATCCGGCAGAAGAGTATAACCCCATGCGCCGCTGCGGTGAAAATTCTCCTTATCGCGCTCGTCCTCTGCCAGCCCGCCGTCTGCGGGTTCGGTTTCCTCGGTCTCCTCGTTTTCCTCGATCTCTTCGGAAGCCGCACTGTCGTTCTTTTTATTTTTTTTCTTTTTAGCTTTATTATCCGTTTCGCCGTCCGTGGACGCGGCGGCGGCGGTGCCGTCGTCGGCGGCGTTATCTGCCGAAACGTCTATGGCAAGGCAGCCGACCGCCAAAACAAAAGCGGAAAGTGCCGCCGTAAGTTTCCCGATGAAACTATTCAAATCCGATCTCCCCCAAAAAATCACGGACAATCCGTCAAGCATTGTCCGAAAAAATAGACACATTATATTATACCACATTTGGGCGCGGTTTGTCAAGGAAAAATAACGCTTTTTAACGGAAATCAATTTTGCACCAATTATTGGAATATTGTAGGGGCGCACCTATGTGTGCGCCCGTTTTTAGGGGTCAAATGGCGCAGTTTGCGGGCGCACACGCAGGTGCGCCCCTACATAATGCACAAATATCATTGTGTGATTTTTGAAAATTGATTTCCGTGACGCTTTTTAACGGAAATCATGCAAGACAGCCGCACATTAGCAAGCAAAGAATAAATTGTGCATCACAATACCCGCGAAATTCGCAAAGTAAGGTAAAGAAAAGCCGTTAAGTCCAAAATTAAAATCGGCAATTTCAAGAAAGACTAACAAAAACAAGCGATATGATAAAATCCGCAGAACATGGCGGAAACAAAGAAATTGCCGATTTTAATTTGCGCGAGGTCATGAAAAATCACGATAGACAGGGCAATTCACAGAGGCGGGAGAATTTCACGGGCGGGAGCAAACCCACGCCCTACAATGTATGTTATGCAGGGGCGCACCTGCGTGTGCGCCCGACAACAGGCGCATTATTTCCGAACGGGCGCACACATAGGTGCGCCCCTACAATATAAATCGCGGCACACGGCGGATTTGCAGTCCCCTGCCGCGTTTCGGAATTTAAACTGGTAACGTAATTATTAAATTTTTGTGTACCCTATTGAAATTTCCGCGTGAATGGTTTATAATAGTATTAATTAGCGGAAAAAGGTAAAGCCGCTAAAAAGAATTTTTGAAAGAAGGACTTTTTTATGCTGGATATCAGGATCGAACGCACAACAGCACCAAAGGCAAAGCCGACCGATGAAACAAAGCTCGGCTTCGGTCACATCTTTACCGACCATATGTTTATTATGAATTACGACACAGGTTTAGGCTGGCACGACGCACGCATCGTCCCCTACGGCGAGATCACCCTTTCCCCTGCCGCAATGTGCCTGCACTACGGTCAGGAGATCTTCGAGGGCTTAAAGGCTTACCGCACCGCCGACGGCTCGGTTCAGCTGTTCCGCCCCGACGAGAACTTCAAGAGAATGAACGTTTCCGCAGAGAGAATGGTTATCCCCCAGCTCAACGAGGAAGACTGCATTCAGGCGCTGAAAACGCTCGTTAAAATGGAAGAGGACTGGGTTCCCCACACCGACGGCGCTTCGCTCTACATCAGACCCTTCATTATCTCCACCGACCCCTATGTAGGCGTTCGTCCCGGCGACCATTATATGTTCATGATAATCCTTTCGCCCTCCGGCGCTTATTACAGCACAGGTCTCAACCCTGTTAAAATTTACGTTGAAAAGAAGTATGTAAGAGCGGTTCGCGGCGGCACGGGCTTTGCCAAGACTGCGGCTAACTACGCTATCTCGCTCAAGGGTCAGCAGGAGGCTCACGACCAAGACTACGAGCAGGTTCTGTGGCTTGACGGCGTTGAGCAGAAGTACATCGAGGAAGTAGGCTCGATGAACATTTTCTTCGTTATCGACGGCGAAGTTATCACTCCTCAGCTGACGGGTTCGGTTCTGCCGGGTATCACAAGAAAGTCTGCGCTTGAAATTTGCAGAAAGCGCGGCTACAAGGTATCCGAGCGCCGCATAACTATCGAGGAAGTTGCCGAAGCCTACGACAACGGCAAGCTCGACGAGGTATTCGGCACCGGTACGGCGGCTGTTATCTCGCCCGTTGGTCATCTGAAATGGGGCGACAAGGTAATGACTATCAACGACAACAAGATAGGCGCTATCTCGCAGATGCTCTACGACACCATGACAGGCATTCAGTGGGGCAAGATCAAGGACGAATTTGGCTGGATCGTTAAAATCTGATAACGTTATCATTATATTGCACTGCTCCGCTGTTTCGGGTGAAACGGCGGGGCTTTTTTTGCGCTGATACGCGGTATTTTTGCGGGAATAATGCAGATCGGTGACAGGCGGGGGCAAGCCTCCGCCATACAATTATATGTGTATCCACGCAAAAACCATGTAGGGTCGGGGCTTGCCCCGACCTGTCCCCGACCCACTCACGCGAACATGGTTATTACAGGCGGCGGCAATCCCCCGCCATACAATGTATGTTATTAAACACAATATGTTCCATAACGCGGAACATTCAACAATGACCCCGCCGCCGCGGAACAAATCCCCCGCCCCGCACAACGTGAGCGAGCGTCAGCGAGCGCACCCGCGGACACGCCCCCCCGCGTAGGGGGGTGGTCAAAATACGCAGATACCGCGGTTTGTCGGCTCAATTATTGTTAATCGTGACAAAATGTGATTATATGATGAAAAACTTAATCGTTTTCTATTGACAAAATGCAATTTAATATTGTATAATGAAGTTAAGCAATAAATAATATCTCTTGTTATGATATGATGGATGGTTTGGGGTGTCAGATAAATTATGGAAAACAAAAATACCAGGCAGGAGGATCGGCTTGAAAGTAAGCATAAGCACAAGATCGAGCATTGGCATAAGGTCACGGCTCTGCTGATACTGTACGATATTGTAACAGTTGTTCTTTCCTACTTCCTCGCACTTTGGGTGCGCTACGACTGCGCATATACGCAGATACCGCAAGCGGCGTTCAGCGCTTTCGTAAAGTTCGCGCCTTTTTATGCGGTTTTCTGCATAGTCGTGTTCTGGACGGCAAGGCTTTACCGCTCGATATGGCGGTTCGCCAGCTTCTCCGAGCTTTACCGCGTTATCATCGCTACGCTGATAACGGGCTTCGCGCATACGCTCGTGATGACGTTCTTTATCCACGAAATGCCGATCTCCTATTACTTGTGGGGCATGGGGTTCCAGTTCATGTTCTCGCTGGGCATACGGTTCTCGTATCGTTTCGCCGTGCTTGAACTGAAAACAAACAGGCTCGTGCAGTCTCAGGCTAATACGAACATCTGCCGTGTTATGGTATACGGCGCGGGTTCGGCGGGTCAGATGATCGTCAAGGATATTCTCAACACAAGCAATCTGAACGAGGAATGCGTCTGCATCTGCGACGACAACTCCAATAAATGGGGAAGATTTATAATGAATATCCCCATTGTCGGCGGCAGGGACGAGATCGCCTCGGCGGTAAGAAAATACAACGTTGACAAAATTTACATAGCTATCCCGAGCGCCTCCAAGGAGGACAAGCGTGCGATACTGAACGCCTGCGCTCAGACTGACTGCGAGCTGCGCCAGCTGCCGGGTATGTATCAGCTTATGATAGGCGATATTACCACCCGCGTTATGAAGCCCGTCGCTATCGAAGACCTTCTCGGCAGAGATTCGATAAAGACCAACCTTGAAGAGGTCTACCAGTTCATCAAGGGCAAGACTATCCTCGTTACGGGCGGCGGCGGCTCGATAGGCAGCGAGCTTTGCCGTCAGATCGCCGCGCACGACCCCGAAAGACTGATAATCTTCGACGTTTACGAAAACAACGCCTACGAAATTCAGCTCGAACTGCGCGAGAAATACCCGAATCTCAAGCTCGAAGCGCTTATAGGCTCGGTGCGCGACAGCCGCAAGCTCTGCGACGTTTTCCACCGCTTCCATCCCGAAGTGGTCTACCACGCCGCCGCGCACAAGCACGTTCCGCTCATGGAGGACAGCCCCAACGAGGCTATCAAGAACAACGCGATAGGCACCTACAAGACCGCCTACGCCGCCGCTATGTTCGGCTGCAAGCGCTTTGTGCTTATCTCCACCGACAAGGCGGTAAATCCCACGAACATCATGGGCGCTTCAAAGCGTCTGTGCGAAATGATAATCCAGAGCTTCGACGCGAAAATAAAGCAGGGCAAGGCGCACGAGCTGCCTAACCTGTTCACCCACGCCGACGAAGAGGACGTTTACATGAACGGCTATCCCGACCATATCCCCGACGACGCGAAAACCGAGTTTGTGGCGGTGCGTTTCGGCAACGTGCTTGGTTCGAACGGCTCTGTTGTGCCGATATTCCGCAGGCAGATCGAGGCGGGCGGTCCCGTTACGGTCGTTGACAAGAACATCAACCGTTTCTTCATGCTGATAAGCGAGGCGGTCTCGCTGGTGCTGTTAGCGGGTACCTACGCGGGCGGCGGCGAGATTTTCGTGCTTGACATGGGCGAGCCTGTCAAGATCGACACGCTTGCAAGAAACATGATAAAGCTCTACGGCTTGAAGCCCGATGTTGACATCAAGATAATTTACACGGGTCTGCGCCCGGGCGAAAAGCTCTACGAGGAAAAGCTCATGGCGGAGGAAGGCTTGAAAAAGACTCAGAACGACCTTATCCACATCGGCTGTCCGATACCCTTCGATACCGACAGCTTCTTAGGCGAGCTTTCGGGGCTTATGGCGGCGGCATACCGCAACACGGAGGACATACGCGACCGCGTTATGCAGATAGTCTCGACCTATCACCCCGCGGAAAACAGCGTGAAACATTGATTATTGACAACATAGTTGATTGGAAAAGTAAAATGAAAAGCCCCTGCCGGTGGACATTTCCGGCGGGGGCTTTCACTTTAAAAAGATAAAAGATAAAAGATATTACAAAGTATTTGTAGGGGCGCACCTATGTGTGCGCCCGTTCGGAAACAATGCGCCCCTGCATGATATGGGGTTTCATAACATACATTGTAGGGCGGGTGCTTGCCCCCATACGCACTAACCTATTCAAAATTACTGTAAAATCGCGGTTTTGCGGGCATTCACGGACGCGCAATGCGTGCCCCTACATGACCACGCTCTGCCCCACCGTAAAGAGATTGATGACCGCACTGTTTGCTCGTTCGCTCCGCTCACTTCGCACAAAGGAAGGCAGCCGCACGCCGATTGTGCTGGTCGGTAAGATTTACTTGCGTGCGGCTGATTTAAATGGGGGCGCTGCCCCCATACCCCTGCAAGGGGCGAAGCCCCTTGACCCCGTTTCCGCTTCGCGGGTGTTTGATTTGCTTGTTTTTAATAAAACGCCGCAGGCTCTTGGTCTGCGGCGCTGTTTTTATTACTTATTCTCGCCGGAAGTTACCGTGATGTTCGGCGCGGCGGCTGCCTGCTGCTCTTTCAGCTTTCTGTCCCTCGCTTCGATCAGCGTCTGCTTGATACCCGCCAGCATTTCCTTCGTGTACGGAAGGTTCGTCGTCATCGGATTGATGACAAAGCCGTTAATGGTCGGGGTCTGCTCGGTCAGCGTAGCAACATCGGAAAACTTCATGTTTACCAGCTGGAACTCCGCGTCATGCGGTACCTTTTCAAATTCTTCCGAGTCCGTGAACACGGGGAGGAACGTGCCGTTCTGCGAATGCTTTACAAGCATGAATCTCGCCTGCGGCTTGTCCTCGAACTTGAGGTGATTGTCCTTGTCCTGCACAAGCTGAGTGTTCTTGCTGATAACAGCGGGAACAAGAAAGTTCGAATGCAGCGTAAGGTTGATGACCTTCGTGTTAGCCTCGTTTATCGCCGTGTGGTCGTCCGAGCCGCTTTCGTGGGTTTTCTTATAAGTTTCCCTCATGTCTGCAATAGCCTGCAAAAGCTCGTCGTTTCTGATTTCGTCTGCCATTTTCTCTACTCCTTTATTGATTATTGTTAATTAATTATCTTCTTCCAAATCGGTCTCGATGATGTATTTCGGACGCGCCTTGGTCTCCAGATATATCTTACCGATGTATTCGCCGATAACGCCTATCGCCAAGAGCTGCAAGCCGCCCAGCGCCCAGACCGAGACTACCGTAGTCGTCCAGCCCGCGACCGTTTTCCCCATGAAATGCACCGTGAGGAAGTAGATCAGCATGATTATCGACACGAAAAATATCATGAACCCCAATGCCGTGATGAAGCGTATCGGCTTTATCGAAAGCGAGGTGATGCCCTCGACCGCGAACGAAAGCATTTTTTTCAGCGGGTACTTCGATTCGCCCGCCTGCCTTGCGGCGCGTTCGTAGGTAACTATGTCCGACTTAAAGCCCACCATAGGCACCATTCCGCGCAGAAACAGATTTACTTCTTTAAACTCTTCAAGAGCCTCGACCGCACGGCGGCTCATCATGCGGTAATCGGCGTGATTGTAGGTTATCTCAACGCCCATTGCCGCGAGTATCTTGTAGTAGCCCTGCGCCGTCATGCGCTTGAAGCCCGTGTCTGTCTCGCGTGAGGAACGCACGCCGTAGACAATCTCGCAGCCCTCGGCGCGTTTTTCGAGAAAGCCGTCAATGGCGTTTATGTCGTCCTGCAGATCAGCGTCCATTGAAACGATGATGTCGGCGTATTTTTTCGCGGTCATAAGCCCTGCCAGCAGCGCGTTCTGATGACCCTTGTTGCGGGAGAGCTTCAGCCCTGTGAAAAGTCGGTTTTCGCGGTGGAGCTTTTCGATAAGCTGCCATGTCTTGTCGGCGGAGCCGTCGTCCACGAACATCACGCGGCTTTCGGGCGCGATCTTTTTCTCCGCGATAAGAGCGGACATTTTCCCGTAAAGCGCCTTCGCGGTTATCGGGAGCATTTCCTCCTCATTGTAGCAGGGGATAACTAAATACATTACCTCCATGTAGGGTTATCATATCCTTTGCTCTGTAATAGTTAATAGTGAATAGTGAATAGTGAACAGTGAACAGTTAAGGAGCCGCTGCGCGGCATATTATGCGCAGGCTTCGCCGCGCACTGAATAATTTACATTTGAGCTTCAATCATTTTTGCGGAGCGAAGCTTCCGCATAATATCGTCCGCGAAGCGGACACCTTAACTATTAACTATTCACTGTTCACTGTTAACTATTTATTGCTTGTTATGTCAAACAGCCGTTTGGCGTTATCGCGTGTAATATCAATAAGCTGCTGCGCGGGAATACCCGAGAGCCTTTCGCCTTCAAGCGCGACATACGCTATCATATCGCTTTCGCAGCGGCAGCCCCTGAACGGCGGCGGTGCCATGTAGGGCGCGTCGGTCTCGAAAAGCACTCGGTCGGTCGGCACGGCGGCAAAGGCGCGTTTGGTCTTTTTCGAATTTTTAAACGCCAGCGTACCCGTAAACCCGATGTAAAGCCCAAGCTCCACAAGCTCCTGCGCGGTCTCCGCCGAGCCGCTGAAACAGTGGCAAACGCCCTTCGGACGGTACTTCCTGCAAGCCGCAAGAAAATCCTCGGTAGCGTCGCGGCAGTGCATTATCACGGGCAGATCAAGCTCGCCCGCGAGTTTCAGCTGTTCCGCGAAAAGCTCGTTCTGCGCGGCTTTCATTTCGGGAGTATCGCTGCCCTCGTAGTGGTAGTCAAGCCCTATCTCGCCGATAGCCTTTACCTTCGGATCGGCGGCGAGGTCTTTCAGCTTTTTGTAAGCATTTTCCGGCAGACCATCGCGGTAAATGCCGTACTGCTTGTCAAAAACCTCCGGGTGGATACCGACGGAGCAATAATAATTAGGATATTTTTCCGCCGCCGTGATACCGTATTCCGCCGAAACAAGGTCGGTGCAGGCGTGCATAAGATATTCTACGGGCGAGCCGTGAGAAAATATCCTTTCAAGCACCGCCTGACGGTCGCCGTCAAAGGCGTGGTCGTCGTAATGGCAATGCGTGTCAAAAATACCGTGCAGCGCGGTATCGGCAGCGATTCCCGAAACATCGGCAATATCCAAAAGCGTTCACTCCGTCCGTTTTTATGTGTACATTTAATTATACCATAAATTTATTTGTTTGTAAAGAGTTTTTTATAAAATTTCGGACATCGTACACAATCCGCGCATGAATATTCCGTCCCTTTGCGGCAAATAATAGTATCAAAAGAGATTGCAGGGCGGGGGCTTGCTCCCGCCGTCCCCCATAATATGGCTTTATACGGCAGCGATCAGTGCAAAATGCCGAAAAACAAACGATAAAAAGGAGCGGATAAAATGAACATCACAAAAGAGGAATACGCCGAAATGATAAAGCCCGCCTCGAAAAACAGCCGCTGGCAGACAAACACGCTGAAAGCCTTTGCGATAGGCGGCGCGATATGCGTACTGGGGCAGGCGCTCACGGAATTTTACACGCGGCTCGGCTTTGACGCGCAGAAAGCGTCCGCGTGGTGTTCGGTAACGCTTATTGCGCTGTCGGTGGTGCTGACGGCGCTCGGGCTTTATGAGAAGATAGCGAAGCACGGCGGGGCGGGGACGCTCGTGCCGATAACGGGCTTTGCGAATGCGGTGGCGGCTCCCGCGATAGAGTTCAAGACCGAAGGCTTTGTGACGGGCGTGGGGACGAAGATATTCTCGATAGCGGGGCCCGTGATACTTTACGGCACGGCGGCGGGGGTGATTTACGGCGTAATATACGCACTCATGCGGTGAATTTTTGCGGATTTATAGCAATCCAAGAAAATATCTGCATAAAGATTTCGAGAGAAAAATTCACAGTACAAGGAAAACGACCGCAGGAGGGCTGTCGCCCTTCAAGGGAGTTTGACGCAGTAATGTGAATTTTTATCCGAAAGATTTGTGCGGTTATTTTCTCGGATTGCTATAATTGCGAGTTTGGTATTGTAGGGCGGGGGCTTGCTCCCGCCCGCTGCTCGCCCCGCACATTATGCTGAACCGATTTCATGCAGTGCGCCTGCCAACAGGTGCGTTGTTCCTGAACGGGCGCACACATAGGTGCGCCCCTACACGGCGACGTTTATTTTTTGCCATTCTTCCGTTAGCTTATTGATATTCCACGCGGCATTTGCGGGGCTTGTTGACGGCAATCTGATTATCTCCCTGTTTGTCAGCCCCCGCTGATGCTTATTATAAAGCCTTTCTGCCGTCCCGCCATTCGCAAATATCGCCCTTATCGGCGCGGCATCAAGTATCCGCGACAGATCCGCCGGAACAACATTCCTGATACTCGAATCAGCCGACCCGATAATATCGCACTCGGCAACAACGTCCCATACAGCCACCCCACACCGCAGCAGAAGCGCTTTCCTGGCGGCTATGGTATCGGGTATCCCCTCCCCGAAAACCCCCGCCACGACCCGCCAGAAGCGGTTCTGCGGGTGTCCGTAATAAAACCCCTGCTCCCGCGACTTGACGCTCGGCAGCGAGCCTAAAACAAGCACACGGCTGTCCCCGTCAAAAACAGGCTCAAACCCGTGTACCACATGAGTATACTTTCCTTCCATATCTCACCCCGAAAAAAATCCCTTCCCCTCCGAAAGAGGGAAAGGGACAATTATTTTTAAATCAAATCCGACTTTACGCAAAATCAGTTTGCAACAGATTTTGTGAAAAATCAGTTCGCAACAGATTTTGTGAAAAATCAGTTCGCAACAGATTTTGTGAAAAATCAGCTCACAACTGATTTTGTGAAAAATCAGTTCACAACTGATTTTTCCGTTTCCTTGTCGAAGATGTGGATCTTATTGGCATCAAGAGCAACCTGAATGGTGTCCTGCGGTCTCGCGGTCGATCTTGCGGAAACTCTCGCGGTGAGCGGAATGCCCTCGCAGTTCAGATACAGATAGGTCTCAGCGCCCATCATTTCGGTAACTTCTACGTTGGTCTCGATGATACCGGTCTTGGCGGTAGAAAGGAACATCTCTTCATCGTGGATATTCTCGGGACGAATACCGAGAACGATCTCCTTGTTTACCAGCGGCTCAAGAGCGTCGGGATCGGACTTGGACTCGGGAACCTCTACATGATACTTAACGCCTCTCGAAGTCTTGGTGTCTTCGGAGCCAAATTCTACGACATACTTGCCGCCTTCCTTGATAAGGCGAGCATCGATGAAGTTCATCTGCGGAGAGCCGATGAAGCCCGCAACGAACTGGTTCACAGGGTAGTTGTACAGATTCTGAGGAGTGTCGATCTGCTGAATGTAACCGTCCTTCATAACAACGATAGCCTCGGTCTGGTCATGAGTTACATAGATGAAGGTAGTACCCAGTCTCTTGTGGAGCTTGGAAATTTCGGTACGCATCTGCGCACGGAGCTTCGCATCGAGGTTCGAAAGAGGCTCGTCGAGAAGGAATACCTTAGGCTCACGGACGATAGCACGACCCAGTGCAACACGCTGTCTCTGACCACCCGAAAGAGCCTTCGGCTTTCTGTCGAGCAGATGAGCGATGTCGAGCGCCTTGGCGGCTTCCTCAACCTTCTTGGCGATCTCGTCCTTCGGCACCTTGCGGAGCTTAAGACCGAAAGCCATGTTCTCGAAAACGGTCATGTGGGGGTACAGAGCGTAGTTCTGGAAAACCATTGCTATATCTCTGTCCTTGGGGGCGATGTCGTTTACAAGACGGTCGCCTATCCAAAGCTCGCCCTCGGAAATTTCTTCCAGACCGGCGATCATACGAAGGGTGGTGGACTTGCCGCAGCCCGAAGGACCTACGAGGATTATGAACTCCTTGTCCTTGATCTCAATGTTGAAGTCGGAAACGGCGATAACTCCGCCCGGGTACTTCTTGTAAATTTCTCTTAATGCTACACTTGCCATTTTAAATGGACCTCCCTGAAAAAAATAGAATTTGTTTCGCAATTCGGGAGCGTGCATCACAGACCTCTTTGCAGGAGATCTGAATGGAGAAATCGAGTGAAATAACCCCGCTGTCCGCCCCGTTTTTCTATAATATAATCATAGCAAATTTTTCATATAGTGGCAAGAGTTTTTTTTAACAAACTTTTAGTTCCAGCTTTATAAATAGTGACGAAAATAAACAATTGAATGTAAATAAATGGGAGAGGTTCGTTTAACGGCACAAAAGTTTTTCAACATCTTTGTGCATTATCTCCAAACACCTTCCGAGCGGCAAATTCGGGTCAAGATCGAGGTCTCCGACGCGGATCCTCTTCAAAAAAATCACTTTATTTCCAACTGCTTCAAACATTCTTTTCACCTGGTGGAACTTGCCCTCGTGTAAAATTATGGTACACGCGAGAGGGTCGGCGGGGTCGGGCGAGCTTTCGGCGGGCAGACATTTTTCGTTTCCGTCGATGATCATTCCCTCCGCAAAAAGCTCCGCATATTTTTCCTCGTAGGGCTTTTCAAGACGGACGTAATAAGTCTTGGGAACGTGCCGCACGGGCGAGAGCATATCGTGAGCCAGCGCCCCGTCGTCGGTGATAAGCACAAAGCCCTCGGTGTCCTTGTCGAGCCTGCCTGCGGGGAAAAGCCCCCTGCGGCGCAGCCCGGGCGGCACCAGCTCCAGCACGGTGGGCGACGCGCCCTCTCTCGTCGAGCAGACGTACCCCTGAGGCTTGTTCAGCATTATGTAGATATGCTCGCGGTAGGTTATCGGCACGCCGTCCACGCAGACCTCCGCGCCGTCGGGGATATGTTCATCGGGCGTGCGGACTTTTTCGCCGTTCACGGTGACTTTCCCCATTCGTATTAATTTTTTCACATCGGAGCGCGACAGGTCGGTGCGCTGCGAGGAAACATATCTGTCTGCTCTCATTCCGCAAATTCCTTTCGTAAACGTTTACCGGGATCGTGATACCCCCGCATTTGTGGGTTCTGCAAATTTCTCGGCTGCTTAATTGTTAAGTTTTGATAAATTGTCTAAAAAAACATGATGAATATATAGACATCAGCCCCTTTTTATGTTATAATATATTTAAATTAATAATGCAAGGGATTTATGTTAAAAACTATAAAAATGAGCTTTTACGAAAATTGATCCCCTCGCGGGGGAGCGTGTCCGCGACTGCGCTGCGCTCACGTTATGCAAGACGGTATGATTCGTTCCGCGGCTGACAGGTTTGTGATTTGGTTACAATCCGGGGCGGATAATGTAGGGGCGCACCTGCGTGTGCGCCCGGGAATACATCGAAATGTCCCGGATAAAACGGGCGCACACATAGGTGCGCCCCTACAATAATCAAATTTAATACCGCTATGTTTTTTGATTTTCGTTTTGCTTATTTTTTGATTTGACAGGAGAGTATGAACATGATACAGGTAAACGGGCTTACTATGCAGTTCGGCGGTCAGACGCTTTTCAAGGATGCCGAACTTAAATTCACGGGCGGTAACTGCTACGGCATAATCGGCGCAAACGGCGCGGGAAAATCTACTTTTCTCCGTATCCTCTGCGGAGAACTTGAACCGACAAAGGGCGAGATCGCTATCGACAAGGGTACGAGAATGTCGGTTCTCCGTCAGGATCACTTCGCATTCGATGACTACACCGTTCTTGACACCGTGATAATGGGCAACAAGCGCCTTTACGACATCATGCAGGAAAAGGACGCACTCTACGCAAAGGAGGATTTCTCCGACGAGGACGGCGAGCTTGCCGCACAGCTTGAAGGCGAATTTGCCGAGCTTAACGGCTGGGAGGCGGAGAGCGAGGCTTCAAAGCTGATACAGGGTCTCGGTTTGAGCGAGGATATTCTTTATGCGCAGATGTCCTCCCTCGACGGCAATCAGAAGGTAAAGGTGCTGCTCGCACAGGCGCTTTTCGGCAGCCCGGATATTATCCTGCTCGACGAGCCTACCAACCACCTCGATATTTACGCTATCCGCTGGCTTGAAGACTTCCTGGCGGAGTATTTCGGCACCGTGCTGGTCGTTTCCCACGACAGACATTTCCTTAACAACGTTTGTACCCACATCGTGGATTTCGATTACGGCAAGGTGAAGATGTACGTCGGCAACTATGAATTCTGGTACGAATCCTCGCAGCTCGTTCAGCGCCTTATAAGACAGCAGAACAAGAAGGCGGAGGAGAAGATAAAGGAGTTGCAGGAGTTCATAGCGCGTTTCTCCGCCAATAAGTCGAAGTCCCGTCAGGCTACCTCGCGCCGCAAGCTGCTCGATAAGCTCGCGATCGAAGAGATACCCGCCTCCACGCGCAAATATCCCTACATCGGCTTTACGCCCGACCGCGAGCTTGGCAAGGACATTTTAAAGCTCGACCACGTTACAAAGCTCGGCGAAAACGGCGAACCGCTCTTAAAGGACGTTACGTTCACCCTGAGCCGCACCGATAAGGTCGCCATAATCGGCAAGAGCGAACAGGCGATAACCATGCTTTTCGAGATACTCGCCGAAAAGACCGAACCCGACGAGGGCAGCATGAAATGGGGCGTTTCCACATCGCGCTCGTATTTCCCGAAGGACAGCGGCGAATTTTTCGACGGCTGCGAGCTTTCAATCGTTGACTGGATAAGACAGTATTCGGGCAATGAGGACACCGAGACCTATCTGCGCGGGTTCCTGGGAAAGATGCTCTTTTCGGGCGACGATATTTACAAGAAGGTAAACGTGCTTTCGGGCGGCGAAAGGGTTCGCTGTATGTTCTCGCGCATGATGCTTTTCGGCTCGAACGTGCTGCTGCTCGATCAGCCCACCAACCACCTCGACTTAGAGTCGATAACCGCAGTAAACAACGCTCTCACCGATTTCAAGGGCGTTGTGATATTCACCACCCACGACCATGAGATAATGCAGACCGCAGCCAACAGAATAATCGAGATCACCGAGGACGGCTGCATCGACAGACCCGGCACCTACGAGGAATATCTCGATTGGAAAAAAGACAGGGAGAATTTTTGAATGTATAATAAATTCAAACCCGGTTCCTTTATGGGAAAAAGAGCCGAGATCATGGATACCTCGCGCTTTGAAAAGTTCGCCGATATTCCCTACCCCGACCCCGACAGGCATTCTCTTACAACGTGGCGCTACGACGACATAAAAAGGCTCGTCGAAGAGCTTATGGAGGCTATGCGGAATATGGCGTTCACCTACCGCGAAAGCGCAGAATTTGTTTATCATACCATGCAGCTTTCGATATGGAACGACAAGCGCTGTGCGCAGTTCACCGAGAACGTTATGACCTTCACCTCGATAATGGGCTTTCTTATCAGGGAAAAATGCCACATCGACGGCATTTTGCGCGACAAGTACAACGCCCTGCTGAACGACTGGTCAAGAGACCATTACCGCGGCTACCGCCTTAACGTCGAGGAGGAGGAACAGCTTGAAGCGGACATCGCCGCCGTTTTGAAAAAGCTCGACCACGTGGGCGAGACCGTTATCCCCGACAACATGATGGGGATACACGACTTTCTCACCGACGCTGCGCCGACCTCGTGGTGCCGTTCGCTCGGGCATACCAATCTGTACCGCGACTACACGCCGCCCGGCTATGTCGAGAAGATGCAGGAAATACTTTCCGACGACGCATTCCTGCTCATCACTCGCTTTGAACGCGATTATTACAATCCCTACCGTTACCGCTTCTTCCTTGAAGCAAACGGTATGCAGCTAACGCCCGAGGTGCTGAGATATTTCGAGCTGTACGACGGCAGAGCCATTGTCTACCGCGATGCCAGCTTCTACATAAACCGCCACTGCGGACTGAACCGCATCAAGGGTTACAGTACCAGCAACGACATAGGCGCTATCGTTATGAACAATTATTACCTGCTGATACTAAGCAAGCTGACCGCCCCGGGCGAGGGGCTGTTCATTGATATGTACGGCAGGATACACGAGTACGCCAACGGCTACCTGCGCTATGCCTCGAACAACTTCGAGGAGTACATCGAGCTTTACGCCCGCAAGCAGAAGCGCTCGTGGTACATGATAAACAAGCGCAAGGAAATAGAGGATAACTACTTCGTGCCGGAGATAAGGATCCTCGGCATGAAAAAGCTCAGGAGAGGCGTATATGTCTGAAAAAACAACGACCATAAAAAAACGCTGCGGCTGCTGCGGCGAGCTTTACGAAACGACAGTCCCCGTGCTGCCGACAACGGCGGGACCCGGCGAGCTTTCCGACCTTGACCAGCGACCCGCGCCGCCGCTAAGAAACGCTATGTACAGCCAGATATTCCGCTGCCCGCGCTGCGGCTTCACGGTGGGGCCAAAGATGCGCGTGGTGTCGGAGGATTTCGTGCTGGAAAGCGCGTACATCACCTGCGAGGGAAACAATTTCCCCGACGGCACGGGCGCGGATTACTACCGTCTCGGCATGACATCGGAGCGCGAGCGCGACCTTGTAAACTCGTTCGAGGCGTTTCTGCGAGCCGCGTGGGCATTCGATGACGCGGGCGACGAAGCAAACGCGAAAAAATGCCGCGACCGCTGCATAGCGATGAACAAAGTTCTGCCGGGGAAAAATTCCTACGACTATCTTGTTCGGGCGGATATTTTCCGGCGGGCGGGGAGATTCGCGGAATTTCCCGACGAGATAAAGAATCAGCACTACCCCGACGGGCTGACAAATATGATAATGAAATTCCAGTCTGAAAAAGCGGCGGAGGGCGACACGAAAGCCTATACCATGAAGGACTGCTTTGACAGATTTTCCAAGGAGAAGTAAGAGATATGACCGAAACGGACAACAACGTTATGCCGCTCCGGGAGAACTCGGATATGCAGAAGGAGTTTGCGGACATAACAAGAACCATAGTACAGAACGGCATCAGCAGGCAAGTCGCTGTGACGTACTCCTACAACCTGATAAACAACGTTGGAGCGGAAGGCTATGTAAAGGAACTGTTCACGGAATTTTTCATGGCGAAGACAGTATATTACTGTTATGTGCTTTCGAACGGGTTAAAGCTGCCGTCTTCGTCCGACGCGAGGACGCTTTTCAACGAATACGCGGCGCTTATCGAAGCATGGGGAGACAGGCATTACAAGGGCTTTGCGGTCTCGGGCGAGGACTTAGAGCGTTTGCGGACGGACAGCTATTCGGTATTGGGCGGCTTGACAAAGCGGGCGTTGGAGGAGGATCAGTGGCGACCCTCGCCCACGCCGAAGCTCGCGCCGAGAGAGGCTATGAAGTTAGTGGAGATAATCTCGGGCGAAACGGAGCGGCTTAAAAAGAAGTATCTGCTGTAAAGCATGACCCCGAAAAGCGCGAAATAATGTAGGGCGGGGGCAGGTTCGACCCCCGCCGTTCTTACGCAAATCTGCACGGGTTTTCAACATCATGTAGGGGCGCACCTACATTATTTGCCAATTTATAACAAGGTTTTTCAAGACACAGGCGAGGTATAAAAATATGGAATCGAATACATATCCCAAACGCCCCGAATGGCTTACCGATGAACAAGTAGAGAGCCTTCGTGAAACTTTAAGACAATGTCCAAATCCATATACTGATGAAGAGGTCAAACATTGGGAGTATGGAGGAGATTCATTTGATATGCACCTTTCAAACGATGCTATTAAACGTTTTATGGCTCGCAAAGCCAAACGCATTCTTTCAGAATACGGTTTGCTTGAAGATGAAAAAAAGGAATAATACAACGGCTATCATATAATACTATTCCTCGACCAAATGATTGTTCCAAACGTGTGACAGGTGGGGGGTCGAACTCGCCCCCGCCCTACGATATAGCGGTTAGAGTACAGGTCTATTAAATACGCAAAACCAAACGGCGCGTGACCCCAAAAGTCGGGGACACGCGCCGTTTATTCAAACATCAGTATAATGGTAGTTGGTCAGGTTATCCGCGCAAATGTCAGCCGAGCTTCGCCAGCTTCGCGCACTGCGCCTTTACTGCGGGATATATCTCGCGGTACAGCTGATAATAGCTTTCATACGCGGGAACATTCGCCGGTTCGGGGTTCTGCGTTTTATCGACCGATACGACCGCCTTGCAGGCTTCGGGAACCGAGCCGTAAACGCCCGCGCCTGTCAGCGCCAGCAGTGCCACGCCCAGCGCGGGACCCTCCTTGCTCGCAACGGTCTTTACAGGGCAATTATACAGGTCGGCAAGCATGGAGCGCCACAGCGGAGAGCTTCCGCCGCCGCCGCAGGCCATCATGTCCGAAACGTTTATCTTCATCTCGCGGAATACCTCCACGCAGTCGCGCAGCGAGTACGAAACGCCTTCCAGCACCGCACGGAGCATATGCTTCTTTGTGTGCATAGCCGACAGACCGAAGAACATACCGCGGGCGTTCGGGTCAAGGTGCGGGGTTCTCTCGCCCATGAGGTACGGCAGATACAGCAGCCTTTCCGCGCCGACGGGAACGGTCATGGCTTCCTTGTCCATGAGATAATACTCGTCCACGCCCATATATTTGGCGGTCTCCTTTTCGGCTTCGCAGAAGTTGTCGCGGAACCATTTCAGCGACAAGCCCGCTCCCTGCGTAACACCCATAACGTGCCACGTTCCGGGAACAGCCGCGCAGCAGGTGTGTACTCTGCCCTTCGGGTCGATAGCGATATTCGATGTATGCGCAAACACAACGCCCGATGTGCCGATAGTCGTGAAAGCCTTGCCGTCTTCCGCAACGCCCGTGCCGATAGCCGCCGCCGCGTTGTCGCCCGCGCCGCCTACAACGATAGTACCTTCGCAGAGACCAAGCTCTTCCGCCATAGCCTTTGTGAGCGTGCCTGTTACCTCGCAGGATTCGTAAACCTTGCCGAGCCAAGCCTTGTCGATGCCGAATGCGGTCAGCAGCTCGTCAGACCACTTGCGGTTCGGAACGTCAAGCAGCTGCATACCCGATGCGTCGGAAACTTCGGTGGCGTATTCGCGGGTCAGCACGAAGCGCAGGTAATCCTTCGGGAGAAGGATATGCGCGATCTTGCCGTAAACTTCCGGCTCGTTGTTCTTTACCCAAAGAATCTTTGCGGCAGTCCAGCCCGTGAGCGCGGGGTTCGCGGTTATCTCTATGAGCTTTTCGCGACCGACGTTGGCGGTCATCCACTCTACTTCCTTTTCGGTGCGCTGGTCACACCAGATTATGGAACGGCGCAGAACGTTGTTGTCCTTGTCAAGCAGAACAAGACCGTGCATCTGACCCGAAATGCCTATGCCCTTTACGTCCTCTTTCTTAACGCCGCTCTGAGCCATAACAGCCTTGATAGTATTTATCATTGCGCCTGCCCAGTCGGCGGGTTCCTGTTCGGCGTAGCCGTTTTTGGGCTGATACATGGGGTATTCTATCGTCTTGGAGGCGATAACCGTTCCTTTTTCGTCGAAAAGCACTGTTTTGGTACCGCTGGTACCGCAGTCAACTCCGATAACATAAGCCATAATAAAAAACTCCTTTACGAATTTATTGATTCCTGCCGAACCTGGCAAGGTGTTCGTTATTATTATTTTATACAATTTCCCCGCCGCTGTCAACCGCTTTCATTGCCGATTTACCAACAATTATTGCGACATTTTGATATATAGCCAAAGAGGAAGGGCGGGAGCAAGCCCCCGACCTACAAGTCTTGTGATAATATGGAAAACCGCGGTTATCTGTCGGCAATTGTGTAGGTAACGCCGTCTATCGTTACCGAAGCTATCGTGTCAAGGTCGAGAAGATGATCGACATACGTTTCAAGCGTCTGCTCGGTGAGAGATTCGTCCCAATGCTCTTCCATATATTGGTCGTAAGCTTCGCGGGTATCGGGGTCGTCGTGGTCGGGGATATTTTCATCATCGAACACACGTTCATATCCCACACTGCCGAATACCTCCTCGCTCGTGCCGTCCTTGTAGTTTATGAAAACCTGCGTGTATTCCTCGTCGCCCATATAGCCGCCGTCACTGAGCGCCCTGCCGCAGTCGATATCGTGCTGAGTTGAGCGGATATACACCGCAAGCGGCGAGATAACAACATAATCAAAGGCATTAGGGTCATCGGAAACAAGGCGGTGCGATTCGATATAGTCGTTTACGTTTAACTCCGCCGAAAGCCCGGTCTCGTACTCGTGCAGGATAAGCGGCTTTGTAATGTCTATGCTGTTCATCTCAATTGTGAAATTTTGGTAATAATGCTTGCTGCTGTACTGCGGTATGTTGTCATGCGTTACACGTATAATGTTATCGGTGCTCTCGATCCCCATGTCATCGCCGGTAATGTCATGCTCTGCCCCGAATTTACCCGCGTTTTCAAAGTAAAGCGTATAGAGATGCGGCGGAAGCTTTTCCCTTTTCTTCAAATACCATTCTTCGGCTTTTTCCTCAGACATTCCGAGGTTCATCATCAGCTCCGCACGCTTGCCGAGCTTTATGTCGTCGGAAATAAACCTGTAATCTGCGTATTCAAGCTGTTCAAGCAGCTTTTCGCCGCGCTCAGACTTTGATTCGAGCGTTATGACTACCGAGCATTTCACCTCGTCGGCAACAACGCCGTCGATGCTCATTTTGAGATCGTTGTTCTCGACCGTCTGCGCGTGTTTCATTATCTCTGTTTCAAATGGGCTTACGTCCTGCGCGAACGCCGCATTTACGCGGTCGAAAGCGCCCATCGTCTTAGCCGTCCAGCCTGCCGCCGAAAGCACCAGCGCCGCCGCAAGTCCGCATATTATCGTCTTTTTGAGCCTTCTCTTTTTCTTTGTGATCTTTACATTTGTTTCGTTCATTTCAAATCCCGCCTTTCGCATCACGGAGGAGAGAATGCGCTCACTTTCGTCATCGTGATATTCTTCGGGCAATTCTATCCCATTGACGAGCGTTTCCGCATCTTTTGCGCTTAATTTGCTCATCATCTCAAAAATATCGTCTTTCATGGCATTTCCTCCTCAAGAATTTTCCTGAGTCTGACAAGCCCCCGGGATATGCGCTTGTCTACCGTGTTTGTCCTGATGTGAAGTGCTTTGGCGATCTCGCGGCTTTTCTGCCCGAAAAAGTATTTCCGCATGAAAATCTCCGTATCGGGCGAGCCGAGCGCCTTTATCGCCTCCGCGAGCCGCAATGCTTGTGAGTCGGAGGGGCTATCGGCAATTGTTTCCTCTATTTCCTCGAAAGAAAGCGTCGGCTGTTGTTTTGCCGCGCTTTCGTAGACATTAATGCAATGTCTCGCGGCGATCACCGACAGAAATCCCTTTACCGAGCCGACCTCAAAGCCGACCTTTTCAAGGCTTTTGTAGAACATAAGAAATATATCGCTGACGGCTTCCTCAATATCCTCGCGCTGGCAAACGCCGCCGAGCTTATTGTAAGCTATTTTCAGAACATAAGGGCTGTATGTCTGTACGGTTTGCCGCAAGCCCTCGTTGGGGTCTGTTCGCAGCAGATCAATAAGCTGACTGTCATTCACGGCACGCACCTCACTTTTGAAACGTTTCACCTACATAAGTCAGACAAAAAAGCAAAAAACTGACGCGTCACGGAAAATATTATAGCATTTTATTTGTAAATATTTCATGAACGGCAGATGTAACACGCTGTGTTGCATGATTCACCGAAAAAGCACCCGCCGCGTGGTTGAAATGACCGCCGATGTGTGCTATAATCTAACAAAAGCGTAGGGGCGCACCTATGTGTGCGCCCGTTGTGTGGGAAAAATGCCGCAGTGCGCCCCTACATTATCAATTTGACACATTATTTTCAGGAGATGATCTTATGAATTTAGGAAAAAACATAAGCTGCCTTCGGCGGCAGAAGGCTCTTACACAGGAACAGCTTGCCGAGAAAATGAACGTCACAAGGCAGACGGTCTCGCGGTGGGAATCGGGCGAGGCTACCCCCGAGCTTGCCACGCTCACAGCGCTCTGCGACCTGTTCGGCTGCAAGCTCGACGCGCTTGTAAGGGAGGATATGTCCGCCAAGGACGTTATCTATTCGGAGGTGGAAATAAAGCGCCTGCCCGCTTTCACGGCGGCGCGGTATGTCATTATCTCGCCCGAGCCGGAAAGGGACGTTATGAATTACATGAAAAACTGGGGCGAGAGGAACGGCATTCCGGCGGCTTATCCCGATGCAAGGCTTATCGGGTGGGATTTTCCGCACGTTACGCAGGTGCAGCAGGCGCGGTTCGGTCTGCACGGGTACGCGGCGGCTTATATGCTGCCGGAGGACTTTGACAGCGGCTTTGAGGGCGTGGAGTATACGCGGTTTTGCGCGGCGGATTACGCGGTGATAACGGTTGTCGAGCCGTTTGTTCAGCCGTTTGAGCGTATCCCAATGGGCTACAAGCATATCATGGATTATTTAAAGACAAACGGCACAAAGGACAAGCCCGACGGAGAAATTCTCGGCTGTTTCGAGCATGAGTACGAAAATGGCGGCGTGACATATATGGATATTTATGTTTACGCGGGAGCGAACATCGCAGGATAAAGATAAAAAGACAATTCCCGGAGACAGTCGGCGGCTGTTTCCGGGAATGATTTTAACAGATCATGTATTCGGCGTTACAAGCAAAAACCGTTCGCATTTTCCCGCGAATACCCTCGTGATGTCATCCATTGCGCGGCGCGACTGCTCTTTGTCGCGGCTGTCCGTAACTGCTATAACCATGTCGTAATCGGCGGGACAATAAATGTATGTATCGCGCCCCGCTTCATAAAAACTCGCGATATGATACCCCTCGCGCACGGGATAATCTTCATCATGGCAAATACCTATCGGACTGCGCGTCGTCGAATGCGAATAAACCTCCGCCCCTGTCTTTTCCCCGACCATTTTGCCGAGATACAGCGCGGGGAGCATACACTCCTCCGTACCCATGACAAGCACCCGCCCGCGCTCCGGCAGACGGTCTTTGATAAGCTCAAACGCTTCATCGGTAAACGCATTCAGCCACATTTTCAGGTCATGGACGAACACCCCGCCCATTTTCGGGTCGGGCAGCTTCTTATCTACCGAAATATCCTCAAAAGCCGCCGCAGGAATATCGGCAAGCTCCGCGGGCGGCTCTTCCGAAAAGCGGGCGGCGCGTTCTTCAAGCCCCTCCACATCGGCAAAGACCAGCGAAGCGCAGTCTATCCCCTGCGCGGCGTAGCCCTCGCGGGTGCTGCTGTCCATGCGGTTTATCACCGAGCCGATAACATAACCACTGATATACCGCGAAAGCAGCGGCATAGCGCCGTCAATGCTTTTGATGATGTTCGCCGCCGTCCTGCCCGTCGAAATTTCGTCGTCGATGAGCATTACGGGGCGGTCGTTGAGCAGGCTGAATTTCAGCTGCTTTGCCATAAGGTCGGTGCGGAGCTGCTGCTTTACAGCGTGGCTGTGATCCTCCGAGAAAA
Organism: uncultured Ruminococcus sp.; assembly: GCA_902776945.1. Classification (GTDB taxonomy): domain Bacteria; phylum Bacillota; class Clostridia; order Oscillospirales; family Ruminococcaceae; genus YE71. Next base: position 27,427 of record CACYSH010000058.1, read on the forward strand.
CGAGCAGGAACGGATTGCGTTCGTCGCCGACCTTCTCCCGCGTTGTCTGTAAATATATGGTGTGCGGCGGGAAGTGCATAGCTGCCTGTGCCGCGACAGCCGTTGCGGTCTCGGCAAAGCCTATTATGCAGCCCGTATCGGGATATGCCGCCGAAAGCTGTTCGCCGAGCGCGTCCATCATCGCGAGCGCCTTTGTCGGCGAAACAGGCAGGTGCTTTGCCTGCAAAGGGTCGATAAGCAGATAACTGCGCTTTTTATTGCCGCTGCGTTTTCCAAGCACGAACAGATCGTCAAGCGTGTATTTCATGATATTCCTCACTTCTTATTCCGTAGATCATTGCGAGCGCCATTGTGCGGACAGCCCATGCCTTGTGGCATTTTACCTCGTTCATGCGGTCGCCGCCCGCGCTTTTTTCAACGCCGAAGCCGTCGCGTCTCCAGTTAAGCACCCGCGCCGCGTCGAGATAGTCGGTCTCGCTTACCTGCAAGCTCATATTCACCGCTTCTATCTGCGAGGGGTGTATGCAGGTCTTGCCGACAAAGCCGTTAAGGCGGTCGTATTCAAGCTCGCGCCGCAGACCGTCGAGCCAGCTGCCGTCGCCGTCCTCCGATTCGAAATACTCCCACACGGGCGCGGAAACGACATAATCCGCGCCGAACACATTTGCAATGTCCGAAAGCACCGAATCAAGTATCCCTATTTCGTAGATAGTCTTGTCGGAGGGGCGGCGCAGACCGTAGCAGTTGCAGAAATCGTTGCCGCCGACGCGCACGTTAAGCACCAGCTCGCGCACCGAATCAACAGCGGTTTTCAGCCGCGTGAGGGTCTGCTGACGGGTCATAAGGCTGATGATGTCGCGGCTTTCGAGTATCGGCATCATGTAGAGCCTTTTGGGTGAGACCTTGTTTACCGCCGTCATTGCCTGATTATAGGCGAGGGCGTTTTCGGACGAATATTTCGGCAGAATAAACCCCGTAAGGAGCTGTGCGCTTTCGCCAAGCCTGCCGTACAGCCGAAGAAGATGATCTGCCGAGCGCACGCGCACGAACAGCTTTGGCAGGTAGAAGCCTTCATGAGCGCGGGCGGAAAGCTCGCCGAGCGTGAGAACAAGTTGTTTTTCCGCGTCGGCTACTGCATCGTCGGCGATCGCGTCCTCAAGGCAGAGCGCGACGGAGTACGGCGGTTTTATTTGCTGCTCTGTGATCTTCGAGATGATTGCGGGGTTATTTGCGGGGCAGTAGAGCAGCGCACCAACCCCGTATTTAAGTTCAAGTTCTTCGGTCACTTTCTTTCGTCCCTCCAATATTTATAGTTAATAGTGAATAGTTAATAGTGAATAGTTATGGTGTCCGCTTCGCGGACGTATTATGCGGAAGCTGCGCTCCGCACTAAATAATTCACCTTTGAACTCCAAACATTTTTGCGGGGCGAAGCCTCCGCATAATACGCGCCGCAGGCGCACCTTAACTACTCACTATTCACTATTAACTATTAACTGTATAAACGCTCACTTACAGTTCCGATCATCTGTTTATATATACGGTATTGTAACTGTAAGGCGAAATGCGCGGTACGGGCGGCACGGGCGAAAGCGGGCGCGTGGCGTAATCGGCGGGCTTCAGGTCTACGCGCAGAGACATCATCGCCTGCTCGATAGTCACAGTCTCGATCCTGAAGCTCCTGCTGCCAAGTTCGGGCGCGTTGGGACGGTGGAACAGCTCTGCCGCCCTTGAAGCCGGTCTGTTGTTCTGCGGCTGCGGAACAGGCTGCGGAGCGGGCTGCGGCTGAACGAACTGCGGCTGCCGAACAGGCTGCGGAATCGGCTGCGGCTGAACGAACTGCGGCTGCTGAACAGGCTGCGGAATCGGCTGCGGCTGAACGAACTGCGCGGCTGCTGAACAGGCTGCGGAACAGGCTGCGGGATACTCTGACGGACAGGCGCGGGCTGTGCGGGCTGCGGCGCGGGCGCGGGTTCCTCTGCCGCCTCGCCGCCGTAGCTGGCGAGCAGATCGGCAAGACCGCCGTTAAAGCCGCTTGCAACGACCGCTATCCTCCACACGGATTTGAGATAAATTTCCGCGCCGATGATAGCCTTTTCCTCCGAAAAATCACCGCCGCCAAGCGTGAGCCGCGCCTTTTCCGCGCCGTTCTGGAAAACGCTTATCGTGTGCGAGGTTATCTGCCCCATAGTGCCGCCGCCGTCTATGCTCACCGTAAACACGAGCTTTGCGACCGTCGGCGGAAGCCCGCCGAGCGAAACGGTATACTCCGAAACGCCGCCCGATTCGCCGAACGTTATCTCTCCCGCAGGCGAGGAAGTCTGATTGTAAAAGACCATGTACCTGTCGTCGGAGAGCTTGCCTTCCGCGTCAACGCCGAAACAGCAGGTATCGTAAACGGCGTTCCCGACGGTGTGCATTTTCACCGTAAAAGGCTGCGAAATATCAAGAATATCGCCGAGCTTGCCCCTGAATCCGCGAACCAACTCTGTCATGTTAATTCATCTCCCTTTTTATATGTATATTTTTGTAAATAAATAAAAAAACCTTGTTGTAGTAAACGACATAAATAATTATTCATTGACCACGCAAATCTTCACGGGGTCGGTTTATATGTAGGGGCGCACCTGCGTGTGCGCCCGCCAACAGGCGCGTTGTTTCCGAACGGGCGCACGGTGCGCCCCTACAATCGTAATCAAATTGATAGTGCTTTCAAAAGCTCATTTATAATTCTCTTATTACCAATAAACGGGAGAATCCGCGCACGGACTCTCCCTTTTGTTTATTGATCCATTGTATCTGACCGCAAACCGCCTTATCTGAAATGCGAGGACAGCTCCGTGAGGTCGTTGTCCGTTGTCGGCTCACCTATGGCGTTGAATTTCCAGGTGCTGCCCTCTAAGACCATCTCGCCGAATATCATAGCGGTCATGTTGTCATAGTTTTCCGAAAGATTGTAGCGGCACATCTCCACGCCCTTGTCGTCGCATATCCTGATATAGGCGTTTCTTATCATTCCGAAATGCTGATGCCGCTGCTTTGCCTGATAGATATTCACGACAAAGACTATCTTGTTATAATACGACGGCAGCCGCGAAAGCTCCACGGCGATCTGCTCGTCGTCGCCCTCGCCCTCTCCGGTAAGGTTGTCGCCCATGTGCTGAACTGCGCCGCTTTCGTGGGTCAAATTGCCGAAATAGACAATATCGCCCATTGCTTTCAGCTTGTTCTCCTTGCAGAGAAAAGCCGAAGCGTCGCAGTCGATGTCCTGCGCAGGGCCCTTGAAAAGCGAACGGAAAAGACCCTTTCCTTTGCCTTGTGCATCCGCCTCGTCCCAGCCAAGCCCTACAAGGACTCTTGTGAGCTTGCCGCCGTCCGACTTACGCAGATCGACCTTCTGACCCTTTTGCAGATTAACAGACATCGGTATCGCCTCCGTTTTTTAGCTGAATTTTTTCGATTATACGTTTACGCCGAAGTTCTGGCAAAGCGCGTGCAGACCGCCCTGGAAGCCGCTGCCTACCGCGTTGAACTTCCACTCCGCGCCGTTTCTGTACAGCGAACCTACAACGATAGCGGTCTCGATAGAGAAATCCTCGCCGAGGTCGTAGCGGATAAGCTCGGTGCCGCTTGCCTGGTCTACCACGCGGATATAGGCGTTCGATACCTGACCGAAGTTCTGACGGCGGGTCTCTGCGTCGTAAATGGTCGCGGTAAAGCTGATAGTGGTGATGTCGGCGGGAACAAGCGAAAGATCAACGTTGATAGCCTCGTCGTCGCCCTCGCCCTCGCCGGTGCGGTTGTCTCCGGTATGCTCAACAGAGCCGGAAGCGTGCTTGGTGTTGCCGTAGAAAACGAAGTCGCCGTCGTTTCTTACCTTGCCGTTTTCCGCGCAGAGGAACGCCGCCGCGTCAAGGTCGAACTCTCCGCCGCCGTCGTACTTGTTTACGTCCCAGCCGAGACCGATAAGGAGCTTGGTAAGCCCCGGATTACCCTTTGTAAGATCAACTTTCTGTCCTTTGGTTAAGCAAACTGCCATTTTAATTACCTCCCGGTATATTTTTATATTAAACGGTTTTCACACCGTTTTTGACTTGAATAATAATTTGCGTATCCTCGCAAATTAACATATCTTGTAGGGCGGGGGCTTGCCCCGCCGC
>CACYSH010000059.1 GCA_902776945.1 uncultured Ruminococcus sp.
TAAAACTGACGAGCGCAGCGAGTCAATGCGCGGCACGTTCGCCGCGCAACGTCCGCGAAGCGGACACCTTAACTATTCACTATTAACTATTAACTATTATCTATATTGACATAATGTCGCTATGGCTTGATTGACGAATATTGCCATAGCGTGGATTGAAATAAATACAGGACAGGCATAGTATACCTCCCGTAGGCATAGTATACCTACGGGAGGTGTACCTGCTTGAAAAAACAAAGCTTTATCAAAGGCTCGGCGGTGCTGTTCGGTATGGTGGCGGTCACGAAGGCGCTGGGGCTTGTTTACCGAATCCCCCTTACCGGTATGCTTGGCGGCAGCGGCATGAGCTGCTATTCGGGGGCTTTCGCCGTATTTACGCCCGTATTTGCCGCAGCAGCCGCCGGAGCGCCCAACGCCATGAGCAGACTTGTCTCGGAACAGCTGGCTTTAGGCAGCACAAAAAACGCCTTGCTGATACGCCGCACGGCAATGTGGCTGTTCATGCTGCTTTCTATTGCGATGTCGGCGGGGCTGATCCTCTCCGCGCCGACGCTTGCGGAAAAAATCATACATATCCCGCAGGCAAAGTGGGCGATAATCGCCGTCGCGCCCGCCCTTGTACCCGCATCGCTGATGAACGTTCACAGGGGCTGGGCGGAGGGGATCGGCAGCATGACCCCTACTGCGCTTTCGGAGATCGCCGAGACAGTCTGCAAGCTCGTGTTCGGGCTGGCGGGAGCGGCAATAGTGCTGCACCTTGCCGAGAATGATTTCGCCGCGTTTCACGGCTGCTTCGGGAAATATTGCTCCGACCTGCGCGAGGCTCGCCTGACGGCGGTGCCGTTCGCTGCTGCTGCTGCGGGGCTGGGTGTTTCGCTGGCATCGGCGGCAGCTAATATCTATATGAGCGCGGTCTCGCGGCGGCTGGCGGCTGAACTGAGGGCGGAGCGCGGCGACGACGATATGCTGCCTGTTCTTGGCAGAAGAACGGCTTTTCGTCAGCTGATGAGCTATGCCGCGCCGTCTGCGCTGACCGCCGTTATAGCTACTCTCGCGGGTACCGCCGACCTCATGACGATTTCGCCATGCCTTTCCGCAGCAATGAGCGCAGACCCGCAGCTGTTTGCGTTTCTTGGCACCTTCGGCATCGCGGAGAATGAGCGGGCGGGGTTCGTCTACGGTTCCTACGCGGGACTGGCGCTCACGATTTTCGGGCTTCTGCCGACGTTTACCGCAATGCTCGGCAAAAGCGTCCTGCCAAGACTGACTTCTGCCTGCGCCCGCAAAGACCGTGACGAAATATCGCGGCTCGTCGGCTCGGTGTTCCTTCTTTCGTCGGGGGTATCGCTGACGGGCGGCTCGTGTGTGATGATACTGTCAAAAAAATTGCTTACACTGTTTTTTGCGGGAAGAACAGCCGAGATAGCCGTCACCGAACGCCCGCTTGCGATACTTGGAGCCGCAGTAATATTCATGGGCGTATCGCTGCCGTGCCTGACGGCGCTCCAGGCTTGCGGACGGCAGCGGCAGGCGGTGGTGATAACGCTCGGCGGCACGGCGGTCAAGCTGATACTTAATCTCGTTATGATTCCTCTGCCGGGCGTAAATATCTGCGGCGCGGCGGCGGCAACGGCGGTCTCACAGGGGATAATCTGTATCGCTGCGGTCACGTCGCTCGTCAGGGGAACGGGCGCTGACAGCGCAAGCGTTTCGAAGCTGTTTACGCCGCTGCTCCCTGCGGCGCTCTGCTCCTGCGGAACGTTTCTTACAAAAAATATGACCGAGAGCCTGCCGGAGGGCGTATTTTCACGTTTCGGAGCCGTTTTTTCAGTGACAGTTGGCTTAATAATCGCGTTGATTTCATTTGGATTATTGTGCATTTCGCCGAAAAATGAGCTATTTTACCTTATTTCTAAAAAAAATACAAAAAAGCCTTGAAATTCGCTGTAAAATAGGTTAAAATAGTATAAGTGAATATTTATATAAGGACTGGATATGGCGGTGGAGAATTTGTTAAAGACCGAATTTGAGGACAGGGCAAGGCGGCTGCTCGAAAAGGAAAGCTATGATTTTCACGATCTTGAAGAGCTGGTCTCGCTCCTGAGATGCGAATATGGCTGCCCCTGGGATAAGGTGCAGACCCATGAAACGATACGCAGAGACCTGCTGGAGGAGACCTACGAGGTGCTGGAGGGCATCGACTGCGGCTCTCCCGAAATGCTTAGGGAGGAGCTGGGCGATCTGCTTTTGCAGGTAGTGTTCCATGCCGACATCGAACGGGAAGAGGGCAGCTTTACAATGAAGGAGGTCTGCGACGATGTGTGCAGAAAGCTGATACATCGTCACCCGCACGTTTTCGGCAGCGTAACGGCTGATACGCCCGAGGAGGTGCTGAAAAACTGGGATCAGATCAAAATGGGCGAGAAACATCAGGAAAGTTATACCGAAACGCTCAAAAGCGTGCCGAAGGTCTTTCCCTCGCTGATGAGGGCGCAGAAGCTCGGCAAACGCGCAGGCAGGGCAGGCGTTGATTTCAAGGACGCGGGCGTTGCGGAAAGGCTGCTCAAAGAGCGTGCGGCGGCGGGCGCGGATACGTCGGAGATCATGTTCCTATGCGCAAATATCATACGCATGAAGGGCGGCGACGCAGAGGAAGAGCTTGAACGCAGCTGTGCGGAATTTATCAAACGCTTCGAGGTCATCGAGGACAGCGGAAGGCTCGGCAGCGCAGACGTTTCTGAGCTTTACTTTACAAAGTGAAATTTAAGCGAACTGGCTTATTAATCAATAAAACGGAGGTTTTTAAAATGAAAAAAGCAGAACTTGTTAATGCGATCTATGAAAAGGGCGAGTTTGAAAGCAGGAAGGATGCCGAAAAGGCTCTGAATGCGGTTATTGATACCATTGCTGACGTTCTCGTGGCGGGTGACAAGATCACGCTCGTTGGCTTCGGCACCTTCAAGACCAAAGTGAACCCCGAGAGAATGGGCAGAAATCCCCGCACTAAGGAAGCGGCGCTTATTCCCGAAAAGACTGTGCCGGTGTTCAAGCCGGGTCAGGCTCTCAAGGACGCTGTAAACAAGAAATAATTAAGGCAATAACTCAGGGGGCGGAGCTTTTTCGGGGTCTGCCCCTGTTTTTGTGAGGAAAATTATGAGACTGGATAAATATCTTAAAATAACAAGGTTGATAAAAAGGCGCACCGTTGCTAATGAAGCGTGTGACGCGGGTAAGATCGAGGTCAACGGCAAGGTTGCCCGTGCGTCGTATGATGTTAAGGTCGGCGATGTTATAGCGATCAATCTCGGGCAGCGTCCTATCAAGGTCGAGGTTCTGAGCGTGACGGAATATGCCACGAAGGAAAATGCCGCCGATAATTACCGCGTTATAGGATAAAAAAGACAGACCTTTAAAGGAGGTCTGTCTTTTTTTGCATAAATGTTTTAGTAAAAAAGCACAAAGTGAGGACGGACACGGTATCCGGCGCTGATGTCCGCCCCCTGCTTTGCAGTTTCTGTGGCTTTTTGTATTTATTTGTTTATTTTCAGGTGGTATTTAAGCGGATACGTCTTAAACGCTCATGTACTACGCGGTTATGCTCCGCTTCGGTACGCCCGCAGCGCGGACATTTATCGCCGATAATGCCCGTATAGCCGCATATCGGGTCGCGGTCAACAGGGTGGTTTATCGAGCCGTATCCGATACCGTGTTCCTTCATGCAGCGGATTATCTTCTCAAAAGCGGGCAGATTATTCAGCGGGTCGCCGTCAAGCTCAACATAGCTTATATGTCCCGCGTTAGTCAGCGCATGATAGGGAGCCTCGATCTCGATCTTGTTATAGGCGTTTATCGGGTAGTATACAGGCACATGGAAAGAATTGGTGTAATATTCGCGGTCGGTAACGCCCTCTATATCGCCGTACTTGTTCTTGTCGATCTTGACGAAACGCCCCGAAAGACCCTCCGCAGGGGTGGCAAGCAGCGAGAAATTGAGCTTGCGCTTCTGCGATTCCTCGTCCATGCGCTTTCTCATTCTGCTGATTATTTCAAGCCCGAGTTTGCGTGCGTTCTCGTCCTCGCCGTGATGCTTGCCCGTAAGCGCCACAAGGCACTCCGCAAGCCCGATGAATCCGACCGAGAGCGTGCCGTGTTTCAGCACCTCGCCCACCGTGTCGTCTATCTGGAGCTTATCGCTGTCCATCCATATACCCTGACCCATGAGGAACGGGAAGTTCTTCACCCTCTTTTCCGACTGTATACGGAAACGGTGCAGCAGCTGGTCTATGCAGAGAGACATATATTTGTCAAGCAGCTCGTAGAAACGGTCGATGTTATGCTCGGCGATGATGCCGAGGCGCGGCAGATTTATCGTTGTGAATGAAAGATTTCCGCGCCCCGTGACGATCTCGCGGGTGGGGTCGTTCACGTTGCCGATAACGCGGGTACGGCAGCCCATGTAGGCTATTTCGGTATCGGGGCAGCCTTCCTTGTAGTATTGCAGATTGTAGGGCGCGTCGATGAATGAGAAGTTTGGGAAAAGCCGCTTTGCCGAAACGCGGCAGGCGAGCTTGAACAGATCATAGTTCGGGTCGTCGGGATTGTAGTTCACGCCTTCCTTGACCTTGAAAATATGTATCGGGAAGATAGGCGTTTCGCCGTTGCCGAGACCCGCCTCTGTTGCGAGCAGGATATTTTTGATGACCATTCTGCCCTCAATGGTGGTATCGGTGCCGTAGTTTATCGAGGAGAACGGCGTTTGTGCGCCTGCGCGGGAGTTCATCGTGTTCAGATTGTGAACGAGCGCCTCCATAGCCTGATAGGTGGCGCGGTCGGTCTCCTCGACAGATGTTTTGTAGGCAAAATTCTGTATTTTATTTACAGTTTCCTCGTCGGCATATTTAAGCAGATATTCTTTTTCGGATTCGGCATAGCCGTTATTGTTGGCAAGCGTCGGCGAAATGCCATGCTCTTTTGCGATGCTTTCGACGATCTTTGAGGCTATCTCCTTTGAATCGGGAAGGTCGGCAAGAAGCGTAAGGGCGCGGCTGATATTGTCCCTGTAACGGTGAGCGAAGGTCTTTTTAACTCCCTCCGCCATATCGTAATCGAATTTCGGTATCGACTGACCGCCGTGCTGGTCGTTCTGATTGGACTGTATCGCAATGCAGGCGAGCGCCGCGTAGCTTGAAATATCGTTGGGCGTTCTGAGATAGCCGTGACCTGTCGAAAAGCCCTTGTTGAACAGCTTGGTAAGGTCGATCTGCGTGCAGGTGGTCGTGAGCGTATAGAAATCAAGGTCATGGATATGTATGAAGCCGTCGGCGTGAGCCTGCGCGTGCTTTTTGTCAAGCACATACATCTCGTAAAATTCCTTTGCACCGACCGAGCCGTATTTCAGCATGGTACCCATAGCGGTATCGCCGTCGATATTGGCGTTTTCGCGCTTTAAGTCGTTATCCTTTGCCGATTTGAAGGTCAGGTCTTCGTAGACCTTCATGAGCCGCGTGTTCATCTCTCTTGCGCGGGTGCGTTCGGAGCGGTAAAGGATATACGATTTGGCGGTCGAAGCGTGACCGTCCTCGATAAGCACCTTTTCAACGCAGTCCTGTATTTCCTCAACGGTCGGGTTCTCCAGACCGCGCTGCATGAGCAGGTCGCCGACCTTACCCGCCAGCTGGAGCGATTCCTCGTAATTTTCACCTCCGACGGACTGAGCCGCCTTGAAGATCGCGTTTGCGATCTTTTCCAGGTTGAAAGTCACAAGTCTGCCGTCGCGCTTTTTGATTTTTACGATCATTCTTAGTCCCTCCGAAATAATTTATTCCGCATATAGCGCATATATACTTGTAATAGTTGCCGATAAGAGAGCTGACCACAATATATAGTGGTAAGGACGCTTACATTATCAAGTATATAGTATTATCTGTGTAATGTCAATGAGCTATTTGTACAATGACTGTATTGTGATTTTATATGTTCTGCACAATTGGTTAATTTCAGATACCAATTATCTGAGTTCGGATTCGGTATGAGTGATGATAACTCCCTCGCCGCGTTCTCTTGCAAGGACATCTTCAAGTGTAGTACTGAGCATATAGGCAAAAAATGTCACGATTATTGCGATAAGGGAAATAATAAGTGCTATGCCGAGCCGATATTTGGGTCTTTTGTTCTTTTTTGGGGGCATACGGGTCTCTTTCCTTCCTTGTCGATTTTCGGGCGCTTATTTTATTATACTATTTTTTTAAAGAAAAAGCAATAGAGGATATATAAATTTTTTCGTCAGGCACGCAAAAGGCACGCAAAGTGAGGGCAGTATATGTCCCTGCTTTGCGCGTTTAAGCATAAATGACAGCCGAACTGTCTGTCCGGCTGCCGTTAATGCAGAAATTATCAGCTTTTTTCCCAAAACATTCCCTTAGCACGGGTAAATTCCCTTGTTTCATTCATCGGCATGGCTTTTCCGAAATAGAATCCCTGCGCCCGTTCACACCCTGTCGTTTTCAGAAATTCATATTGCTCGGCAGTCTCTACGCCCTCGCAGAGCGGCGACAACCCCATTTCCTTAGCACCATTGATAATATATGTCATAAGCGTGCGCGTCTTGGGATTATGTTTCAGATTTTTCAGAAAAACAAGGTCGAGCTTCAGCACATGGAACTCATATTCGGCAATAGTGTTCAGCGACGAATAGCCGCTTCCGAAATCATCGAGCCATATATGATACCCCAGCTTTATCATTCGGTCGCATTCCCTCTTTATATATCCAACGTTATCATTAAGAACGCTCTCGGTTATCTCAAGGTCAAGCATATCATGAGGAATGTTATATTTGGTACACAAGGAATTTGCCGATTTTAATTTGCGAAAGAGCGCAGCGATTTTCGCAAAGAGACTGCACGATTCATCACATTCCCGCCGGAGCAGAACTAAATTTTGCACAATTTGCCGAAAACACTCATTTATAAATCTATGTCAAACATAAGTATAGCATATTTTGTTTAGGAAATCAAGTGTTTGAACGAAATTTGCACGGAAATCAATTTTGCTCCATATGTTGGTAGTCTTGTAGGGGCGCACCTATGTGTGCGCCCATTTTTTTGGTCAAAAGGCGCAGTTTGCGGGCGCTCTTGATTTCCGTGCGAAATTTGACAGAACATAAAGCAAAATATGTGTTGACATCAGCTTGTTAAAATGTTATAATTAATCAGCGATTTAAACAGCATAATGTACAAATCTGTAAATGGGCGCTTTTCATCAAATTGCATAAATAATCATCGTCAGATAAAGCCTTTTCACGAGGACGGCGGGGCAAGCCTTGTGATAGTCAAGTTTTGTGCAAGTTGACGGTGCTGCTCATTTATAGTATTTATGTTACAAAGAAAGAAGACGATATAATGATAAACATGAACTTATTCAAAAGGTCGGCTGCCTTGCTGTTTGCCGTTTCAATACTGAACGGCTGTGCGGGCAATACCGACAACGGAGAACCAAACGCCGCAAAAGAATCGGTTCCCGAAAGCGGGCAGGACAGGGAAGTCAGCCCTGAAAGTCAGTCAAAAAGCGGCAAAAAATCAGACGAACCTTCCGCAGCACAGGAGGATATGCCGGTTATCGACATCAAAACGAAAAACACCTCCTCGCTCGATTTCGCCGAAAAGCCCGTAAACGGCTATGTTTCCGGGCTGATAGCATCGTGGACACCCGGCTATAAAATTCCGCCTGAGCCGTATTATGAGGAATGCTCCGTGACCGTCACCGACAGCGGCAATACCGTCCTTATCGACTCAGCCGACGCGGAAGTCAAGGTGCGCGGCAACTGGACGACGACCTATCCCAAAAAGCCGTTTCGCATAAAGTTCGCGGAAAAACAGAGTATGCTCGGTCTTAACGACGGCGGTGAATACAAAAACTGGCTGCTGCTCGCGGAATACAAGGATTTTTCGATGCTGCGCAACAAGACGGCGTTCATGCTCGCCGATGAAATTCTCGGCGCGGACGGCTATTATACCGCCGATTCAAAGCTCGTGGAGGTCAGGCTTAACGGCGAATACCGGGGCGTATATCTGCTTACGGAGCAGCAGCAGGTGAACGGCGGCAGGGTCGATATTTCAGCTCCCGAAAAGGACTACTCAGGCACCGACATCGGCTATTTTCTTGAATACGACGGCTATTATCATCTTGAAGAGCCGCTGAATCAGTTCGTTATAAGCTATCATAACGACGGTCTTTTAAAGCCCTACGACGGGCGGAACGGCTCGGGCAGGACGGCGCGTCCCTCCTGCGGCGGTAAGAATGATGTCGGTTTTACTATAAAGAGCGATATTTATTCGCAGGAACAGCATGATTTCATCGCAAATTTTATGGAAAATACTTACAATATCATGTACGAGGCGGCGATGAACGACAAGGCGTTTGTGATAAGCGGCGACGGTAAAAGTATCATCGAGAGCGCCGACATAACGCCGCAGGAGGCTGTTGAGCGCGTTGTCGATGTAAGGTCGCTCGCCGACGCATATATCCTTGCCGAGCTTACCTGCGACGCGGATATTTACTGGTCGAGCTTCTACATGGACGTGGACATGAGCGAAAGCGGCAGTAAAAAGCTGGTTTTCGATGCTCCCTGGGATTTTGATTCGTCGCTCGGCAATAAGGAGCGTTTTTCCGATGATACGGGTTATTACGCGGGGAATCTCGTTTTAGATGTGAACGGCGAATGGGACGATATGTGCAATCCCTGGCTTATGGTGCTTATGAACGAGGACTGGTATCAGGATATTATCCGCGAAAGGTGGACTGAGCTTTCCGAAAGCGGCGTTTTTGACGGCGTGTACAACATGATCTCCGATGACGCGGCGAAATATGAGAGCGCATTCAAGCGCAATTACGACTTGTGGGATAACATTCGGTATAATGAAGCCTATAACGAGCTTGCACCCGGTGCCGCCGCCTGTAAGACTGAGAAGGAAGCTGCGGAATATCTGCGCGGCTGGCTCGAAAATAGAGTAGCCTTCATGGATTCCGCATGGCATAAATGATACAGAAAACAAAACCGCCGCATGGAGATCCCATGCGGCGGCTATCATTAATGCTTTGTTTTCAGACATTCAAACTTCCGTCCTCGATATTGTATCGGCTCGCATCAAGGCGCTTTTCAAAATCCTCTACCGGCAGCGGACGATCAAAGAAGAATCCCTGCGCTATCTCGCAGTTATTGGCTTTCAGTATGTCAACCTGCTGCTTGGTCTCAACGCCCTCAGCCAGACATTCCAGCCCCATTTCGTTCGCCATAGCAACAACGTACTTGAACATTATACTGCGCGTGCTTTGCTTATTGTCGCCCTCGACAGGCAGAAAACTGCGATCGACCTTAAGCACGTTCCACGGTATTTCGCGGATAAGGTTCAGCGAAGAATAACCCATTCCGAAATCATCGACCGACGTATAAATACCCGCCTGCTGCAAGCCGTTTACCACACGTTTCAGATCAAGGAACTCTACGTCCGTTGTAGTCTCGGTCAGTTCGATCTCTATGTACTTGGGCGGCACCTCGTTATTATTTATCACACCGAAAATGCGTTCGAGCAGGTCAATGTCCATCATGTGCTTGCGCGAAAGGTTCACGGAGATACGCACGACTTTTTTGCCCTCGTCCAGCCAGCGGCGTATATCGCCGCATACCTCGTTCAGCATATAAAAATCAAGGGTGCAAATATCGGAACCCTGTTCAAGAACGGGTATAAACTCCATTGGCGGGATAATCTTTCCGTCGCGGAACCAGCGGCAAAGCGCTTCTGCGCCGACTATCTCGCCCGTTCTTATATCGACCTTCGGCTGATAGAATACCTTGATGTCCTTGTCCTTCATCGCCTTCGGAAAATACTGCTGGATAAGCATTTTCTTTTCCTTGTCAACGATCATTCTGTCATCAAAAAAGACGATGTTTTCTTTAACGCCGGATTTCGCTTCCTGAAGTGCTGCGTTCATCTTATCCATAATATCGTCGGTGCCGGAGAACCGAAAGTCCTCCGGAATTATCAGAATGCCTGCGTCGGCGACTATCATTACCCTTTTTGTCCTGTTAAGGTCGTAAATAACAGGCGTTCCTTTAAGCAGTTCTATCACCTTGTCAAGCAGTTTTTTTCTCACCGCTATGATGAAATTGTCGCCGCCCATACGGCAGACTATTCCGCTTTCGCCGACGGTATCGGTAAGTATATCGAAATATTTGCGCATGACAATATCGCCGTAACGCCGCCCGATGTCGCGGTTTACAATGCCGAAATGGCGCAGATTGAAACGCAGCGCGGCATACTCCGAAAGAGTGTGATCCTCGTTGCGCTGATTAATGAAGCGCATGAAGGCGCGGGTATTCAGGTAGCCTGCGTCGTCAAAAAACGTCAGTTTTTCGTTCAGCGTTTCGAGCCTGTTGCGCGCTACAAAGCTCTGGAGCGCCCGAACAACAATTTCGAGCTTTTCGGTTTCTTCATCATCGAGGGGAGCCTCGCCTTCGGGCATATAGATCACAGTCTCGATGACCGTCATGGTTTTTGTAACTTTTCTGCGGCGGTAAGCGACTTTTCCTTTTATGCCGTTATCGTAGCAGACAAAATGTTCTCCCAAGCCTGTTTTTTCATCGGCGAGCGATTTGTAAAAGCTGGTAACGCCCTTGCACATACGAAACACCTTGCACAGCTCCGCGAGGGGCGCTATTATTTTATCAAGATCGAAGCCATTTTCTTCTGTCATAGCGTCGATAAGCGTTACGAACTGTTTATGATATTCGGGCAGTAGTTTTCTATCCATTGATTATCACATCATTTCTGTTCTTTATAGCGTTTCGGACAACTGTAATACATATAGTATAACATATTTTGTCGGATTTTGCAACCCCCCTTGCGCAAAGAAAATTGAAAGAGCGCAGCGATTTTCACGCAACGAAAGCGCGGGACAGGAAATTTCTTTCCAAGGGGGCAGGATTTGCGGGCAAGCGGCGGGAGCAAGCCCCCGCCCTGCAATATGTCAACGAGTTTATTCGATTTGACTGTGGATCCTGCGTATCATAAAAAGGGTATTGCTTTTTCGGGCGCGGTGTGGTATAATCAAAAAAAGATATTCTGTTCTGTAAGATGATTTTTTAAAAGAAAGTCGGGAAAAATCAGAAGGTTACAGCTCTGCAAGACAGAACGGAAACGAACGAATTGCCGATTTTAATTTGCGAAAGAACGCAGCGATTTTCGCAAATAATTTGCGCAAGTGTAGGGATTTCCGCAATGGTCAGGAAATTCACGGGCGGACTTGCTTCTTTTACGGCAGAATCTCTGCCGCCCCGCGCTTTTTTCAGCCCTTTGCGTCATACCAGCTCTTCCCCGAATGCGCGTCCACCGTCATCGGAACCGCCAACGACACCGCCGCCTCCATTTCATCTTTCAACAGCTTTTCAGCAGCCGCCGCCTGCGCCGCAGGAACTTCAAGAATAAGCTCATCATGCACCTGCAATATCAGCCGCGCTTCCGGCATCTCCGCTTTCAGTCGGCGGTAAACCTTTACCATTGCCAGCTTGATTATATCAGCCGCCGCCCCCTGTATCGGAGCATTCATCGCCGCCCTCTTGCCGAAAGCCTGCACCACCTTATTCGACGAGGACAGCTCCGGAATATATCTGCGCCGCCCGAAAATAGTCGTAACATACCCGTTTTTCTTAGCATCCTCCACAGTCTTGTCCATAAATTCGGACACTTTAGAAAAGTTGTCAAGGTAGTTTTTAATATACTTCTTAGCCTCCGCGACAGAAACGCCGATGTCCTTTGAAAGCGAAAAAGCCCCGATTCCGTAAATTATCCCGAAATTGACCGCCTTAGCCGCCGAACGCATCGCGCTGTCAACAAAATCCTCCGGCAGCCCGAACACCTGCGCCGCCGTCGAAGTGTGAATGTCCCTGCCCGAAAGGAACGCTTCCTGCATATTTTTGTCGCCGCAAACGCTCGCCAGCACGCGAAGCTCTATCTGCGAATAGTCCGCGTCAACGAGCAGACAGCCCTCCCGCGCCGTGAAGAATTTCCGCATCTCGCGCCCCAGCTCCTTGCGTACAGGGATATTCTGCATATTCGGCTCGGTGGAGCTTATGCGCCCCGTGCGCGTTTCGGTCTGCCTGAAAACGCTGTGTACTCTGCCGTCTAAATGCACCTGCTTCAAAAGTCCGTCAACGTAGGTCGAACTGAGCTTTGATAACGTGCGGTATTCGATTATCATGGGGACGATCGGGTGCTTGTCGTAAAGCTCTTCAAGCACATCGGCATTGGTCGAATAGCCGCTCTTTGTCTTTTTCTTTGACGGCAGACCCAGATCCTCAAACAGAACTTTCCCGAGCTGTTTGGGACTGAGTATATTAAATTCCTGCCCCGCCTGCTCGTATATCTGTTTGGTGAGCTTTTCAAGCTCGGTATTCAGCTTAACGCCGAAAGCTCTGATGCCGTCGGTGTCAGCCTGCACGCCGAAATGCTCCATTGAGGCGAGGACTTCGCACAGCGGCAGCTCGATCTCGTTGTACAGCTTGGTCATTTCAGCCAGCTCCAGCTCCGCCGACAGCTTGTCGCAGAGCGGCGCAAGCGAGCAGACATCGGCAAATTCACCCATGTCCGAGCGGTATGCCACCTTATACGCGAGACAGAGATTTTCCGTGCTGTAATCGCTCGCCTGAGAATTGAGCAGATAGCCCGCAAGATCGGCGGCAAAGGTAAGACCCTTTAAGGCGCTTTCGCGGTCGAACATAAAGCGGCAGGCGGTCTTTCCCTCGAAACAGCGCTTTTCGGTATCGGCGGAAAAGTAACCTGCGATAATATCCGCGTCATTGGTATGATAGACCGTTTCGCCCGAGACCACGCAGAGTCTTTCTCCGTCAAACGTGAACACGCTCTGCCCTGCGGGAACGCTCTCCGCCGTAAGCTCTTTTACGGCAAGCGGCGGCAAGTCCTTCACCTTGACGGGCTTCGGGCTTGCGGCAGAAGCGCCCGTCAGCCCGAGCCGCTGCATAAGGCGGTTCATTTCAAGCCGTGAGAGCAATTCTTTAAGAGCCTCATCGTCGCGCTCGCCGATAAGATATTCGTTCTTGTCGGCGGAAACAGGCGCTTTGCAGACGATAGTTGCCAAAAACTTGCTGTTCATCGCCGACTTTTCGCCCGCTTCGAGCTTTTTGCGATTGCCGGGCGTAAGGGTCAGCTCGTCCAATTTTTTGTAAATTTCCTCAACAGAACCGCATTGCTGTATAAGCGGCAGAGCGGTCTTTTCGCCGATGCCCTTAACGCCCGGAATGTTGTCGGAAGCGTCGCCCATTAGCGCTTTGAGGTCGATAAGCTGAACAGGCTCCAGCCCGTAGTCCTCGCGGAATTTTTCGGGCGTGTAGGATATAGTTTCCTTGTTCGTGGCGAGCCTTACTGTGCAGGTCTGTGTGATAAGCTGCAAGCTGTCGCGGTCGCCGGTGAGGATATAGCACTCGTCAAACCCCGAAAACAGCTTCGAGAGCGTGCCTAAAATATCGTCAGCCTCCCAGCCCTCGCAGGAAACGCACTTTATCCCCATACACCCAAGCATTTCCTTGATTATAGGCATTTGCAGCGCCAGTTCGTGGGGCATACCCTTTCGGTTAGCCTTGTAGGTCGGGTCAGCCTTGTGGCGGAAGGTCGGCGCTTTCAGGTCGAACGCAACGGCTACGCAGTCGGGCTGAACGGCTTCAAGCTCTTTAAGGTAGATATTCATGAACCCCGTCAGGGCGTTGGTGTACTCCCCTTTCGAGGTAGCCAGCGCCTTTATGCCGTAGAATGCGCGGTTCATTATGCTGTTTCCGTCTATTGCGAGTAGTTTCATATATTTATACCTCCGGGTAGTAAGACTTTGCCGTTAAGTCAGGTCATATTGATATTTTATCCAAAGAAAGAGTAGCGACACCGTTAAGGCTCTCGTCGGCGCGTTTCCCCGCGAGATAGTCGTAATAGCCCTGACAGGCTATCATCGCCGCGTTGTCGCCGCAGTATTTCAGTTCGGGCATATAGAGCTTTATGCCGCGCTTTTTGCAGGCTTGCTCGAACGCCTGCCGCACTCCCGAATTTGCCGAAACGCCGCCCGCTATCGCCAGCGTTTCCGAGCCGATGCTCTCGGCGGCTGCCATTGTGCGCTCCACAAGCGTATCGGCGACGGTCTTCTGGAAGCTCGCCGCCATGTCCTCGCGCCTTAACTGCTCGCCCTTCTGTACAGAATTGTGGACAGTATTTATAACGGCGGTCTTTAACCCCGAAAAGCTGAGGTCAAATTCGCTGCCGGGGATTCGGGGCTTCGGCAGCTTGAAGGCGTTCGGGTCGCCCGATTTTGCCGCCGCGTCGATGTATTTTCCGCCGGGATACTCATACCCCAGCACACGCGCCGCCTTGTCGAAGCACTCCCCTGCCGCGTCGTCGCGTGTGCGCCCGATAACGTGATAATGCGTGTAATCGCGCACCTCGATGATATGGCTGTGACCGCCCGAGATCACAAGGCAGAGATACGGCGGTTTAAGGTCGGGGTGGGTGAGATAATTCGCCGCGATATGCCCCGCGATGTGATGCACGGGGATAAGCGGCTTTCCCGACGACATCGCAAGCCCCTTTGCAAAGCTGATGCCGACAAGCAGAGCGCCGATAAGTCCCGGCGCGTAGGTCACGGCAATTGCGTCGATGTCGTCAAGTGTGCATTCGGCTTTAAGAAGCGCCTCCTGCACGACCCAGTAGATATTTTCCGCGTGGCGGCGCGAGGCGATCTCGGGAACGACCCCGCCGTAAAGCCTGTGCTCGTCTATCTGACTTGCCACAACGTCCGAAAGCACTTTCTTTCCGTCCTCGACAATGCTTGCGGCGGTCTCGTCGCAGCTGCTTTCTATTCCTAATATTTTCATATTTTCATATCTCCCCTTTGACCTTTAAATCGGTTACAGATATACACCTTTCAGCTCGTCGGAAAATTCGCCGTTCTCTGTGGTCGTGTAGAACTGCTTTTCAACGGTAAGGAAAGCCCTTCCGCCCTTGCGCCCCTCGACAAGCACCAGCCACGGCGGAGTATCCGCATTTTTGGACACAAATCTCACGCGCTTAGGCTCGATCCCACTCTCCCGCATGGCGCACATTATGTCGCAAAGCCGCTCGGGGCGGTTGCAGATACACAATCTTCCGCCGTATTTGAGAGACAATTTCGCGCAGCGGCAAACGTCCCCTATCCCGCAAAGAACCTCATGACGGGCGTTCACGGCGTGTTTCTCCGCGCTCTTTATGCCCGCGCCGTCGCTGAAATACGGCGGGTTGCAGGTGACGACATCGACTTCCCTTCCGGCTCGCCAGCTTTTCAGGTCGGCTGTCACGGCAGAAACGTTCTCCAGTCCCGAATTTTGTATAGTCATGTCAAAAAGCCGTGTGCCTTCGGGTTCTATTTCAACGGCTGTGATATTTTTCGGACGGAATCTCGCGTACATCACCGCCGCGACTATCCCGCACCCCGAGCAAAGGTCGATCACCGCGTCCTTGTGGCGCGGAGCCGCAAAATCCGCCAAAAGAAAAGCGTCCGTGCCGAAGCGGTGCGCCGCCGAAATATGCAAGCCTATCTCCCCGAGCCTTTCGACCGAAAGCCCTGTAATTTCGCCGTTCAATCAGCATCACCCCGCAGCGGTCTTGTCATGATAAATGCGTCCTCACGCGGATTTTCGTAAAAATCGCGCCGCCGCCCGACGTTCTTAAAGCCGTGCTTTTCGTACAGCGAGACCGCAGGCGTGTTCGTCACGCGGACTTCCAATGTAAGCTCGTCAATGCCTTCACTTTCGCAGACTGCGACCGCCCGTCCGATAAGGCTGCCCGCGATCCCCCGCCCGCGCATTTCGGGCAGAACGGCGATATTGTTTATCGTGGCGAAGGGCGGCGTAAGCCATATATTGACAAATCCGGCGGCGTTCCCGTCCTCGTAGGCGATAAACGTCCTTGAAAAATTAATGTCAAGCTCCTCGCGGAACTGATTCGCCGTCCAGGGGCGGTCGAAAAAGCATTTGCTTTCGATAAACGCCGCGTCGGGGTAATTGTTTTCACTCATGGGAACGATCTCTGTCATTTGCCGTTTTCCTCCAGATATGCCGTGTATAATTCGCCCTTCGAGAACCGCGTTACTTTAGCGATCTCGCGGCAGGCATCGGCGGGGCGCATACCGTTGTCGGCAAGCCCCTTCACCTGCTCCAATGCCGATTCAATACTGTCCGCATTTTCGTACAATTCGGCGTTTCCCTCGATGACGAGAACAAACTCCCCTCGCGGCTCGTTATCTTTATAATAAGCGGCAGCCTCCGAAAGCGTCGTGCGGAAAATCTCCTCGTGCAGCTTTGTCAGCTCACGGCAGAGCGAAACCCGCCTGTCGCCCAGAAATGTCAGCAGATCGCCAAGGGTCGCGGAGAGCTTGTGCGGAGCTTCGTAAAAAACGAGCGTATCGGTGCTGTTCTTTACCGCCGCCAGCTGCGCACGGCGCTCCTTTTTGTCGGTCGGCAGAAAGCCGTGAAAAGCGATGTGCCTTGTCGGCAGACCGCTCACCGCCGCCGCTGACATCGCCGCCGTAGCTCCCGGAACGACTGTCACTGTAATATCGCGGTCGGCGCACTCCCGCACAAGCAACTCGCCCGGGTCGGAAATGCACGGCATTCCCGCGTCGGTGACGATAGCGGCGTTTTCGCCGTTCATTATGCGCTCTGCGATACGGGCGCTTTCGCGGCGGGCGTTATGCTCATGATAGCTGACGAGCGGCTTTTTTATCTCGAAATGATTTAGCAGCTTCGCCGTGACCCGCGTGTCCTCCGCGCAGATGAAATCTACGCTTTTGAGCGTTTCCACCGCACGGAAGGTCATATCCCCGAGATTGCCAATAGGCGTACCGACTATGTATAATATTCCCATTTCTTACTCCGTTTCGTTTGTTTCGTTATTCATAAGTTCAATTGCTTCATCGACCGAAACGCACCTGGCGTACCTGTTTTTCCAGATAAAATTGTTATAGTATTCGTAAGTCTTTTCGGCGGACAGATAATCATTGTCAAATGTCGAATTGGCATATCCGGGTACTATAATTTCAAAGCCGTGTTCAAAGCCGCACTTGACCGTCGCGTCAATGCAGTATTCGGTCTGCAAACCCGCTACGATCAGCCTTTCAACGCCGTTTTTGTTAAGGTATTTCAGCAGCCCCGACTCCTTGAACGGACTGTTTACGGTCTTGTCGAAGATAAGTTCCCCGAGCGCGGGCGCTATTTCGTGATAGATATTAAAGCCGTGCTTTCCTTTGGATAGCGGCTTGTCCGCGCCGTCGTCGTGACGGACGTAAATGACCTCTGCGCCGTTTTCCCTTGCCGCGTTTATCAGCTTTTTAAGGTTCGCCCTGAAAGTACCGAACTGATAGAGCGCGGACTTTGTGATAAGCTCCTGTACGTCGATAACAAGCAATACGGTCTTGCTCATTTATGTTCCCCCCGTTTCAAGAAATATAATTATAGTAAACTACATAATAATCTGCACCTTGGTCCGTACATTCGCCCATGAAACCGCCCTTCTGCTCCGACGTTCGCCGTCCGACCGTGCGGGAAATCGGCGCGGAAAAAGGAAACGGGGTGTATGACAGGTAAACACTTCGGTTTACCTGTTATACCCTGTTTTCAGTGTGACAGACAATACTTTTCTATAAGGGTGTCACGATTTTGTCATCACTTGCGTTATAAGGCAAGAGCGGAGTATAGGTCAGCGCTATTATCCGTTTCATATATTACTGTCAACGACCCTCCGCGCCATGTCTTCAAGCTGGCTGTACTCTGTCATTTCGGCGCACTCCCGCCGGAACTGCGCCGCGCCGTGCAAGCCCTTGACGTACCAAATCACGTTGTGGCGCATTTCCTTCATTGCCTGTTCCTCGCCGATGTCGTCTATCAGCAGGCGCGTGTGTTCGAGCATAATATTCATGCGCTCCGGCGTGGGCTTTTCGGGAAGAAGCTCCCCGGTTTCGAGATAATGCCGCACTTCCTCAAAAATCCAGGGACGACCGTATGTAGCGCGACCGATCATAACAAGGTCGCAGCCCGTCTGCTCGTACATCGCCTTGCAGCTTTCGGGCGAATCAACGTCGCCGTTGCCGATGACGGGTATGCTCACCGCCTGCTTGACCTCGCGGATAATGCCCCAATCGGCTTTGCCCGAATACATCTGACGGCGCGTTCTTCCGTGAACGGCGACAGCCGCTGCCCCCGCCTGTTCCGCACGCTTCGCCAGCTCAACGGCGTTTATGCTGTTCTCGTCCCAGCCGGCACGAATCTTGACGGTCACGGGACAGGCGGCGTTCTTCACGGTCTCGCGGACGATAGCTTCGGCGCGGGCGGGGTCTTTCATCAGCGCCGAACCGCTGCCGCCGCCGACTATTTTCGGCACGGGACAGCCCATATTTATATCAATGATTATCGGCGAATATTCGTTCAGCTTATACGCCGCCCTGCCCATGAAGTCGGGGTCTTCGCCGAAAAGCTGCAAGGCGCAGGGATATTCCTGCGGCGTTACGCGGCACATCTCGGCGGACTTTTTATCGCCGTAGCACAAGCCCTTTGACGAGATCATCTCGCTGACGCAGTAAGCCGCGCCGAATTTCAGGCACATCAGCCGATAAGCCTTATCCGCGACCGAAGCCATTGGAGCAAGCGCGGCGGTTCGATCTATTCTTACATTTCCGATAGATATAGTATCCATAATTATTCCTTTTATTTTTCAGTAATCTTAACTTGTTATAATTATTATATCATACTTTTGTTGGTTTGTCACTACCTTTAAGAATTTTTTCACGATATAGAACACTATCCGCTATGGCAAAGGGCTGAATTTCTTCGGTATATTAACGTTTTTACATATAATATCTGTCAATTATTTGCATAATTTGCAGGCAATGCAGATTAATTAACAATTTTTCTATTGACAAACAGCGCGTAAAATGATATAATTGTTCAATAATTATAACAGTTAAGAATACTGTAAAGGCTTTAAGGGAAATTAATCGCCGTTTTGCCGGACACAGAGAGGGAGCGTGTGGTGAAAGCTCCTGCCGGAGAATGCGAGGGCTGCTCCCTTTGCACGGACTCAGTTTTGTGCGGCTCCGGTGAAAACGTCGGCGTGACCCGCGTTAAGGGTGAACGAGTGACCTGCCTTGCGGGTAATTTGGGTGGTAACACGGAGTTTTCGCTTCGTCCCATGTGTGCGCTTTTTTGCGTTATGGGGCGGGGCTTTTTTGTTAGGTATTGAAAAAACGAACCTCAGAAATCCGCGAAAAAACGAGATCACGGAAGAATACAAACATCTGATAAATAATATGGAGGAATGTAAAAATGGAATGGACAAGTCTTAACGATCTGCGCGAGTCTTATCTCAAATTTTTCGAGAGCAAGAACTGTCTGCGCAAGAAAAGCTACTCGCTCGTGCCGCAGAACGATAACTCGCTGCTGCTTATCGTCGCGGGTATGGCTCCCTTAAAGCCATACTTCACGGGTCAGGAGGTGCCGCCCCGCACGAGAATGACCACCTGTCAGAAATGTATCCGCACGGGCGACATCGAGAACGTCGGCAAGACGGCGCGTCACGGCACTTACTTCGAGATGCTCGGAAACTTCTCCTTCGGCGATTATTTCAAAAAGGAAGCTATCGCGTGGGCGTGGGAATATGTCACCAAGATTTTAAAGCTGCCCGAAGACAAGCTGTGGATCTCCGTATATGAGGACGACGACGAGGCTGCCGAGATATGGCACAACGAAGCGGGCGTTCCGAAGGACAGAATAGTCCGCATGGGCAAGGAGGACAACTTCTGGGAAGCAGGAACCGACGGTCCCTGCGGTCCCTGCTCGGAAATTTATTTTGATCGCGGCGAAAAGTACGGCTGCGGCAAGCCCGACTGCAAGGTAGGCTGCGACTGCGACCGCTACATGGAATTCTGGAACCTCGTTTTCACGCAGTTCGAGCGCCACGAGGACGGCACCTACACTCCCCTCGCGCAGAAGAACATAGATACAGGCATGGGTCTTGAAAGACTTGCAGCGCTCATGCAGGACGTTGGCTCGATATTCGACGTTGACACCGTTAAGGCTATCCGCGACCACATCTGCAAGATCGCCGGCTGCACCTATGGCGAGGAGTACAAGAAGGACGTTTCCGTGCGCGTTATCACCGACCATATCCGCGCCGTGACCTTCCTTGCTTCCGACGGCGTTCTGCCTTCGAACGAAGGCGCAGGCTACGTTATGCGCCGCCTTGTGCGCCGTGCCGTCCGTCACGGAAAGCTGCTCGGCATAAACGGTCTGTTCCTGAAAGATATAGTTAAGACCGTCGTTGACTGCAACAAGTGCGAATACAACGAGCTTGAAGAAAAGTACGATTATATCGTTAAGGTGCTGACCAACGAGGAAATGAACTTCAACCGCACTATCGACCGCGGTATGAAGCTGCTCGACGAGCTTATTGAGAAAATGCAGGCGGAGGGCAAGACCGTTCTCGACGGCGAGGACTGCTTCAAACTCAGCGATACCTACGGCTTCCCGCTCGACCTTACCCGCGAAATACTGGAAGAAAAAGGCTTCACCCCCGACGAGGAAGGCTATGAGAAGTGCATGGAAGTACAGCGCACGACTGCCCGTATCGCACGCGGCGGCTCGAAGTACATGGGCGCGGACGAGACCGTTTTCCACCGTATCGACAAGGAATTTCATACCGAATTTGTCGGCTATGAGACCCTTGAATGCGACGCGGCTGCCGATTATCTCGCCAACGACGACGAGCTTATCATGAGAGCCGACGAGGGACAGACCGCCTACATCGTATCGGGCAAAACTCCTTTCTATGCTGAAAGCGGCGGACAGGTCGGAGACACAGGAATCATCACCACAGCAACAGGCGAAGCAAAGGTTCTCGACACGCAGAAAGCCGTTGCGGGGAAGGTTTCTCACAAGATCATCGTAACAAAAGGCTATATCGAAGCAGGTCAGGCGGCGCACTTTGCCGTTGACGGCAAGCGCAGAATGGCGATAGCCCGCAATCACTCGGCGGCTCACCTGCTCCAGGCAGCGCTCCGCAAGGTTCTCGGCGACCACGTTCATCAGAAGGGTCAGCTCGTTGACGCGGACAGAGTTCGTTTCGACTTCTCGCATTTCGAAGCTATCACCCCCGAAGAACTTGCTAAGGTCGAGCAGCTCGTCAACGAGAAGATCATGGACGGCATAGAGGTCAGCACGCAGGTACTGCCGATAGAAGAAGCACAGAAGTTGGGCGCTATGGCGCTTTTCGGCGAGAAGTACGGCGAGACCGTGCGCGTTGTCAGCATGGGTGATTTCTCTCTTGAATTTTGCGGCGGCACACATCTTAAAAATACCGCGCAGGCGGGGCTTTTCAAGATCGTTTCGGAAGGCTCGGTAGCAAGCGGCGTAAGGCGTATCGAAGCCGTTACGGGCGGCAACGTGCTTACCCTGTTCGGCGAGATCGAGGGCAGACTTACCGCCGCGCAGAAGCTGCTCAAGGTCAACGACACAAGCCTTATCCCCGACAGGATAACCTCGCTCATCGAGGAAAACAAGGAGCTGGCTAAAACCGCCGACAGCTTAAAGCAGAAGATCGCGGGTTCGATGTTCGATCAGCTTGTGAACGGAGCTAAAGAAATAAACGGCGTTAAGGTATTCGCTGGCGAAATGGCGAACGTCGGCTCGGATATGTACGAGAAGTTCTCCGAAGGCGTAAAGAATCTTGACGACGCATTCGTGCTTGTTCTCGCGGGTACTGCCGACGAAAAGCCGAAGCTGCTCTGCGCCTGCTCGAAGGCAGCAGTCGCTAAGGGCGCTCACGCGGGCAAGATCGTCAAGGACGTTGCGGCGCTGACCGACGGCAAGGGCGGCGGCAGACCCGAAAGCGCTATGGCGGGCGTTGGCGACAAGGCGAAGATCGCGGCGGCTATGGAAAAGGCTGCGGAGATCGCTGCCGGATATATCAAGTAATTTCATGAAGCGTGTCACAGTCCTGCCTTACAACGAAAACCGGACTAAGGCTTTTGAGGACATTCGCGCCGAACTTTCGGCGGTTCTCGGAGAGCTTGC
>CACYSH010000060.1 GCA_902776945.1 uncultured Ruminococcus sp.
ACTACTCACCACCTCTAGATGTGGGAGCTTGTGACTGCCCCGTGGTGTACGGCAAATGCCTCCCACGTTTAAAACCCTTGCGGGCTGTCATGAACGCTCCTCCTTCGGGAAAAAGATCATCGCCGCGATAAGCCCCGCCGTCAGCGCCGCAGCGGAGGTCGCAAGCGAAGCGGGCAGAATATCAAACGGCGTATCCGCGCCGTGCCTGCTGCGAAGCGCCGCCGTCGTCACGGGCAGCAGCTGTATCGACGCGGTATTGAGTATCAGAAACAGAGCGGTATGTCTCCCCGAACAGCCGTCCTGCCGTTTCAGGCGCTTCATTGCCGCCAGCGCGAGGGGCAGCGCGGCATTGCCCATTCCGAGCATATTCGCCGTAACGTTCAGCGTGATAAGACTTAGCGTTTCCCTGTCGTTTAAACCCGAAAAAAGTCGTCCGAGCGGTTTTCCAATTATATGTGTGGCAGGTGTTGTGGCACCACTTTTCTCTGCGGAACGGCTTATTCCGCCCCAGAAAGCCATGCTTCCGGCAAGCGTTAAACATAGTGATAGCGCGGCTTTTGTGCCTTCGGCGAGCAAATTGGTAAAATCATGTGTGGCACCCTTGTTGACAGAGGAGAGGACAGAAAAAGCTATCAGCAAAGTGAGCAAAAATCCAAGCAATAGCAAAACCTTCTTTGTGCAAAATATGAATTATTCGGAATGAGTGTAAAAAATATCAAATTAACTATTGACAAATCACAACATTATATTGTATAATAATATTGGACTTATTGTTCAATATTTCCATACATTATTATTTATTTTCGTGAAGGAGATGTTGTTATGAAATCAACAGGTATCGTGAGAAATGTCGATGAACTCGGAAGAATCGTTCTTCCTATCGAAATAAGAAGATCGTTCGAGCTTGACACCAAGGATCAGGTAGAGATCTACACCGATAACGATATGATCATTCTTAAGAAGTTCCAGAGAGCCTGCGTTTTCTGCAAAAGCCCTGAGGACATAAGAGAGTTTAAGGGCAAAGCAGTTTGCGCCAAGTGCCTTGCCGAGATCAAGAAGTGAACTGAAAACGAAAGAGAGGAACGAACTGGTGTCGTTTCTCTCTTATTTTTATGCTTGTATTTTTGGTTTATGACAAAAGCTCGTCCGACGGGTCGTTAGGCTCGATATGCAGCTTACCGTCGCTGCCCCTTACGGCTACCGTGTTGTACGGCGCTTTCAGGAACGGCACTATCTCGCTGTCAATATTGCAGATAACGTTCAGTCGGCAGATTTCCATATTGTTCGGGTCGGAAAGATATTCGCCCGTTTCAAACCCGCTCATGAAAAGCCAGCCGCTGTCGCCTTCAAGCTCGCCGCCAGTTTCCTTGTCTATCAGATTCCTGCGCATATATCCGACAAGACAGCCTTCTTCGGTTATGCGCTTGCTGGCGCAGCAAAGCTCGCCGATACCGAGCGCCGAAACATAATCGGTCTCTTCGGCAAGCAGCGGGGAGCCTTTCGGCGGTTTGTCGTCATGCTCGCCGCTCTCGTCAAGGCAGACATTCTCCCTTTCTGCGTCTATCACGGCGCTGATATGCGGCATTTTTTCGATAAGCTCGGCAAGCCCGTGCGCGAACTTGTAATCCACCTCTTCCTTGTACAGCGGGAATATCTGATAAAAGGTAATTGTTTCTCCGCCGGGCAGGGTGCAGGCGGAGGCTCCCTCGTCTGCGTCCTGTATTTCTATGAGCGTTGAAGCGCACAGCTTTGTTCCGTTAAAGATCGGTCTGCCGTTCGAGAAGATATGCCCGTAGCTGCTCCAGCTGTTTCGTTCGATAGGCAGTCTTCCGATAGTGCAGAGATAGCCGACCGCCCAGCGCCGCATTTCGTCGCTGATGTCGGGTGGGAGATACATTACCAGCTCGCACCTTTCGGGAACCATATCTCCGAAGGATAACGGGATATTCATGATATGTGCGCCTACGCCTATTGTCACGAAGGTATAATAATCGCGCCCGTATGCGGGTTCGGGCTGTATTTCGGCGACTTCTATCTTGAACGCGGGGTATTCCTTTTGCGAACACATATTCACTATATTGCCGAAATGAGCCGTTATGTGTGCGGTGATCGTGTCGTATTCCTTTTTTGAATAGCTGACGGCACATATTTTGTCAAATTCTGCCTTTGCAAGCTCAAAAAGCTCCTCTGCCTCATTCTGTTCGGGAAAATCCTTTCCTGCGGCGGCAAGCGCTTTGACATTCAGCAGCTCGCGGTACGCCTCGCAGTAACGTTCCTTGAAATAGTAGGCTCTTGCAAGCTGATAAGTCCAGCGGGGGTCGTTTTCCGCGTTCGGCACAAGCATCAGCAGCATTTCGGCGGAATCCAGTATATCGTCGTCCTTGTTTTCGGAAACGTCAAGAAACGCCCGCAACAGCATGAGTGCAAGCTCGGGGTCTTCGCGGACATCGTAGGGGATAAGCAATTCGATTATTTCCTCGTGGCGCTGTTGGGAGTAAAGCTCTTCGGCTTTTTTTTTCAGTTTATTTATCAGGACTTTTTTCAATAGTCTCATCTCCGTAAAGGGATTTTTATGCGGTTTCGTGTTTTTATAATACAGGATAAGATCCGCATTCCAGTCTTTTTATAAAATCCTCATAGGGAATAGGTTTATCATAAAGGAATCCCTGCGCATAATCACAGCCGTTCATACGCATTATTTCAAGCTGCTGTTCGGTCTCAATACCTTCCGCAATACATTCAAGCCCCAGCTCCCTCGCCATTGCTATAACGTGCTTGAACATAATATTCCGCGAACTGTCGGTTTTATCGGCGGCGATCGGGATAAAGCTCTTATCTATCTTTAGCCCATTCCAGGGAATCGCCCTGATAAGGTTCAGCGACGAATAACCGATACCGAAATCGTCAACGGAAGTAAATATCCCGACCTGCTGCAAGCCGCTTACGACGCGCTTAAGATCGTTGAACTCAACGTCCGAGGTGGTCTCGGTAAGCTCGATCTCGATATATTTGTGAGGGATCTTGTACTTATCAACAATGCCTGTTATCCTGTCGAGCAGATCAACGTCCATCATGTGCTTGCGCGAAAGATTTACTGATATTCTTACAACGTTGCGCCCTTCGTCGAGCCAGCGGCGAATGTCTGTGCAAACGTGTTCAAGCATATAGAAATCGAGCTTGCAGATGTCGTTGGTCTCTTCAAGCATCGGGATAAAATCTATCGGAGGAACAATGCTGCCGCCCCTGAACCACCTGCAAAGCGCCTCCGCGCCCGAGAGCTTACCGGTGAGGATATTCACTTTCGGCTGATAGAATACGCGAAATTCCTCGTTTCTGAGGGCTTCGGGGAAAAGCTGCTGCACGCGCATACTTTTTTCCTTGCGCAGAAGAATGCTGTCGTCAAAGAAGATGATATGATCCTTTCCTCCGCTCTGTGCGGCGCGGAGACAGGTCACGCTTTTTGACATAGCCTCGCCGGGATTGAATCTCGGTTCGTTCTCGGGTATAGTAAACACGCCCGCGCTTGAAGCGATATTCACGGAACGCTTTTCATCGGTATCGTAGACAACTGCCGCTTCGGTCAGGTAATCAAGCACCTCGTCGAGCTGCCCGAGCGCACAGACCGCGACAAAGTTATCTCCGCCCAGGCGGGAGACAAGACCGTTTTTGTCGATGATCTTGTTCAGCTTATCGAAGTGATTCTTCATTGCGGTGTCGCCTGCCGCTCTGCCTATCTCCTGATTTATCAGAGAGAAATGCCGCAGATTGTAGTTTATGACCGCCTTACCGCGCATATCGCGGTGATCGAGGTAGTTCATGAGCTTTCTCTGATTGGGATAGCCGCTGTCGTCAAAGAAGGCAAGCTCCTCGACTATATCGCGCAGGCGGTTGCGGCTGATAAAGCTCAGAGTGGCTCTCATTACAAGGTCGAGCTTTTTATGCTCGTCCTCTGAATGAGGTCTCTCGTCGGGCGACATGAAAACGGTCATGGTGACTATATTCATAACACTTGTGATAACTCTCAGCGAATGAACGGCTATTCCCTTAATGCCGGTATCAAAGCAGCGGAGCGTTTCGCCCTTTCCTTCCAGCTCCTCCTGCGGATTTTTGTATACGCGGGTAACGCCTTTGGAAAGCCGCAGGTTGTACGAAATACCGATAAGCAGTTCCTCTATGCGCGGAATGTCAATAAAATTGATCTCGGTCATGGCGGAGATAAGCTGCTTAAAGAGCTTGTTGAACTCTATGTCCTTTTCTGCCGAATTATTCTGCGTACCCGCAGCGTTTCCGGAGACCTTTTTGAACTGCTCCTTGTTGTCGTACATGGCATTGTCGGCACGTTCGAAAACGTCCTGAAGGCGCATATCCTTTTCCACATCGAAATCTGAAACGCCCACCGCTACGGTGACAAGCCCTTTTTTGCGATGCTCCGTCAGCTTTTCGTCAAGCGCTTTAAGCAGCGAAAATCTCTTTTCGTGGTCGCTTGCCTTTAGTATGACTACAAATTCGTCGCCGCCGATTCGGTAAACGGTGCTGTTGGTGAATGTTTCCTTTATCAGCATACAGGCGCTCTGGATAAATAAGTCGCCCGCCTTGTGTCCCTGCCTGTCGTTTACCTGTTTAAGACCGTTAATATCGCAGACGACTACCGAAAACGCGGGGGCGCTGTGTATACCTATCAGCTCGTCAAGCTCTATTTCTTCCTGAACGTAGGCACGCTTGTTCTTTACGCCCGTCAATACATCGCGGTTTGCCATATCTATGGCGCTGCCGATAGCTTCCTCAAATTCCAGCTCCTTGCGCCTGGCGGAATCGACGTTCGCCACCGCAACGATGATATGCGAGGAATCCTCCTTCGGGCGGACGGCAAACAGCATTACATACTGCGGAACGCCGTCGAAAATAAGCCGGTAATTAAGATAAAACTTGCCCGTATCGCGAAGGCTCTCGATGATGTTTTCCTTTTGGAGCGCCATTGCCACCATTGGCTGATCTTCGGGATAGATGTCGCGTTTCAGGTTTTCCTGCGTTTCGGCAAAGAAATCGGAGCCTGTAACGCCTATTTTCAGCTTGGAATATTTTTCGCTCGAACTGTATTCGTTGTATTCGTTCGTAAGCAGATTAACGTGGTAAATGACCTCGTAGCGCTGTGCCAGCGCTTTGGCGATCTCGCCGAAGGTCTTGCTTTCCTCCTTCATCGACTGTTCGCGGCGGGTCTGCGAATCTATGTTCGTAATGCCCATGACGATATGGTGCGTGTCGTTATTCGGGCGTACCGCAAGCAGATTTACATACTGCGTCCTGCCGTCGAGCTGTTGGCGGTAATTAATGGAAAATGAACCTGCTTCATCAAGAACGGAGATGATGTTTTCCTTTTCCATTGCGGAAAGCAGCTGCGGAATATCCTTGATGTAGATACATTTCGGTATATCATTCGCAATGTCCGCAAAGAAGTTGCTTCCCTGTCTGGCGAGACCGAGACTTGCGTATGTCTCGCTTGAAAGGTACTGGTTATATTCGTTGGTGTCGGAGTTGATATAGTAAATAGCCTCGTAGCGGCTGGCGAGCGCACCCGCTATCTGACCGTAGGTCTCGCCGATAGATTCCCGCTTTACCTGCGCGTCGATATTTGAAATGCCCATTATGATATGGTGTCTGTCGTTTGAAGGGCGCACTATGAAATTATTGACATACTGCGTTCTTTTGCCGAGCTGCTGACGGTATTCAAGCGATATTGAGCCTAAGAGACCGAGCTTTTTCAGCAGATTTTCCTTTGTCATTTCTTTAAGCATAAGGGGAATATCGTCCTTGTGGATAAAGGTGCGAATATCGGCTTCCGCGTCGGCGAAGAAATCGGCTCCCTGTTTGGTAAGACCAAGCTCGGAATAAACGTCGCTTGAACTGTATATTGTATATTCGTTCGTATCAATATTGATGTAATATATTGCTTCGTAACGGCTGGCGAGCGCGGCGGCTATCTGTCCGTAGGTCTCGTTTTCGGATTCAAGGCGCTTCTGCTCGTCGATATTCCTCATAGCTATGACGATCCTTCCCGTGTCTTTACGATTGCGGAAAGCGAGCATATCGACATAATGTATCTGTCCGTCGATCACAAGGCGGCAGATAATGGAAAAAGAAGCGGATTTCTCCAGTTTTTTCAGCAGTACCTTTTTGCCGAACGCACGGATAATTTTATTGCGGTCGTCGGGGTGAACAATATTCTGAGCAACGGAGGAGACCCTTTCGAAAAAGTTTTCCCCGCTCTTTTTTAGTCCGAGCCGCGAAAAGCTCTCACTGGAGCTGTACTGGGTGAAATGATCGGTGTTGATGTCGATATGGTAAATGACCTCGAACAGGCTGGCAAGCGACGCGGCTATCTCGGAATAAGTCCTGCTTGTTTCCTCCGCTGCGAACTCGCGTTTTTTCTGTTCGTCAACGTTCTGAACGCCGATGATAATGCTGCCGCTGTCGGCGCGTATAGCCTTGAGATAGTAATAGCACGGTTCGCCGCCGATAACAAGGCGGTAGCTCAAAGAGAACGATCTTCCGTTTTTCAGCTTTTCCATAACGGACTGCTTATTGAAAGCCTTGATGAATCGGTCTCTGTCCTCTTTGTAAACAAGAAGCTCCGTGTTATTTATAAGATCGGCATAAAAATCACCGCCGCTCGAAACTATTTTAAGCTCCTTGCCGCCGGAGGAGCTGTCTGTCGCGGAATATTCCACATAGCTGTCATTGTCGGTATTTACGACGTAAATGCTTTCATAATCGTTGGTAAGGGCAAGCGCGAGCTTGGAAAAGGTTACGGAGCTGTTAATATTTTCTGTGTTTCTTTCCATTACAGACATCTCCTTATTCAGCCGAATACGGCGGATCAATACTTTGACTTCATATATTTATAGTATTATAACATATTTCAGACAAAAATGCAAGGCTTTTACAAAAGGTTAATATACGTTTTGCATGATTTTCACATGGTATGCGTAAAGAGCCGATAAGCGGGAATGCGGCGCTTTGATTTTTAACATAAGATAAACTGAATTGTCATAAATACAAAAAGTGAATTTTTATTGAAAACATAGAAAAAGCACTTGATTATTTGTTTATTTTGTAGTATAATGAAATATATATCTTTATATCGGTAAGGAGAGATCATTAATTATGATAAAAGTTGGATTTATCGGCGCGGGAAACATGGGCTACGCTATCATGAAGGGCATTTCGGACTGTGCCGACATCGAAGCTGAGATATTTGTTTATGACAGCTTTGCACCCGCTATGGAAAAAGCGGCGGCGGCAGGCGCTAAGGGCTGCGAAAACGCGGCTGCGGTGGTTTCCGCAAGCGACTATGTTTTTCTGGCGGTAAAGCCTCAGCAGCTTGACGAGGTGCTTGAAGCTGTCAAGCCTGCGGTGAACGCGGAAAAGGTGCTGGTATCTATCTGTGCGGGGATCGATGACGCTTACATAGCCTCGAAGACGGTGGACGGCGCTAAGGTAGTGCTTGTTATGCCGAATACGCCGCTCCTTCTGGGCGAGGGCGCGACGGCTCTTTCGCGCTCCGAAAATGTTTCGGACAGCGAGTTTGCCAATGTCTGCGGCATATTCGGAGCCTGCGGCGCTTATGCCGTTATACCGAAGGATAAGATGAAGGAGATAATTGCCATTAATGGTTCGTCGCCTGCGTTTATCTATCTTTATGCGCAGTCGTTCATTAAGTACGCCGAGAGTGTGGGTATTGACGGCGAGGTGGCGAAAACGCTTTTTGCAAAGTCGCTTGTCGGTTCTGCTAAGATGATAACGGACAGCGGGTTTACCATTGATAAGCTGATCGAAATGGTTTCCTCGAAGGGCGGCACGACGATAGCGGGTCTGGAGCAGCTCCGTGCGGGCGGTCTTGACGAGGCTGTTCAGAATTGCTGCAAGGCTTGCACCAACCGCGCCTACGAGCTTGCAAAGAGATAGATAAAGAGTGAAGTGCGGTTGACCCCTCGCCAGCGCACGGGCGCTGGATCCCGTTTATGTCCTCACTTCGCGGTTTCGGCGGCTTAGTAATAAATCCCGCACATAAGCATATATATCATCTGAGGTGATGTGTATGCGTATCGGTTCGGAACGCCGCAGCCCGTTTTCGGACAAGCGGCTGACCATTTATGCCGTATTCACGTTATCCGCGCTTATGGGCGCTCTTTTCGGAGCGCTTTGCCGCTGCAGCGGTATCGGCAGCGCGGGACTTACGGAAATGCTGAACGAGGCTCAGGAAAATTATTTCAATGTCAGGAAAAACGGCGATGTCTCCGCGCTTATCATCAGCACACTCTCGGGGACGGGCTTTTATCTGCTTGCGGCGTTCTTGCTGGGATTCAGCGCCATAGCACAGCCGTTTGAGCTGATACTGCCGTTTATGAGAGGAATGACCTGCGGCGTGATGATAACGGTCTCCTGCGGCGAACAGCTCTCAAAGCCCGGTATCATCAGAACGGCGGCGGTCTTTCCGGGCGTTCTCGCCGCAACGGTGATAACAGTGCTGGCTTCGAGGGAGGCGCTGTATCTTTCGGACGAGCTTTTCCGCGTGTGCTTCTTTAAAGGGCTTACGGAGGGGCTTTCAGAGCGTATAAAGGTCTACACGGTCAGGTTTGCAGGACTGGCGGCGGCAACGTCGGTCTCCGCGCTGCTTGACTGCGTGCTTGCCGTATTGCTGTTGTAATAATATGATCGTAATATAAAAAAGGGGAAGTATAAATGAAATTATTCGGAGGCTACGACCGACCGGGTCCGGGCATACCAAAGGCTCCAATGGAGAAAAAAGGCTGGATAAAATGCGTTGAGGTCTATGGGCGCAGAATGTGGAAGCTCATGGCGCTGAATCTGCTTTTTATCCTCTCTTGCCTGCCTGTTGTTACGATAGGTCCCGCAATAGCCGCGATGACTAAGGTGTGCCGCAACTGGTCGCAGGAGAGAAATGCCTTCTTATGGGAGGACTACTGGGAGGCTTTCAAAAAGAATTTCAAGCAGAGCTTCATAATGGGACTGATAGACGTTCTGTTTTTGGTAAGTCTTTCGGTGGCGATACCTACATATAACGCATGGGCGAAAGACTCAAATATAATGTTTATCCCGTTCCTGCTGTGTCTGAGCTGTGCTATTGTGTTCTTTATGATGCACTTTTACATCTACCTGATGATAGTTTCGACGAATCTTTCGATGAGACAGATAATCAAAAACTCTTTTCTGCTTGTAAGTCTCGGAATGAAAAGCAGTCTCTGGACGCTTTTGATATGGATAATGGTGCTGTTTGTGCTGTTTATCCTGCTGCCGATGTCGGTCATCATTGTTTTGTTCTGGCCGTTCTCGTTTTTGTGCTTTGTCAGCGCGTTCAACTGCTATCCCGTTGTCAGAAAGTACGTTATTCAGCCGTATTATGACAAGCGCGGCGAGGACAATCCCGAATTTGATTATCTTAAAACCGAAGATGTGGCGATATTTGAGGACAGAGGGTCTGAGGAACCCGCCAACAAAGCGGAAAAGCCTGCCAAGAAAAAAGGCAAGATCATTTCGTAAAGGGTGTCTGTTCATGGCTAAAGTGATAATGACCTGCGGGCGGATATGCACAGGCAAATCGACCTACGCCGCAAAGCTGCGCAAAACGCTTTCGGCGGCGGTGCTTTCGGTTGACGAGATAACGCTCGCGCTGTTCGGACACGATACGGGAGATATGCACGATACATACGTTGAACGGACAGAAAAGTATCTGTTTGAAAAAAGCGTTGAGCTTATCGAAACGGGCATAAACGTCATTCTTGACTGGGGCTTCTGGACAAGGGAAGAGCGGCGTTACGCAAGGGATTTTTACAGCTCGCACGGCATAGAATGCGAGCTGCATTATATCACCGTATCGGACGAGGAATGGCACCGTCGGCTTGAAAAGCGCAATGCGGCTGTTGCCGCGGGAGATCGTTCCGCCTACTATATTGACGAAGGGCTTGCCGCGAAGTTTGCGGCGATATTCGAGCCGCCGACCGACGATGAAATTGACATAATATACCGAAAGGAAGTTAATAAATGAGCGAGATCAGAGATGAAAGTCTGTGGGAATCCGGCGCGAGAAAGATCGAATGGGTTCGCAGAAATATGGATATTCTTAACAGCGTTCGCGAGGAATTTGAGCGCGACAAGCCTTTTACGGGGCTTAGAGTCGCGCTTTCGGTGCACCTTGAGGCAAAGACCGCGTATCTTTGCAAGGTGCTGGCAGCTGGCGGCGCGGAGATGTATGTTACGGGCAGCAATCCGCTTTCCACGCAGGACGACGTAGCGGCGGCGCTTGTACATGACGGGATGAACGTTTTCGCGTGGCACGGTTCAACGCCGGAGGAATATCATCGTCACATTTCTGAGGTAGTGAAGATCGCGCCGAACATAATCATCGACGACGGCGGCGACTTAGTAAACATGATACACAGCGAATATCCCGGGCTTATCCCGAACGTGATAGGCGGCTGCGAGGAGACCACCACCGGCATAATAAGGCTTATTGCCATGAACAAGGCGAGGGAGCTGAAATTCCCTATGGTGCTTGTAAACAACGCGAGATGCAAGTATCTGTTCGATAACCGCTACGGCACGGGACAGTCGGTCTGGGACGGAATCAACCGCACGACCAATCTCATCGTTGCGGGTAAAAATGTTGTTGTCGCGGGCTACGGCTGGTGCGGAAAGGGCGTTGCAATGCGTGCGAAGGGGCTTGGCGCGTCGGTTATCGTCACCGAGATAGACCCTGTAAAGGCTATGGAGGCTGTCATGGACGGCTTCAAGGTCATGAAAATGGAGGAAGCCGCGAAGATCGGAGATCTGTTCGTGACGGTTACGGGCTGCAAGGACGTGATTACCGACAACAGCTTTGCTAACCTTAAAGACGGCGCTATCCTTTGTAACGCGGGGCATTTTGACTGCGAGGTGGCGGTGGCGCGGCTTCGCGAGCTTGCTGTTGAGGTTTACGAAGCCCGCAATAACATTCAGGGTTACAAGC
This sequence comes from uncultured Ruminococcus sp., assembly GCA_902776945.1. Lineage (GTDB taxonomy): Bacteria > Bacillota > Clostridia > Oscillospirales > Ruminococcaceae > YE71. The sequence continues at coordinate 11,024 of CACYSH010000060.1, forward strand.
TGCCCGACGGCAGAACGGTGTTTGTTATCGGCGAGGGAAGGCTTGTAAATCTTGCGGCGGGCGACGGACACCCCGCCGAGATTATGGATATGTCGTTTGCGATTCAGGCACTTTCGGCGGCGTATCTTGTAAAGAATAAGGATAATTTGAATGAAAAGATAATCAGCGTTCCCGAGGAGATAGATAATGAGGTTGCCGGACGTAAGCTGCGTTTCTGGGGTGTGGAGATAGATAAGCTAACGCCCGCGCAGCATGATTATCTGAATAGCTGGCAGGTCTGACGCATTATCACGAACCACCGAACACGCAAAGTGAGGGAAAACCAAAAGTCTTAGGAAGGGGGGCGGCGCGAGCAAGCCTGTGCAGGGGGCAACCATTCTTCTTGCGCGAACTTGTTCGTGCGGTTGATCTCTCGCCGGCGCACGGGCGCTGCACCCCGTGTTCGTCCCCTGCTTTGCGGTTTTTGTGGTTTTTGCAAAGCGCATTTGTTTTGGTTTACGATTAAAATTCTCCTTATCCGTCAATAATTGATCAAAGATATGTTGACGGGGGATTATTATGGAGAAAGATCGGAAATATGCGGCACTCGGCACGGTCGCTGTGTTTTTGAGCGGAGGCTTTGCCTACGGGCTGATCGAGGACATATCGCGAGGATTTACGCATATCTCTATGGGACTGCTCGGCGGAATGGCAATGCTGCTGATCCACGCCCTTAACGGCAGAGAGCGAACACTGGTAAAGGTACTGTCAAGGTCGCTGGTGTCGGCGGCATTCATAACGCTCTGCGAGCTGCTGACGGGAGAACTGCTGAATGTGCGAATGGGGCTTTGCATCTGGGATTATTCCGAACTGCCGATGAACCTTGACGGGCAGATATGTCCGCTGTTTACGGGGATATGGTTCGCGCTTTCGGCGGTAGGCTCGCTGCTGGACGACCTGATAAGGTTCTTTATCCTCCGCGAGAAAAGAGACTTTGTTCTTTTCGGGCGTGCGGAAATTTATTCTGCCGATACGAACATTTCGGATACGACATGAATATTACAGATGTGAGTAGAGTATAGGTGAATGTACGATAAATATTATCAGTTATTTTTAAAAAATCAGATAGAAAATCTTGACAATAAATAAGATTTGTGATATAATATTATTTGTTACATGGGAGAGGTATTATGTCCTGTCTCAGCATTGAACCAAAAAAGGAAGATGTGTATGACAGAGCTTGAACGATTGGATCACGCCGAAGAGCTTTTCAAAAGATATGCGCTTAAAGAAGCTAAAATAGCACAGAACAAGGAAAATCAGGCGTATCTCCAGACTCTGATACATGATGATGTATATGTTCATGAGATATTTGATATGAAGGCAAGGCTGACCCGCGATACCGGGATAGCCGGCGGCGGCGCTGTTGTTGTTTTCCTGCTCGTTCTGATAATTGCGCGAGCACTTCTTGTTTCGCTCGGGATAGCCGCGTTTGTATTTATCGGAGGAATGATATTCTTCATCTCGTTCAACAGATACAAGCTCGACCAAAAACTGGAAAAACAGAGTGAAACGAATGAATGGATAATCGAGGAGATCGAGAGACTGAGACAGCTCGAACCGGAAATCATCAAGCTGAAAGAGGATTACGTCAAGGGTCTTGATAAAGAGGTGCCGTTTATAACTCTCAGCGACGAAAAATATCTGGCTGATCTCAGAGAGTATCTTGAAACAGGAGAAGCAGACACCTGCGAGGACGCAGCAGGCATACTGGAACAAAAGCTGCTTTTGCAGCAGCTTAATTCGATCATGGAAAACCATGAGATCGAGCGTAACTATATCCGCGAACTTGAAGAACATAATAAGGAACGGTTCAACAATCCTCTTGAAAGCATTAAGCCGAGTACGAAGAAGTCTCTTAAAGAACGAATATTCGGTAAACGGCTTAAGAAAAAGAAGAAGTCTTATTTCGACCAGCTTGATGATAACACCGTCGATCCTTACAGCCCCGAGGAGATCATTAAATATGTTCATCAGCACAGCAAACATAAGAAAAGACGCAAGTGAAATTAGGAACTGTCCTGAAATAAATTGTGCATTTAGGCGCAGGATATTTTTTTCTTGTGCAAGGCGAACGCACGCAGGAATACCGCATGAACTACGTTCATGCCTGTATTATCAAGTGCGTTCAATGAAGCACAAGGAAAAATAGACAAGCATAAATGTGCAATTTATTTCAGGACAGTTCCTTATGACCGTGTATGGCTTTTGACTGTATGCGGTCATTTGCTTTTTTGAAAAATAATGTAAAGTATATTTTTTGACAAACAAACAGTTGGTCATAAATGTGTAAAATAATTTTGCTTTACAAAATATTTTGTCTGCTTTTACGAAAGGTTGTGGAATAACGCGCTGCTTTGATGCTTATAAAGTAAATTTCTTGACAGTCTCGCCGTGGATTTGAGATAAGTCAAGATGGAAATACATTACATATTTTTGAAAGGGAAGTGATTTTTATGCTTAAAGGGAATACTATTTTAATAGGTGTTACAGGAAGTATTGCCGCTTACAAAATGGCTGACTGCGTAAGAGAGCTTACCAAGCTCCAGGCGGACGTTCATGAGTTCATCAATCCCATAACCTTCGAAACGCTCACTCAGCATAAATGCCTTATCGACACTTTTGACAGGGGTTTTCAGTACAGCGTTGAACACGTCGCTCTCGCAAAATCTGCGGATATTGTGCTTGTAGCGCCTGCGAGCGCTAACGTGATAGGGAAGATAGCGGGCGGTATAGCCGATGATATGCTTACAACAACAGTTATGGCGTGTACCTGCAAAAAGCTGATCGCTCCCGCTATGAACCATAATATGCTGCACAATCCTATCGTGCTTGACAATATCCGCAAGCTGGAGGATTTTGGCTATGGCATTATCCGACCTGTAAGGGGAATGCTTGCCAACGGGGACGTTGGCGACGGCAAACTGCCTGATGTTCAGACGCTTATAGACTATATTCTCCAGGAGCTTGCCTGCGAAAAGGATATGGCGGGCTTGAAGGTAATGGTAACTGCCGGAGCTACGAGAGAGGCTATCGACCCCGTGCGTTACATAACAAACCGTTCAACGGGCAAAATGGGCATAGCGCTTGCGAGGGCGGCAAGTCTGCGCGGTGCGGAGGTAACTCTTGTGGCGGGCAGCTGCACCGAAAAAATGCCTCCGTTTGTCAAGGTAGTGAACGTGACAAGCGCCGACGAGATGTTCGAATCCGTTACCCAGTCTGCCGATGACTACGATATTATTATCAAGGCGGCGGCGGTCGCCGACTATACGCCGCTTATCTGTGCCGAAAACAAGCTGAAAAAGAGCGATACCGAGCTTTCAATATCTTTAAGGCGCACGCAGGATATTCTGAAATATCTCGGCGAGCATAAGCGTCAGGGTCAGCTGCTGTGCGGTTTCTCTATGGAGACGGAAAATCTTATCGAAAATTCGCACAAAAAGCTGGTGTCAAAAAACTGCGATATGATCTGCGCCAACTCGCTGAAAGAGGACGGCGCGGGCTTCGGTACCGATACAAATGTTATTACAATAATCACTAAAAAAGGCACCGTTTTCCTTGATAAGATGTCTAAGCTCGATGCCGCACACCATATTTTAGATGAGCTTGTCAATAATTTGTAAATAAAAAGTTAATTCGGCAGGAAAGTCCTTGACTTTTGCCGCGCTGTGTGCTAAAATATTATAGTTGAGTGCTGACATAGAACTACTGTCCGGACATTACTCTGATGGGCTTCTATGACAAAGCCATAAGAATGTTCCGGAAAGGAGGAGAAATAATGAAAGAGGGTATTCATCCTAAGTATGAGGAAACTACCATTACCTGCGCTTGCGGTAACGTAATTAAGACCCGTTCCACCAAGAAGGATATTAAGGTAGAAATTTGCTCAAAGTGCCACCCGTTCTTCACCGGTAAGCAGAAGCTCGTTGATACCGGCGGACGTGTTGACAGGTTCAAGAAGAGATTCAAGCTCGATTGATCGGGCAGAGCGGCAGACTTTGCCGCTCTTTTTTTCATTTTTTGATTACTCGGTTTTTGTCGTATTTTCACGAAGGGGGCGTATAATAGATGTCTGACAGTTTCAGGACGGTCGGCTGTGCCGCTGTGGGTGAGCTTGAGGAAAAGAGATCCCGCTTTATAGCGTCGCTTGCGCCGGTGCAGAACGAGGAACAGGCGATAGAGCATATCGATCGCATTAAAAGCGAAAACCGCAAGGCAAGGCACAATGTTTACGCCTATATCCTGCGCGACGGAAACACCAGCCGTTACAGCGACGACGGAGAGCCGCAGGGTACGGGCGGCGTGCCTGTGCTTGAAACGCTGCGCGGCGCGGGGCTTACCGATGTCTGCGTTGTTGTTACGCGGTATTTCGGCGGGATACTTCTCGGGACGGGCGGGCTTGCGAGAGCCTATTCGGGCGCTTGCAAGGCGGCTGTCGATAACGCGCATATCATGGAAATTTGCCGCTGTTCGCGCTTTGATTTTGATTGCTCATACGAGCTTTACGGGCGTATCAGCGCATTGATTCCGGGTTTTGGCGCTAAGGTGCTTAGGGAAGATTTTTCTGACAGCGTTTCGATGTCGGTCATAGTCAAAAGCGAGCTGACGGGCAGCTTTGTCCGTGACCTGACAAATGCTGCCAACGGTAAGATAAGTTTTGATGAAACTGCCGATTTATTCGAGGATTTTTCATGATTTATTTGGTTGATATGAACAAAATATTTGACTGCTTATTGCTCAATAAAGGGTAATTCGGCTCGGATATTGTATAATTATATAGTAGCTTGTGCAATTGGTTATTTTTGCGGCTTGATGCCGCTTATGTCAGGCGGTGATTTCAATGAACAATAACAGATTGCCGGAGCCTTGCCCGCGAGAGGTCTATGAAAACTTCGAACGGAGCTGGCTTTGCAGGGAGGCGTGTCTTTCTTCGGAAACAAAAGGCAGGGAGTTCCCGTCGGAGCTTTGCCCCATAAGAACGGAGTTCCAGCGCGACCGCGATAAGGTCATACACTGCAATTCCTTCCGCAGGCTAAAGCTCAAAACGCAGGTGTTTCTCAGCCCTACGGGCGATCATTACCGCACGCGGCTCACGCATACGCTTGAGGTCGGGCAGATCGCAAGGACTATCGCCCGCGCTTTCCGCCTGAACGAGGACTTGACGGAGGCTATCGCAATGGCGCACGATCTCGGTCATACGCCGTTCGGTCACGCGGGCGAACGCGCTTTGAACGTCATTTGTCCTCACGGCTTCAAGCATTACGAGCAGGGCGTTCGGGTGGTCAGGTATATCGAAAACGGCGGAAAAGGGCTTAATCTTACCTACGAGGTTCGCGACGGTATTTTAAAGCATACCAATATGGTCGCCGAGACCAAAGAGGGCTATGTCGTCCGCTATGCCGATGTTATTGCTTATCTCAACCACGACATTGACGACGCTGTCCGTGCGGGTATACTTACCGAAGAGCAGATCCCCCGCGAGATAACCGATGTGCTGGGCGGCTCGAAATCCGAAAGGATAACTACCCTTGTGAACGACCTTATCGCGAACGGCGTGGAAAACCTTCGGCTTTCGCCCGAAATAGACAAGCAGTACAATAGGCTGAGGGAGTTTATGTTCGAGAATGTCTACCGCAATCCGACCTGTAAATCCGAGGAATCAAAGACCGAATCCATGCTGGGCGGTCTTTACGGGCATTATATGAGCGATATTTCGCGCCTGCCCGAGCTTTACCGCAAGCTGGCTGAAAGGTTCGGCAAGGAAACTGCGGTGTGCGATTACATAGCCGGAATGAGCGATAAATACGCCGCCGATCTGTTTTCGGAAATATATATTCCTGCCGCATGGAGCAGAAGATGATATAATCAGGGGAGGGATTTTTACGGCTTTTCCTCCGGAATTTACCGAAAGATTAAAATCAGCAAATCCAATAGCTGACGTTATCGGAGAATATGTTAATTTAAAAAGAACCGGACGTGATTATGTCGGTCTGTGTCCCTTTCATAATGAAAAAACACCGTCGTTTCATGTTCACCCGGATAAGGAGTTTTTTTACTGCTTCGGCTGTCATGTCGGCGGCGATATTATCACTTTCATTATGAAATATCAGAACCTTGATTACATGGAGACCGTCAAGCTGCTTGCCGAACGCGCAGGCATCGAAATGCCGACCGACAGCAGCAATTATGCCTACGAGACCGGGCAGAACGGCAAAAAGCATCGCATTACCCTCGCCGACAAGAAAAAGGTCTACGAAATGAACCGCGAGGCGGCAAGGTTTTTCTACCGGCAGCTTTTCACGCCGGAGGGCAAACGGTGTCTGCAATATCTTATAGATGTCCGCGGGCTAAAGGCGGCTACTATCAAGCGCTACGGCATGGGCTACGCTCCCGACAGCTGGAGCGCTTTGAAAACCTATATGATGGGTCTGGGGTATACCGAGCAGGAGCTTGAATACGCGCACCTGATCTCGCGCTCCCAGAATAATACAAAAAAGACGTTTGACTTTTATGTGAACAGGGCTATGTTCCCGTTTATTGATCTTAGGGGAAATATACTGGGTTTCGGCGGAAGAACGCTGGGCGACGATAAGCGCAAGTATATAAACCCTATGGACAGCGCATTCTATGACAAGAACAAATTTCTGTTCTCGCTTAATATAGCAAAGAATGAGGCGGTAAAAACAGGCAAATTCATTCTCTGTGAAGGGAATCTTGACGTTGTTTCGCTTACGCAGGCGGGCTTTGAAAACGCGATAGCAAGCTGCGGAACGGCGCTGACCGAAGGACAGGTCAAGCTGCTCAATACCTACGCCAGCGAAATAGTTATCTGCTACGACGCTGACGAGGCGGGGCGCAAGGCTACACGCAAGGCGATAGACATTATACGCGGGTGCGGCTTCAAGGCGAGCGTGCTGACCGTCAGGGGCGCTAAAGACCCCGATGAGTTTTTAAAGAAGTACGGTGCCGCCGCTTTCGGGAATCTTCTTGAAAAGGCAGAGACCGCGCTTGACTATATCCTGCGTATTGAAAGCGAAAGGTTCGATATGACCTCTCAGCGCGGAAGATTCGACTTCAAGGACGCGGCAGTCCCTATTCTTGCGGGTATCGACAAAAAGACCGAATACGAGTATTACGCCAGAAAGGTCGCCGATTCCGTTGAGGTCTCGTTTACCGCCATTGACGAGGAGGTAAACGCCTTTAAAAGCGGAAAGCGCCGCAGGGAACAGCGCCGCGAAGATCAGAGCGTAAGGAATTTTACCTACCTGCGCGGAATGATCTCTCCGGACATCTCGCAGCATACCGGGGAATTTAACGCGGAGGAGATGATCGTTACATACCTTTATCTTAATCCCGATAAGTGTAGCTACCTTTCGCAGATACTTCCGCCCGATAAATTCCTTACCGAATTTAACAGAAGGGTGTACGAGTTCCTGCTGAACCGGATAAGCGGCGGTTTCGATCATTCGCTGTCCTCGATGCCCGATTCCTTTTCGGTGGACGAGGTAGGCAGGATAACGGCTATGATAGTCCGCAGGCAGGAGGAAGGTCTTACCGACGAGGTGGCGAACGAATGTATCGAAAAGCTGAACAGCTACAAGCCGAAACGAGATCTCGGCAGCCTTAACGATGACGAGATAAGGGCTTTCATGAACGAACAGAAGAAAACCTGAAAGACGGTAATTACCGTATGGTAAACATTTTACAGTAAACATTTGGAATCAATAACGAAAAAGAAAAAGCGGGGAGATTTATGGATTCAAAAACAGCCGTTGAACAGCTTTTGGAAAAGGGAAAGGCTGCCGGTTCTCTTTCGGCAGGAGAGATAAGCGACGCGCTCGAACGTGTCGAGCTTGACGAAGAACAGATCGACGCTTTTTATGAAAGCTGCTCCGTTCTCGGTATCAAGCTGATCGACGACCTTGCCGTAGAGGACGAGATAGTCGATGACGGCATTTCGGACAAGGAGCTGCTGGCAGACGACGGAGAATTTCAGTACGACAGCGTAAAGTCATATTTTAAGGAAATAGGAAGATTCCCTCTTCTCAGCAGAACGGAGGAGCTGGAGCTTGGTGAGATCATGGCGGGCGATGACCCGGCGGCTTCGGAAAAGGCAAGAAACAGACTGATAGAATCAAATCTGCGTCTTGTGGTTTCGATAGCGAAAAAGTATACGGGCAGAGGTCTCGGCTTCCTCGATCTTGTTCAGGAGGGAAACACCGGGCTTATCAAAGCGTCGGAAAAGTACGACCACACAAAGGGCTTTAAATTTTCGACATACTCGACCTGGTGGATAAAGCAGGCTATCGCAAGAGCCATTGCCGACAAGGGCAGAATAATTCGTATCCCCGTACATATGTACGAGAGCATCAACCGCGTCAGAACGGCGGAGAGCGAGCTGCTCAACGAGTTCGGTCGTGCGCCGACTATCGAGGAGATAGCCGATTATCTCAACATGAACGAGGAGGACGTAAGAGAGGTGCGCAGGATAATCGCGCAGGAGCCTACCTCGCTCGAAACGCCTATCGGCGACGAGGAGGACAGCCATCTGGGCGACTTTATCCCCGATACCGAATCGGAGACCCCCGAAGAGGCTTCGGAGCAGAAGGCACTTCACGAACAGATCAACCGCGTGCTGATGACTCTTTCGGAACGCGAGGAAATGGTCATCAGACTGCGCTTCGGACTTGACGACGGAAAGGTCAGAACGCTTGAACAGGTAGGCGAGATATTTAACGTTACCCGTGAAAGAGTTCGGCAGATCGAGGCAAAGGCTATAAGAAGGCTCCGCAGCATTAACCGCTGGCGAAAGGTCGGAATGAGCATACGCCAGTTCGAGGAGCTTAAAGCGCAGTCTCCGGCAAAGGTCTCTAACAAGGAAGTCAAATAAGTCCCTCCGTGTTTTGCGGCGCTTGATACCGTTTTGCTGCCGCCCCGTGTACGCCCCTGACGGTGAAACGGTATGATTCAGCCGCCGGACTTTGAAGAAAGGTTGATAAAAATGGATAAAAAGAAGATCATGGACAATTTGCTCGAGCATGGCAAGGTGGGAGGAAAGCTCACTACAAAAGAGATAAACGATGCTCTTGAAAAGCTCGATTTCGACGTTGAGCAGATCGACCACTTCTATGAAAGCTGCGAGGAATTTCATATTGAAATAATCGACGATATAATGCCCGACGATGAAATGGTTTTCATCAATCCCGAGGACGATATTTCTCCCGAGGATATAGATATTGGTCTTTCGACAGACGGTATAGCGATAGACGACCCCGTGAAGATATATCTTAAGGAGATAGGCAGAGTTCCGCTTCTTACCTCCGAAGAGGAGATCCAGCTTGCCGAAAAGATGTCGGGCGGCAAGGAGGAGGAGGCTCGGAAAGCGAGAAAGCGCCTTGCCGAAGCGAACCTTCGACTTGTGGTATCAATTGCCAAGAAATATGTGGGCAGGGGCATGAGCTTTCTCGATCTTATCCAGGAAGGCAATATGGGTCTTATCAAGGCGGTCGAGAAATACGATTATACGAAGGGCTTCAAGTTTTCGACCTACGCTACCTGGTGGATACGTCAGGCAATAACAAGAGCTATCGCCGATCAGGCAAGAACGATACGCATACCCGTTCACATGGTCGAAACGATCACGAAGGTCAAGAAGGCTTCAAGCCAGCTGCTGCATCAGAACGGTCACGACCCCTCTCCCGAAGAGATAGCCGAATACCTCGCTCTTCCCGTTGACCGCGTTCGCGAGATAATGCGCATAGCTCAGGATCCCGTTTCGCTTGAAACTCCTATCGGCGAAGAGGAGGACAGCCACCTGGGCGACTTTATCCCCGACGAGGACGCTCTTGCACCGCAGGAGGCAGCCTCTCAGGTAGCGCTCAAAGAGCAGATAAATCAGGTGCTTTCCACGCTTACCGAGCGTGAGGAAATGGTGCTGCGCCTGCGCTTCGGGCTTATCGACGGACGTTCCCGCACGCTTGAAGAGGTAGGACAGCAGTTCAGAGTGACCCGCGAGCGCATAAGACAGATAGAAGCCAAAGCGTTAAGAAAGCTGCGTCACCCGAACAGGAGCAACAAGGTCAAGGATTATCTTGACTGACGTACTCCGCACAGCCGCAGGAATATTTGACCGTGCGGCTGCATATTATAAATAAACAGGTAATTGGTATTTGATCTATGTATATAACACTTGAAGCGGATTACGCGGTAAGGATAGTATCCGTACTTTGCCTTGACCGCGGCAGGCTTGATGCGGGCACGATCTCGGAAAGGGCGTGCGTTACGCTCAGGTTTGCGCTTAAGATACTCAGAAAGCTCGTGTCCGCCGGGCTTATAAAATCGTTTAAGGGGAGCCAGGGCGGCTACAAGCTGATAGCCGAGCCGTCCGAGATCACATTGGGAATGGTGATCGAAGCAATAGAGGGTACATATTACTTTTCGAGGTGTCTTGCGCCGGATTGTGAATGCAATCGCGGTGCGGACGGTATATGTTGCTATCAAAAGGCATTCGGCGAGATCACCGATTCTGTGCGGAATCAGCTTTCAAGCTATAATTTTGCCGATATGATAGCTTCTTCAGCGGAGTTTAAGGTATCGGCAAATGAACAAGCAGGAATTTGATCTTAACGAAAAAGCACGGCAGAAGATTAACGAGCAGTATGAATATGCGGACGAGCGCGTGTCAGGCTCCGAAGGGAGGATCCGACCCAAAAAAGCCGCCGCTCCTGCGAAAAGACCTGCCGAAGTAAACGAGACAGCTCCGCCGGTCTCTCACGATAAGCCCGCCGTTAACAGAACGGACGGCATCAAAAGAGCGGAAAAAAGACCCGCCGTAAGCGAGCCGCCGCATCGCGAGCCGCCGCATCGCGAGCCGGAGCCGGAGGCGCATATTCCCCCGCCGAAGGAAAAAGAACCCAAACCCAAGCCTAAACCTAAGCCCCAGCCTGTCAAAAAAGTCAGGAAACCGAATCTGAAACGCGAACAGGCTCGCAGAAAGTTCTGGCGTATTTACAGGCGTTTTGCCGTAGTGATAATTTTGCTTGGCACTATATATTTTTTTCTGAATGTCGGGTTTTTGTATTATCGCGGGCAGCTTTGGTTCAACGAGCCGCGAAAGCGCGATTATCCCGTGAGGGGAGCGATAGTCACCTCCTCGCTGGGTGAAATGGACTGGGCAGAGTTCCAGTATCAGATGATAACCTTCGCTTACGTCCGCGCAACGCGGGGGACGAAATTCATCGACGAGCAATATTCCGTGAATCGTCCGGGCGTTGACGACAGCAGACTGTGGGCGGGATTTTATCACGAGTTTGATTTCAGCGAGGACGGCACGGAGCAGGCGGAACATTATATCAATACGGTAGGCGACCTTTACGGAGAGCTTCGTCCGGCGGTCAAGCTGACTTTATACGGCGCGTACAAGCTCCGCATGAGGAGCGCCGAAAAGGTGCGTGAGCAGCTGAATCAGTATCTTGATCGTATAAAGCAGGAGTACGGCAGGCGAGCCGTTATAATGTGTGACAGCGATTGTTATGAAAAGTATATCAAGCCGTATTTTTCCGATCAGACGCTTTGGCTGATAGATCATTTCAATGAGCCTGATGAAAATACGGACTGGGCGCTGTGGGAGTATAATCCGCGTGTGCGGTCGCTGGGGTATTCGAATAGTAAGGAATATTATTCGGTCGTTGTTTATCGGCATGGCAAGGATATTACGAATTTCAGAAAAAATTTCGAGATAGGGTACGAATAATCGTACTATAAACCTATAAATGAGCAACACAGTCAGTTTGCACAATTTTGGACTATCGCAAGGCTTTATCTGCCAATGATTATTTGTGCAATTTGACAAAAGGCGCTCATTTTATAGTATAAACGGGAGCAGAAGCTGTGCGGTTCATCACACATTAGATTAGATAAGAACAAATAAAGGCGGTATGTTTGAGCATACCGCCTTTTTACCTGTTATCGTTTCAAAATGAATTAAACAAATCGCGGTTCTGCTTTGGCAGATAGTGCTGACTTGTGCAAATTCTTTGCGAAATATCGCCTGTTGGTATGAACTCTGTTCATGCAAACTTGTTCGGACAGCTCTTTTATTTTCCTTTATCGCCGAAAAGGTATCTCAGCGGATTTTTGTCATAAGGCACGCGCTGTATACCGTCGCAGCCAACAACATAATGCTCCTTCAAGGTATAGCCTTCCCTGTACATTCGCCCGAAAAGCCGCTCCGTTGTCGCAATATCGCCTTTAGACGGATTTGAGGAATTAAACGGGTGGCTATGAGCCATAATAAATTCCTTACAGCCATGCGCTCTTTTCAGCACGGCAATAACGTTCTCAAAGGTCGCGCTTACCTCGATCCTCGTACCGCTCGAAATCAGAAACGGCACGCTTATGTATTTCCCGATTATCGGCACTATATACATCACCTCGACATAATGCGAAAGGCACATCAGCGAGAGATACTCGGCGACACGCGGTTCGTCATCGGCTTTAATTTTTTTACCGAGCTTTTCAAGCCGTACTCTCATAAGCATCGAGCCGATCATCCTGAAACGCACTAATTCGGAGCGGCTCAGACCCTTTTCACCGATAAGCGTTTCGTCGGGAGCAAAAATAAACTTAGTGACGTTATCGAACTTGCCGATAAGCCTTTCAATATCCACAGGCGCGTTGCGGCGGGTAATGCAGAGCTTGAGCATATACCGCATTATCTCAGCGTCGTCTATGCTGTCAAGGGAATGGTTGTTTTTTGCAAACTTTTCCGGCACACTCATTGCTTCGGCAGGCTTTTTCTCGTCTTTATTCATAAAGCACCCATTCTGGCGGCAAATTATCTGCCGACCTCTCTGAATTATTGTTTGTTTCGGTCAGATCAGCACATAAGCGCTGATCTCTTTAAGATCGCTTTCGGTCAGTCCTGAAACGAGCCGCAGTTCGTCAGGAGATGTGAACCCGCCTATCATCTCGCGTATGCTCACGATAGCCGCCGCTTTTTCATACGAGATCAAAAGGCAATCGGCGATCTCGTCCGCGTCGGCGGTATTGAGGTTCACAGGCTTTCTCTCGGGTGAGGGCGGCTCGGTCTCCGTTACCGAAATTGTTTCGGATACGGTGGTTATGACCGTGCTTTGCGTGATCGGGCGGTAATCGGAATCGCTTACGAAAAGATACTCTTTAAGCTGTCTGAGCTTTTCCTCGCCGATGCCGTAAAGCTCCAGAAGCTGTTCCATATCGGTGATCGTCCCCGATCTTTCGCGCAGATAAACGATGTCACCCGCAATTTTCTCGCCGATTCCGGGAACGTTCAGCAATTCTTCATAGGTGAGTTTGTTTATGTCAGCCGGAAAGCTCACGACAAGCGCGGTAGTCGTCGTAGTGGTCGTAACAGATGTTGTCGGAACGGTCGTTGAAACGGTGGACGCGGTAGTGATCTCGCTCACGGACGTTTCCGGCGGAGATGTTTCGGTTTCTGTCGCGGCGGCGGTGGTCTGTGTTGTCTGCGCCGTTGCTGCCGATGTCGCCGTTGTGGTCGGTGCGGTTGTCTTCTTTACAGTCGATGTTTTCGGCGCGGAGGTTTCGGCGGAGGTCTTGGAGGTGCCTGCCGTCTTTGATGTAACCGAAACAGCGGCGGGGACGGCTTTCTTTGAAGTTTTGGAGCTGACCGAAGTGACCGTGCGTGTGGTGCTTCCTGTGGCGGGTATTATCAGGACGGAAAATGTTTCGGAGCGGCTTTCGGATACGGCAGACTCCGCAGGAATGTCCTCCGAATCGCCATTGGATTTTGCTCCGTCAAGGATAGACACAAACAGCGCTGCCGCAAGAAAAATAACAGCGGCAGCCGTCATAGAGTCGGGACGTTTTTTCAGCGCAAATTTAAACTCCTTGTTTTCGCCGCGATCGGTATTCATATATCCTTTACCTCGAACATGGACAGTGAGAACAGGCGCTTTAAACGCTTTTAATGACTGATAATAGTAATATTACCATATAAAAGCCTAAAAATCTACCAAATATTATTAACATTTTAGAGGAAATTAATGAGATAAACTACAAATGAGCAATTTTGTCAGAATGTACATATAGTTGCACATGAATGACGGCAAACAGTGATACAGGTCATGCAGAGTGAGAGCAAACCAAGAGTATTAGTAAGGGTTGTTCTCACTTTGCAGATTTTGAAGTTTACCAATTTGCGCAGATCAGCATATTCCTAATGATAAACAAAAACCTCGCAGACACCAAATCTGCGAGGTCAAAATATGGAGCATAGGGGATTCGAACCCCTGACCCCAACACTGCCAGTGTTGTGCGCTACCAACTGCGCTAATGCCCCGTCAACGTAGTATATTATATCATAAAAAATATCCCGTGTCAATAGGCGGAGATATATTTTTTTATTTTAATCAATTAATTTTTATAAAATAATTATTTCGGGCTGCGAATTTTAATCCGCGCCGCCGCATATAAGTTAATAAACGGCAGAATAATTGCCGGATATTAAAGGAGGACGGCGCGGGTGAGGTATATTTTTGGTGGAAACAGCCGGGAGATAAAACGTCCGGTAGTTACCGTTGTCGGCGACAGCGAGGTGCATATCGAAAACTGCCGTCGGCTGCTCGAATGCAGCGACATAAAATGCAGCATACTATCTGCGGGATACTTGGTCGAGGTATGGGGGACTGAGCTTTCGGCGGCGGCGTTTGCGGGCGGCAGCGCTTCGGTCAGCGGCAAAATACAGTCGGTGAACATCGGGCGCAGAAAGGGCGGCGATACGGAATGAACAGGGTGTTTCTTGTTTCCTATAAGCTGGAAAATGACTGCGGACAACGGCTGTTTCGTGAGCTGGAGCGTGCGGGAGTTGAGGCTTACGGCATTGTTTCGGAGGGCGAAACGCTGCGGCTTTCCGTTGCGGGCTGGTCGGCAAAACGCTTTGAGGCTCTGCTTTCGGAGCTTGATATTGAGTTTGAAAGAACCGCCGTCGGAGCGCTCTGCCGCCTGCCGGGAATAATGAAAAAACGCGCCGGATTGCTTGTCGGGGCGGTGGTCTGCGCGGCGGCGGTCATTGCGGCAAGGAGCTTTGTAATAAATATCGAGGTGCTGACCGACAGCGAGGAAATACGCGCCGGAGTGATGAACGTGCTAAAGGAAAACGGCGTAGGCACGGGCAGCTATATTCCCGGGATCAGGTGCGCGGAGCTTGAACGCAGCCTGAAACAGTGCGTGGAGGGCATCTCGTGGGCGGGCATCAGTAAGACCGACAGCACGATTATAATTGATGTGATAGATAATATCTCAAAGCCCGAACGGCGGCTCGACAGGCTGCCCTCCGATCTTGTGGCGAAACACAGCGGCACGCTTGATAAGATCGAGCTTTACGACGGTCTGCTTAAACTCGCGCCCGGCAGCGGCGTGGTAAAGGGCGAAACCATTGTCAGCGGCAGGATCCCGCAGACAAAGACCGTTCTGCGCGAGGGCAAGCCCGTCACGGAATACGGCGAAAGGTACGTCCGTTCGATAGGCACGGCATACGGCACTTACTGCGATGTGCAGACCTTCGAGCAGCCCTATTCCGAAACGAGCCTTGTGATGAACGGCAGCCGCGACGACCGCAGTTATCTTGAACTGTTCAGCGCGGAGCTGCCGCTGTTCATCGGCGGCGGGGACGGTCTCTGCCGCGAGACCGTGAGCAGTTCGCCGCTTGTGATATTCGGCAGAGAGCTGCCCGTCGGCTTGAAAAGGGTTCGCCGCGAGGGCTTTTCGTTCCGCACGGTAAACTACACCCGCGAGCAGGCAAGCCGGCGGGCGGAGCGGCTCATGGATAATTACGAGCGCGGTTTTTTAAGCGGCGAGAGGATACTTTCAAAGGAAACAAATATTGATTACGGCACGGACAGCGCAGTCCTTACCGTTAAGTATGAACTTTACGGCGTGATGAGCGAGGAAAGGCAGTTTTTTGTAAAAAAAGAGGAATAAACCGTCAATTTATTCTTTGTGCAAATTAAACAAAATATTTGTGGGACACCTTGGAAATCTTCGCCTTTTCGGGCTTAAAATGCTTGATTTTCCGCGTAAAACAGACAAGAAAGAAATTTTTATAAAAAAGTAATAAAATTTCATAAAATAATCTTAGTTTTTCTTGCATTTTAAATTAAATTGTGATATAATACTTATATATACTAATTTTATAATCAGAGGAACAGTGAAAATATGTCAGAAAGGATAATTTCTGCCGACGGGATAGAGCATCTGCTAAATCTCTTCGGCAGCTACGATGAAAATATCGAAGCACTTCAAAGGGAGTACGACGTTACCGTTGTCAACAGGGACGGCGGCATCAGGATAACCGGCTCGGAGGAAAACGTTGCCCGCGCCGCAAGGGCGGCTGAAACGCTGCTCTCAATGTCCAAAAAGGGCGAGCGCATAAACGAACAGAATATGCGCTATGTCTTCTCGCTCGTGGGCGAGGGGCTGGAGGGCGAGGTCATGAAACTCAGCGACGACGGGATATGCGTCACGCTGAAGGGCAGGATAGTCAAGCCGAAAACGCTCGGACAGAAAAAATACGTTGACGCTATCCGCGACAAAACGATAGTGCTTGGCGTAGGTCCCGCAGGCACGGGCAAGACCTATCTTGCGGTGGCAATGGCGGTAAAGGCTTTCCGTGCGCACGAGGTCTCGAAGATTATCCTGACCCGCCCTGCGGTGGAAGCGGGCGAAAAGCTGGGATTTCTTCCGGGCGATCTGCAAAACAAGGTAGACCCCTATCTCAGACCGCTTTACGACGCACTGTTTGAGATGCTGGGACCCGAAACTTTCGCCAGACAGCAGGAACGCGGCTGCATCGAGGTCGCGCCGCTCGCTTACATGAGAGGGCGAACGCTTGACGACAGCTTTATCATACTCGACGAGGCGCAGAACACCACGCCCGAGCAGATGAAGATGTTCCTGACGAGACTGGGCTTCGGCTCGAAGATCGTCATAACGGGCGACGTTACGCAGATCGACCTTCCCGAAGCAAAGCGCTCGGGGCTGATTGAGGCGATGAAGGTGCTTAAAAACATTGAAGATATTTCCATAAACAGATTTACCGAAAAGGACGTTGTACGCCATAAACTGGTACAGGATATTATCAGGGCGTATGAAAAATACTACGAGAGGGGAAGCGGTCATAAAAATGGGTAAGGTAAAGGTTTTGATAACGAATAAGCAGTCTGAGGTAAAGATACCTGTGGGTATCCGTCTGCTGATACGCAAGTGCTGTCATGCGTCGCTCGATTACGAGGGCTTCAAGCATGACGCGGAGGTAAGCGTAAGTCTCGTCAATAATGAAGAGATACACAGGCTGAATCTGGAGTTCAGGAACACAGACCGTCCGACGGACGTTCTTTCGTTCCCGCTCGGCACAGAGGACGGCGGCTATGAGGAAAATCCCGATACAGGCGCTTATCTTATGGGAGATATTGTTATTTCGCTTGAAATGGCACAGAAGCAGGCGCAGGTTTACGGTCATTCGCTGGAGCGCGAGGTGGGTTTCCTGACAGTCCATTCCATGCTGCACCTTCTGGGCTACGATCACGAGGACAGCTCTCTTAAAGAGC
>CACYSH010000061.1:0-18109 GCA_902776945.1 uncultured Ruminococcus sp.
ATGAGCGTCTTTGGTCAAATTGCATAGATAACTATTGTTAGATAAAGCCTTTTAATGAGGGCGGCGGGGGCAAACCCCCGCCTTACAAGCCTTGCGATAGTCAAGTTTTGTGCAAATTGACGGCATTGCTCATTTATAGTATGTTTAAGGAGATGACCATTATGCTGCTTACAATAACCTGCGAGGGTGCCGATACCCCCGAGATAGGTTTCCTTCTTCACAAAAACCCCGACCGCGCCCAGCAATTCGAGCTTGGCTTCGGCAAGGCATACGTTTTTTATCCCGAGGTCAGCAACGAACGAACCACCGCCGCGCTCCTGCTCGATATTGACCCAATCGACCTCGCAAGGGGAAAACCGGGTTCGCGTGACGGCGGGCTTTTCGATTACGTCAACGACCGCCCCTACGCTGCCTCGTCGTTTTTGAGTACCGCGATAGCAAGGGTCTTTCATTCGGCGCTTATCGGCAAATGCGAAAGCCGCCCCGAGCTTGCACAGACTCCGCTCGACCTTACCGCAAGGGTTTACAGCCTTAACGACGGCGGCAGCGAGCTGCTCGCCGAAGAGATATTCGAACCGCTGGGCTATACGGTCTCAGCCGAAAGAAAAATGCTTGACGAACGTTTCCCCGAATGGGGCGTTTCTCCATACATCGACCTTACACTTAAAGGCAGAATAAGGCTTTGCGACCTGCTCAGGCATCTGTATGTTCTTATCCCCGCTTTCGACAAGAAAAAGCATTATTACATAAGCGACGAGGAGATAGAAAAGCTCCTGCGTTACGGTGAGGGCTGGCTGAAGGATCACCCGCTGAGGAATCGTATAGTCTCGCGCTATCTTTATGTCAAAAAAAGCCTTGCCCGCAGGGCTATCGAGCGCCTTCTTGAAAACGAGCTGCCCGACGATGAAGCCGAAACCGCCGTTTCCGTTAAGAAGGAATCGCTTAACGAAAAACGCCTTAATGCCGTAAAGACTGCCGTTCTGAACAGCGGCGCAGCATCGGTACTCGATCTCGGCTGCGGCGAGGGCAAACTTACCGCCATGCTACTGAACGAGCCGCAGATAAAGAAGCTCAACGCCTGCGACGTTTCCGTCAGCACGCTCGAAAGAGCCGCAGACAGGCTCCATTATGACAAAATGCGCCCCGCTCTTCGCGAAAAGCTGACGCTTATGCAAGGCTCCGTCACCTACCGCGACAAGCGTTTTGAGGGCTTTGACTGTATCTGCATGGTCGAGGTTATCGAGCATATCGACCCCGCAAGGCTTACAGCCGCCGAAAGAACGGTTTTTAAATACGCTGCGCCGCAGACGGTTATCATCACTACCCCGAACCGGGAATATAACACTAATTACAAAAATCTTGAAGAAAACTCGCTACGTCATTACGATCATCGTTTTGAATGGACGAGGGGAGAGTTCCGCGCATGGATCAAAGGGAAGAACACGATTTCATCCCTCCGCTCCTATGTGAACAACCTGATCATGTTTCAAGCCTACCGAGATTCTTTCCTCCGACTTTTTCAGGGGAATGGTCAGCGACAACGAAAATGACCAGACCGTTACCGCCGACGCATTTGAGCTGCTTTACGCGGCTGCCGACAAAAGGCTCAATAACATGAAGCTGACGGTCATAGATGCAACAAACATACAGAAAACCGCAAGAAGCAGGGTTCTTGCCTGCGCAAAGGAGCATGATCTTCATGTCGCAGCGATAGTCCTTGATATGCCCGTAAAGCTGATGCTCGAAAGAAACGCCGCCCGCCCCGACAGAATGCTCCCCGAGCGCATAATCAGGCGGCATTCAAGCGAAGCGAAGCGCTGTATCGGCAGTCTTAAAAAAGAAGGATTCAGGTTCGTTTATGTTATCAGTTCTCCCGAGCAGCTTGAAAACGTTGAGATCGTCCGCACAAAGCTCTGGAACGATAAGCGCGGCGAGCATGATCCGCTTGACATTATCGGCGACATTCACGGCTGCTGCGGCGAGCTGGAAGCTCTTCTTGAAAAGCTCGGGTATATCCGCGAAAACGGGATATATACCCACCCCGAAGGCAGAAAAGCCGCATTTCTCGGCGATTTCTGCGACCGCGGACCCCGCAATGCCGATGTTCTGCGCCTTGTTATGGACATGGTGAAAAGCGGAAATGCAATATCCGTACTTGGCAATCATGACGTAAAGCTGCTCAAATACCTTCGCGGCAAGAACGTTCAGCAAACGCACGGGCTTGACGTTACCGTTGCGGAGCTTGAGAAGTGCGGCAAGGATTTCCGCGCAGAGGTCGCAGAGTTTATCGACGGCTTGATAAGTCACTATGTACTCGACGACGGCAGGCTTGTTATTGCGCACGCGGGGCTTAAAGAACCGTATATCGGCAGATCGTCGGGCAGAGTTCGGGAATTTTGTCTTTACGGAGAGACCACAGGCGAGACTGACGAATACGGTTTCCCTGTACGCCTTGACTGGACTGCTGATTACCGCGGGCGGTCGGCGGTCGTTTACGGGCATATCGCGGGCGGCGAGGTAAAAGCTGTCAACAATACCTGGTGCATTGACACGGGCTGCGTTTTCGGCGGAAAGCTGACCGCGTTCCGCTATCCCGAAAAAGAGCTGGTGAGCGTTTCCGCACTCAGGGAGTATTACCCGCCCGTCAGACCTCTTGCCGTCGAAAACAACGAGATCACCGACGATACGCTTTCCGTCGGTGATATAAGCGGGAGAATACATATCGAAACGCGGCTTTTTCCTAACATAACCGTTCCCGAAAACAACGCGGCGGCGGCTTTGGAGATCATGTCGAGATTTGCCGCCGACCCGCATTGGCTGATATATCTGCCGCCCACCATGTCGCCATGCGAAACAAGCGGCATCGAGGGGATACTCGAACACCCGTCGGAGGCTTTTGACTATTACCGCAGAAACGGCGTAAAAAAGGTCGTCTGCGAACAGAAACACATGGGTTCACGCGCCGTTATCGTGATATGCAGGAACACGGGAACAGCCGCAAAGCGTTTCGGCGTTACGGACGGCAGCAGGGGAATTATCTACACCCGCACGGGCAGACGTTTCTTTGACGATCAGGCGCTTGAAAACGAACTGCTCGACCGACTTGACAGAGCGCTGACGGCTTCGGACTTCTGGGGTGAGTTCGGCACCGACTGGGTATGTCTCGACTGCGAGCTTATGCCCTGGTCGGAAAAAGCGCAGTCGCTTTTGAAGCGTATGTACGCGCCAGTCGGAAGGGCGGGGAAGGAAAGCCTTTCCGCCGCCGCAGAACTGCTTGAAAAAGCGTGTCGGCGCGAAAACATCTCCCGCGAGGTCGATAAAATAACGTCGGGGCAAAATGCCGATCTTCCGGCGGTGCTTGACAAGTTCCGTGAAAGGCTTGCCGCCGTCGGGCGTTATTCCGACGCTTACGCGGAGTATTGCTGGAAAGTAGGCTCGGCAGACGATCTGCGTATAGCGCCTTTTCATATCCTTGCCTGCGAGGGAAAGACCTTCCTTGAACGCGATCATGTATGGCACATGGAGACGATAAAAAAATACATCACGGGAACGGACAAGATATTTATTGAAACGCCGTATTTCCTTGTTGACACCGAAGACGACAACTCTGTTCGCGAGGGTATCGACCGCTGGACTAAGCTCACCGAAAGCGGCGGCGAGGGCATGGTGGTCAAGCCGTTCGGATTTATCGCGTGGAAGGACGAAACGCTCCTTCAACCGGCGGTCAAATGCAGGGGGAGGGAGTATCTGCGGATAATTTACGGCGCGGAGTATCTGCTTCCCGAGCATCTTGACAGATTGAAAAAGCGTTCTCTTTCGCGTAAACGTGCATTGGCATTAAAAGAGTTTGCTCTTGGTGCGGAGGCTTTGGAAAGATTTACCGCGAATGAGCCGCTTTATAAAGTGCATGAATGTGTTTTCGGAGTGCTTGCCTTCGAGAGCGAACCTGTTGACCCGAGATTGTAATAGGCAAGCATACCGTAAAAACAAAAACTGTAAAAAAATGCAAAGCAAGGGCAGGCACGGGATCCAGCGCCCGTGCGCTGGCGAGGGGTCAACCGCACGAATGTAGGGAAGATTCACGGGGGCTTGCTCTCTCACAGTGAGATTTCTGCCGCCTCGCGCAATCGTTGTGTGAAAATCGGCAATTTACTTGTTTTTGTTAGTATTTCTTGAAATTGCCGATTATATTTTGGTCGGAAATGCTTCTTGCCATTTCTTATGAGACTTGTGCGGTCTTCCTCTTGCACGAGCAAGCTCGTGCACCCCCTTTCTAAGACTTTTGGTTTGCCCTTGTTTATAGTTTTATACAATTTTTCAGGTATTAAATTATATTTTTTTTGACTAATTATGTGCTATAATAATATCAGCGCCGTTTGATAACCTTAAACCAAATTGTAAAGGAGCGGATAAATATGAAAATGCTGAATGTGATAAACGGACCGCAGAACGTATCAAGGATAATTCTCGGCTGTATGAGAATGCCAGCGCTTAACGTGCAGCAGGCGGCGGAGATGATCTCCACAGCGGCGGAGCTGGGTATCAATTTCTTCGACCATGCCACCTGCTACAGCGACGGAGAAGCCGAAACGCGCTTCGGCGACGCTTTCCCCCTGACGGGACTTAAAAGAGAGGACGTTGTTATCCAAAGCAAGTGCGGACTGCATTTCGATCGCCGCGAGTTCGACTGGTCAAAGGAGGATATTCTCGCAAGCGTTGACGGCAGCCTTGAAAGGCTCAAAACAGATCACCTCGATGTGCTGCTGCTTCACCGTCCCGACGTGCTTTACGACCCCTGCGAGGTCGCCGAAGCGTTCGATAAGCTGTACAGAGAAGGCAAGGTCATTCATTTCGGCGTGAGCAACGTTCCCCCCATGCAGATCGAATTGCTGAAAAGGTATGTCGCGCAGCCGCTGATATTTAATCAGCTGCAATTGTCGCTTGATCAGTCGCAGCTTATCGACGCGGCGCTGTACGTCAACAATCTTACGACAGAGCGCTCGGTTGACAGAGATAACGGCTTGCTCGATTACTGCCGCCTGCATGATATTACCATACAGGCATGGTCGCCCTTGCAGATCGGTATGTTTAAGGGCTGCTTTGTGGATCATCCCGATTTTCCCGAACTGAACGCCGTGCTTGCAAGGCTTGGCGAGAAGTACGGCGTATCGAAGACCGCCGTAGCGATAGCGTGGATACTCAGACACCCCGCAAAAATGCAGGCGATAGCGGGAACCATGGATCCCGGGCATTTGAGGAATATTTGCGGTGCGGCAAAGGTCGAACTTACACATCATGAATGGTATGAGCTGTATCTTGCTTCGGGAAAGTTCCTTCCGTAAAATTGTAAATGAGTATTTTTGTTAAAAAGCACAAAGCAAAAAAACGCAAAGTATTGGCATAAACGGGATACGGTGTCCGTGCGCTGAATCCCGTTTATGCCTTCACTTTGCGTTTTCGGCAGCTTTTATTACAATTTTCAAGAATATATTCATATTTTTATATATGAGCAGCGCAAAATTGTAATGAATACACAAAAAAGCAACAAAAATAATACAAATTGTACTTGTGAATCCTCGGATAATATGTTATTATAATTTACAAGAATCTTTTGTTCATCAGTTATGAAAGTTTTGCTATATGGAGGTAAAAAATGAAAAGAGTATTCAAAAAAACAGCCGCAGCAGCAGCTTCACTCTCGTTGGCTCTTAGCAGCTTTGCGGGAATGGCTCCGCTTACCGCCAGTGCCGCTTACGGACAGGGCGGCAACGGTACCGCTATCATGGAATATCTTGATCGCGGTATCTACGCTATCAAGTCGGGCAATGGTATGTTTGTAAGCTGGCGTTTTAACGCCAACGACTCCGACGATACCGAGTTCCGTCTTTACCGCGACAATACGCTCATCTACACGAGCGCGGCGGGAAAAGCTACCAATTACTGGGACGCTAACGGGAGCAGCAATTCGGTCTACCGTGTTGATACCGTCGTGAACGGCACGGTCAAGTCTTCCGACAGCTGTAATTTCACTTCTGGTACTAACTACTTCGAGATTCCCCTCAACAGCCCGGGGAGCAATTATTCCCCCAACGACTGCTGCGTGGGCGACGTAAACGGCGACGGTCAGTACGAAATTTTCATGAAATGGGATCCGAGCGATTCGCAGGATAATTCCAAGACGGGCTACACAAGCAAGGTCTATATCGACTGTTATACTCTTAACGGACAGCAGCTGTGGCGTATCGACATGGGCAGGAATATCAGAGCGGGTCAGCACTACACGCAGATGTGCGTAGCTGATTTCGACTGCGACGGCAAGGCGGAGCTTATCACAAAGACCTGCGACGGCACGATAGACGGCGCGGGCAAGGCTATCGGCAACGCCGATGCCAACTATGTTGACAGCGCGGGAACTGTCCTCACGGGACCCGAATACTTAACGCTCTTTGAGGGCGCGACGGGCAGGGCGCTCGATACTATCGACTTCCCCGTACCGCGTGGAACGGCGACGGGCAACACCGCAAAAAGCACATGGGGCGACAATTACGGCAACCGCTGCGAGCGCTACAACGCGGCTATCGCCTACCTTGACGGCGTTCACCCGTCGGCGGTGTACGGCAGAGGCTATTACACAAGACTTTCGCTTTCGGCAGTTGACGTTCGTGACGGCAAGCTTTCAAAGCGCTGGGTATATGATTCGGGCTTCAACAGCAGCGACCCCGCCTACGGCAACGGCAACCATAACGTAATGGTAGCCGATTTCGACAACGACGGCAAGCAGGAGGTCTGCATGGGTGCGTCCTGCTTCGACGATAACGGCAGGCTTCTCTGGTCAACAAAGCAGGGACACGGCGACGCTATGCACGTCGGCGACCTCGACCCCAACCGCGAGGGTATAGAAGTATTCCTCTGCCACGAGGGCGGCAAATACGGCATTTCGCTCATCGACGGCAAAAACGGCAGCATCATATGGCATAAGGACGGCGACAAGGACACCGGCAGATGCTGCGCCGACAACGTTCTTGCAGGAAACGGCAGCGCCGAATTTTGGGGCGCAAGACCCGCGGGCGCGGTATTTAACGCTGCGGGAAATCAGATCGGCAGCAAGCAGCCCGCCATGAACTTCCTTATCTACTGGGACGGCGACCTCGAACGCGAGCTTCTCGACGGCACCTGGATTACCAAGATGAATTCGACAAGCGATATACAGACGATATTCACAGCAGACGGCTGCGCTTCCAACAACGGCACCAAGTCCGTGCCTTGTCTTACTGCCGACCTTTTCGGCGACTGGCGCGAGGAGCTTATTCTCCGCACGGAGGATAATTCCAAGCTGCGTATCTTCTGCACCAACACCGAAACGAACGTGCGCATGACGACCCTCATGCACGATATGCAGTACCGTATGCAGAACGGCTGTCAGCAGTCGTCATACAATCAGCCGCCGCACACGAGCTACTATCTCGGCAGCGACGCGCCTGTTCCCGGCAGACCGAATATCAAGCTGAACAATACTCCGCCCGAGCAGATAAACGGCAATTTGGTAAAGAACTTTGTCTGCAAGGATACGGCTAATTCCGCAGCGTGGAAGATAGTGGAATCCAACAGAATCGGCGGCTCTATCTACGGCGACAGAGACTTTGTTTACACGTCGCTTTCGGGCGAGCTTGAAAACTGCGAATACATCATGACCGCCTGCAATTCCAAGAACACCAATGCCGACCTTGCCGAATTTTCGGTAGAAAAGGACACGGACGTTTATGTAATGGTTGACACCCGCGAGGAAGCGGCTAACCTTGTTCCGTCGTGGCTTTCGGGCTATACAAGAACCGAGCTGACGGCGAGTTCGAGCAACGACGTTGATTTCGTGGCGTACAAAAAGACGTTCAAAGCGGGCGACAGAGTAGTTCTCGGAACGAACGGCATGACGGGTTATGTTGTGAACTACACCGTTTTCGTGAAGGAAACTCCTTCCTCCGGCGGCTCGACCACCGAAAATAAGTACCCCATTGTTACCACCGAGGTTCAGGGCAAGCAGTTCAGGCTCACATGGACGGCTGTTCCGGGCGCTACTGCTTACGGCATTGCGTGCTATCAGAACGGCGGCTGGAGAGTAAAGGCTCAGGTGAGCGGCTCTGCCAATTCCTATACTTCGCCGAAGGGTATTACGCACGGTTCGTACATAGTAGCTGTATGCGCTAAGGTAAACGGTGTATGGGATACCAGTAAGATAAACAGCAGAAAGTTTGTAATCACGATCTGACGCTGATAAACATTAAATAGGACAGCAAAGCACCGACATCATCGTGATGACGGTGCTTTTGGTTTTATGACTATAAATGAGCAAATGCACAAAACGCAAAGTGAGGGCAAACCAAAAGTCTTATACTATTTAATCATCAATGCGTAGATAAGATTGGCGGATAGCGTTTCGTCAATCAAGGTGCTTGCACGATCACGTTCGTGCCATCGCAGGCTTGCTGACGCAAGCCAAGGGAGTGCAACGCAGAGTGCTGTACGAGCTTGCTCGTACCAACGATAGCCGTCAAGATTATCTGCGGAGTGATGATTAAATAGTATTAGGAAGGGGTAGCTGCATTAACTAT
Organism: uncultured Ruminococcus sp.; assembly: GCA_902776945.1. Classification (GTDB taxonomy): domain Bacteria; phylum Bacillota; class Clostridia; order Oscillospirales; family Ruminococcaceae; genus YE71. The sequence continues at coordinate 8,607 of CACYSH010000061.1, forward strand.
GTTAATGCCAGCAAGCTCGTGCAAGGGGGATGACCCTTCTTCCCCCACAAAAGCTGGCGGCATCTGCAAACTAACGGTAAGAGAGAAGCTGTTAAGTTCAAAATTAAAATCGGCAATTTCAAGAAAATCTAACAAAAACGCACGAGTGAATAATCTGCAAAATTGAGCAGAAACGAACGAATTGCCGATTTTCGCAAATGAATTGCGCGAAGGTCTGAAAATTGCGGCAGTGGGGCAGAATTGTGCGGTCAGGCGGCAAGGGTAAGTCATGTAGGGGCGTTCCTGCGTGAGCGCCCGCCCCCCCCGAACAATTGGACATATACGCGGGCATACACACAGATGCACCCCTACATAACGCCACAAGGCGCTGTTTCGGATAGAGCGGGCGGAATCTGTGCAAGGCATAGAAAAAGCAGGCTCCCAAACGAGAACCTGCTTAAATGGTGCCGCTGACCGGACTTGAACCGGTACGGTATCGCTACCGAGGGATTTTAAGTCCCTTGTGTCTGCCTATTCCACCACAGCGGCGGCTGTTATTTTTTATGTAAACCTGACAGATTATATTATACCATATAACCGCCGTGTATATTATACCATATAACCGCCGTGTTGTCAAGTAGATTTTGAAAAAAATATTTATAATGCGTGACTCTACAATAATTGTCTTTCGAAGCCGTTGGGATTTGTGGGAGGACGGGGGCGTTCAATGCACAAGACAGGTCGGAGCAAGCCCAGATCCTACAAGCTCATTTGCGAGAATCGCAGGCTTTGCGTACAGTAATTGTAAATTTTCTGTAAAGCCTTAAAAGGTATCGTTTACATGAAAAAGTTAATCGTTTTCAGCGGACATGGGGGACTTGCATTATTCGCGGTTTTGTGGTAATATATTTTCATCGGGAAAAATATCGTCCCGTCGGTTTTGTGAAAGTTTTGCCGTACTCACTTAAAGTGCGGATTTTCGTTATATCGGTACTGTAATTAAAGAAAGGCGGAATTTCTATGAGCGTAAAAATAATTAACGGTCAGTCTGTTCCCAATATGCCCTGGCAGGATAAGCCGGAGGGCTGCTGCAGCGTGGTATGGAGATACAGTGCAAATCCCATTATCCCGAGAGACCTTATCCCTTGCTCCAATTCGATCTTCAACAGCGCGGTGGTACCCTTCGAGGGCAAGTTCGCGGGTGTGTTCAGGTGCGACGACAAGTCAAGGAATATGGAGCTTCATGCGGGATTTTCCGACGACGGCATCAACTGGAAGCTCGACCCCGAAAGGATCCATTTCGTGCAGGCTGACAGCTCTACCGAAGAGGTTAATCAGTGGGGCTACGGCTACGACCCCCGCGTTACCTGGATAGAGGACAGATACTGGGTGACATGGTGCAACGCCTACGGCTGGAAGCCGACTATCGGCGTAGGCTATACGTTTGATTTCAAGACCTTCTACCAGTGCGAGAATGCGTTCCTGCCCTTTAACCGAAACGGCGTGCTTTTCCCGCGCAAGATAAACGACAAGTACCTGATGTTCTCGCGCCCGTCGGATAGCGGTCATACTCCGTTCGGCGATATGTATATCTCGCAGTCGCCCGATATGAAGTACTGGGGCGAGCATCGTCATGTAATGGGACCTCTCAGGGCGTGGGAATCCAAGAAGATCGGCGCGGGTCCTATTCCGATAGAGACTTCCGAAGGCTGGCTCTGCTTCTATCACGGCGTGCTTGAAAGCTGCAATGGCTTTGTTTATAGCTTCTCCGCCTGCATACTTGATACCGACCAGCCCTGGAAGGTCAAGTACAGATGTGCCGAATATCTTATCAGCCCGCAGGAGATATACGAATGCGTGGGCGATGTGCCTAACGTTACTTTCCCCTGCGCGACCCTCTGCGACAAGGACACGGGCAGGATAGCCATTTACTACGGCTGTGCCGATACTGTTGTGGGGCTTGCGTTCACGACGGTTGATGATGTTGTGGAGTATGTCAAGGCGCATTCGTCGGTATGACCACTTGATTTTTAGGAAATAGTATTAATGCACCTGTGCATCTTGAGAGTTGCTCTCGGATAGCGCAGGTGCATTGTTTATTTACAAAATTTTTACATGATATACATTTATTTATTCCGATACTTAAACTATTTTTTAGCTTCAATGTATATAATTATACTTGTAAGCCAAACAACAACTGTATAAATGTGACAGATTTGTACACAGCCGCACAAAAAAACTGCGGCAGAAGACTTAACGCCCCCTGCCGCAGCAGATTATGTTTTCATAAGATTAAGATAGTGCAGATAAGCTCTAAATTACTTGATGGTAACAGTAATAGATCTGCTCTTGATCTTGCTGGTATCCCATTCGCCATTTACCTTAGCGCAAACTGCGATCTGGTACTTACCGGACTTAACGCCCTTAGGCGAAGTGTAGGAGAGAACATTGCCCTTGGTCTGAGCCTTGCATCTCCAAGAACCGTTCTGATACAGAGCGATACCGTAAGCAGTAGCACCCTTAACAGCGGTCCAAGTCAGTTTGAACTGCTTGCCGTTTACCTGGGAGGTAACAACGGGATACTCAGGAACGGGAACGGGTGTGGTGCCGGTGGGCTTCAGGTCGGGATAGAGGTTAGCCATTACACCGAGAGCCATCATGTCATCGCCGGCGTGCCAGAATCTGTGGTAGTTGAGGTCAACCTTAGCAACGTTCTTGAAGCCTGCGATCTCATCCTGACCACCCTTGTCAGAAGCAGAATACTTATTAGACCAGTTAGCACCGGCAGCAACGTCCTTATTATAAGCAGCTCTAAGTTCAGCAACGAGCTTAGTAGCTTCGGAGGAAGTCTTAACAGAGCCAGCGCACTTGCTGGAATCAGCATACATGGAGCGGATGCTCTCGAAGGTAGCGCCGTTCTCGAGCTTGTCGCCGTTAGGCATAGTGCCATGATAGGACTCAGGAATGTATACATCCTGGCTGAAGAAGCGAGCGAGCGAAGGATTGTGTTCGGTTCTGGACAAACCGTAGTTGTCACGACCAAGAGCCCAAGCGCGGTCGATCAGCTGCTGAGCGAGGTACAGAGAAGCCTTCGGCAGAGCAGAATCGCCAGCCGAGTAAGAAACAGTACCCTTCTTAGCGTTGGTAGCGCCTTCGATGTTGTAATTGAACTTGCCGCCTACCTTGTCGTAAGTCATGTTAGCAATTTCGGAAGCCTTAACGCCCTTAGCCTTAGCATAGTAGGTCAGAGTGTTGGCGAGCGAAGATACGCAGCCGAGGTCGGTGTTGCCGTAGCCGGAGATGGTGCAGGTAAGACCGGTGTTCTTGGTAGCCGAGCCGTTCCAAGTGTTAGGCTTGCCGTTCCAGTCGAGGTTGGAAGGCATATAGAAGTCGCCGTCAGAGGTAAGAATGGTGTTGTTTACGAACCAAGCGCACCAGTTGTCGAGGATCTGCTCAAGAGCCTTCTCCATGGTCATTCCGCCGGGTCTTACGCCGGTGTTATCACCGTTCTGCTTTACCCAGTAGTAGAGTTCAGCAAGACGCTGTACAGCCCATACCTGGTTACCGGTCCAGTGGTTGGAGCCCGGGTCAGCATATACAGGATGCTCAACATACATCATGCCGTGGAAGGTAGGAACGCCCGAAGGATACTCAAGGTAACGACCCTTGTAGGAGTTGGTAGCACCGCCTGCGATAGGACCGTTGGAGGACTGGAGCCACAGATAGAACTCAAGCTGTCTTTCGAGAGACTTGGTGTAGTCCTGAGTAGCGCCGTCAGCCTTCATGTCGAATTCGGAAAGCAGACCGTAAGCAGCCAGCGGGTTCTGATAGAACTCGTGAGCGTGCGAGCAGCCGATCTGCCAGCACCAGTCCTGACCGGTGCTCTTGAGAGCGCCGCCCCAAGAAGTATACCAGTTCATCAGATAGTGCTTGGATCTGTCGCCGGCATTGCCGTTGGACCAAGAAGTGTTGGTGGAGATCTCCTGATAGTACTTATCGTACATATTGTTACGGAGTTCGTCACCCATCTCGGAAGCCTTAGCATTCAGAGAGTTATTGGAAACGCCCCACTTGATAGCGTCATATACGCCCTGGATAGCACGGTCTTCAGCGTCAGGAGCGTTGGTGTAAGCCCACTGCGGGGTAACGGTAGAGTCTCTGTTGAAGATACCCTTGATACCCTGCTGCGGGTTACCTGCCTTCTTGTCCTCTACGCAGGGGAACGGAACAGTTTCCCAGCAGGATTCCTGTTCGCCGCGCTGGAAGGTGTTGATGAAGGTAAATTCAGAGCCGCTGCCGAAGCCATACCAGTTGTCAACGTCAGCCAGCCAGTGCATCAGGTACAGACCGCCCTTGCCGTTTTTGCCCTGGTAAACGCTGGTGAACTTGTTGAAGATCGGGTTGGAAGCAGTCTTGCTGGCTTCGCCTGCCCAGGCATTCGGGCACTGGTCGGGAGTGTCATACTCGCCGCAGTACTGAGCGCTTACATTGCTGTTGCTCCAGAAGCTGTCCTGAACGTCAGGGATCATGTATTCCATTGTCTTCCAAGCCTTGTCCAGATCGCCGGTAGAAGCGCCGGAGAAGGACTCGCCGGAGTTCTTAACGATGTTGTCGTGCATCGCAGCTACCCATACCAGGTAAGACATAGCCTCGGAAGTTGTCTCGTGACCGTAATCGGGAGCCTCGATGATAACCTCTTCTCTGGAGTGGTAAGGAATACCGAAAGCGCTGCCGCCGCCGTTGTAGGACGACATATAGCCGTTCTGAACGCCGTTGGTGATAACGTCATCGTACATGGACATGAAACGCTGTGCATAGGTCTTGTCGCCGTACTTGTCGGTCTTGGTTCTGGTACCGGCTGCGGAAGCGCCTACGGCTACAACGTTGGTTGCCATTGCTGCGGTAAGGATACCGGCAACTACGGCCTTGAGTTTCTTAGAAACCATTTTTAAATAACCCCTCTCGTAAAAGTTGGTTCGGCAAAAATTGCCGTACATTGGTTTGCAGGCTTTTGCCTGCGCTTTTGAAACGTAGCAGAAATGCTGATATTCGTATGACTCCGCAACAGTGTACCTAATGTGCTTGCACACCTCGCACAATTTATTCTGCTTACAAAAGCCACACAAATATATTGCTGTTTCTGTAAAATATTATACACTATTATTTCTAATTTTTCAAGCGTTTTAGGACACTTAATCGTTTGAAAGCTCAATTTTCAGCGTTTTAACTACTTGAAAAGGCATAAATTTGTCTATTTTATATAATATCTTACTAATATCTTAATTTTTTAAACATGCAAAATTACTTAATCGTTTGAAATCAAATTAAGCGCTTTGACCATTTCGTGCTATTATTAATTGTCTATTTCACCGAATTTTGTTTGATTTTCTGAATTTTCGGTTAATTACGGATATTATTATCCTTATATTCACGCAATTCACGAAACGTTGAAAACGATTGCCGCCGATTGCACTCCCAACACAATTTTTTACAGCCGCCGTCAGGTTTTATTTGTTCTTGCCAACTATTATTGAAATGTGCATATTTTATACATTCCAAGTTCACTTTTATATAGGATAATAAATTTGTATCTGTGTCATTGTCTGTAAGAAAAGCAGGACACTTTACGGAATTGATTTTACTGATCCTATTTATAAGATGAAAGGAGCCTTTTATGGTTGAAGTTAAGAACCTGACGAAGCACTACGGGCGCGTTACCGCAGTACGCGATCTGAGCTTTGAGATCAGGGATAATGAGATCCTCGGATTTTTGGGACCGAACGGCGCGGGAAAATCCACCACGATGAACATAATCGCGGGATTCCTGCCCTTGTCGGAGGGTACAGTAACCGTTTACGGTCATGATATTAAAGAGGACGCACGCGCCGCCAAGCGCTGCATAGGGTATCTTCCCGAGATACCGCCGCTTTATCCCGATATGCGCGTTGAGGAGTATCTGCGCTACTGCGCGGGCATTAAAGGTATGCGGCACGGAGAGATCAAGGCGGAGGTCGAGAAGGTCATGCGGCGGCTCTCGCTCATTGATATGCGCCGCCGTCTGATCGGCAATCTTTCGAAGGGCTACAAGCAGCGCACCGGGCTGGCGCAGGCTATAATCGGCGACCCCAAGCTGCTTATCCTCGACGAGCCGACGGTCGGTCTCGACCCGTCGCAGGTCTCCGAGCTGCGAAAGCTCATACTCGATCTCGGCAGAGACCATTCGGTCATATTGTCCTCGCACATTTTAGGCGAGATAAGCGCCGTATGCAGCCGCGTTGTCATTATCAATAAGGGCGAGCTTTGCGCGGTGGACACTATCGAAAACCTTGAACGCAAAGCGTCCGGCTCGCTGACGCTCAATCTGACCGTTGAGGGCGCACAGGCTGACGTTTCCCGCGTGCTTTCGGAGATAAGCGGCATCAAAGAGACCGACGAGATAGCCGACTCCGAAGAGAACGTAAGTTCCTTCAAGCTCAAGCTGGAGGACGAGAAGGTTCGTCAGGAGATAACGTCCGCACTTGTCAAAAACGGTTTAAACATCGTCGAGATGTCTATGGAACGACCCGATCTGGAAAAGGTATTCTTGGAGCTTACAAGCAAAAAAGCCCCGAAGGATAACGCAGACAACAAGTAAAGGAGTGTGCAGAATGTTTGCTTTATACAAAAAGGAGATCCAGTCGTTCTTCTACTCGCCGTTCGCCTATGTGCTTTCGGCGCTGTTCATGCTGATCTTCGGCTTTGCGTTCGTGAACAGGATAGCAAGTATGCAGAGCAGCGTATTTCAGTTCTCGTTTCCCGATATGTTTTATAACAATTTCTTCTATTTCGTCTTTATCATACCGCTTCTGACGATGCGTTCGTTTGCCGACGAGCGGCGCGGCGGTACCGAAGTGCAGCTGCTCACCAGCCCGCTCACCATAACGCAGATCGTTCTTGCGAAGTTCTTTGCTATCGAGACCGTATTCTTATTCATGATAGCGCTTTCGATGTTTTTCCCCGTTTACATATCCCTGCACGGCACCGTTATATGGTCGTCGCTGATCTGCGGATATGTCAGCTTTTTCCTTTGGGGTACCGTGTGCGTAGCGATCGGTATGCTGTTCTCCTCGATGCAGAGCAGTCCGATAATCGCCGCGATAATCGGCGAGATCGTAATGGAGGGCTTTCTGTTCCTCGATCAGTTCGCCGCCACAAAAATGGTAGAGAGCTATCCTCACCTTAACGCTGTTATAACCTGGTTCTCGATGCAGCGCCGCTTTGTTTTCTTTGCGCAGGGTATGTTCCGTCTGGAGGATCTTGTTTTCTTCCTCACGCTTACCGTAATGGTTCTGTTCTGGATCATACTGCACATTGAAAAGCGCCGCTGGAGCCACCGCTGACTGGAGGGAATACGAACATGGCACAAAAAGAAACCGCAAAACCGAAGAAGGCACGCAGCTTTACCGCTGCCGCCCTTATATTCGGAGCGATCGCGCTGGCGATCGTCGTCCTTATAAATCTTATGGTGTCCCGCCTGAACGTTATATGGGATATGACTCCGACAGGCATATATAAGCTCACCGAACCGACAAGAACTTACCTGAGTTCCGTAGACAAGAAGGTAAATTTCTACTTTCTTTTCAATATGGATCTGCTTTCGACCGATACCGAAAGTATGCCGCTTTACAACGCCATGAAGGAATATTCCTCCTTCGACTGCATTGATTTCCATGCCTTCGACCCCGACGACGACCCCGATAAGGTAAAGGAGCTTCAGGATATGGGCTTTTCTATCTCGCAGGGCGACATCGTTATAGAGTGCGAAGGCAGAAGCAAGCACATTGCCGCGAACACTATGTTTGAGACCCATACAAATAAAAGCACCGACGGCAATCAGACCACAAGCTCGGTATATTTCACGGGCGAAAATCTTATCACGGGCGCTATCGAGGCGGTAGTCACCGGCAGAGAGACCAAGATATATTTCCTGACCGGACACAGCGAAAAACCTGTCGGCACCGACTACACATCCCTGAAAAAGAGCCTTTCCACGCGCAACTATACGGCGGAGCCGCTTGACCTTTCAAGCAGCTCTTCCGTTCCCGAAGACGCGGCTATCATAATCGTGGCAGCGCCCAAGAGCGACATTTCCTCGACCGAACTGACCGCTCTCAACAGCTACCTCGACCGCGGCGGAAACATTTGCTTCTGGATGTCGCCGAACGAGGATCCTGTTGATTACACAAACATCGAAAGTATCCTCAAAGATTTCAGCATAAGCCTTGACTACGACCGCGTTTCCGAGACCGACCCCGATCTGCACGTTCCTAACGACCCGACCAGCTTCCGATGCAGTATCGTTAAAGCGGATCAGACCGACAGCATCGATCTGACAAGCGAGCTTGCTCAGTTCGTAAATCAGGGTTCTTACCCTGTAATGACCAACACGCGCAGCTTTATGGAAATTTATGACGAGGGCGAAAACAAGGAACACGTTACCGTAGGCTCGCTGCTCCAGACTATCGACAGAATAGGCGACAACACCTCTACCGCCGTCGGAGAGCCTTGCGGCGGTGCCAAACCCCGCGACCGCATAACAAACGCCATTCTCGACCTTGCGATGTTCTCTACCGACAGCAGCCGTGCAGGCGCGAAAATAATGGTAATGGGTAACGGCGAATTTATGGATGACGAAAATATCTATCAGGCATACAACGTCATATCCGTCAATTTGCAGCTGTCTGTTTTCTCGTGGATGTACGACTCGGATCAGGCGCTTGATTTCGGTATAGGCGGCAAGGAGCGTACCTTTGACGAAATGCACATTGATTCCGCGTCCAAAGCCAAAGTTACAAGCGTTATCTTCATTGCCGTACCGTTCGCTGTCGGACTTATCGGCGGCGCGGTATGGCTCAGGCGGAGGTATTCCGAATGAACCGTAAATCATTGATCGCCATAAGCGCTGCGCTTATACTCCTTCTCGGAGGAGCGGCAGGCGCGTATTACTTCGTCGATCACAAGAAGAGCAGCGAGGAAGCCGCTTCAAAAGCGGAAACAGAGTCGCTAAAGCTGTTCACATTCGACTCGAACACCGTAAACAACATCGAGATCACGACCGCCGACGGCTATTTTCACGCGAAGCTCGGAACATCGGGCGACTGGACGCTCGAAGAGACCGATTTCCCTTACAATTTTACGCTGAACAGCTACTTCCTGAATGTTGTCGCGGCTTCGATGAGCAAGCTCACAGCCGACCATAAAGCGGACGTAAAGGAAGGCGATCTGAGCAAATACGGTCTTGATAATCCTGTTACAGTCGTATGTCACACACCCGGCGAGGATCACAAGCTGTTTGTCGGAAGCAGCTCGGTCACGAACGAGTTCTGCTATGTGATGCTCCCCGATGACGATACGGTATACTGCATCAGCAACGAAACGGGTCTTACCCTGCGCAGCGATATTTCGAGCCTTCGCAGCCCTTATCTTATTAACTGCTATGACAACGAGATAACGAGGTTTGCGCTCGTGCATAACGGCGAGGTCTG
>CACYSH010000061.1:18190-33085 GCA_902776945.1 uncultured Ruminococcus sp.
CTCACGAACATGGTACGCATCGAGACGAATAATTTTGACTGCTTCACCAAAGACAAAAGCGAGCTTGCAAGGCACGGACTTGACAACCCCGCCTATACATTCACCGTAACGACCGACAGCAAGGTGATTACGCTGGAATTCCCCGAATTTAACAGCGATGATGAAGAGGTATGGTGCTATGACCTCGACTCCTGCGCGGTCTTTTCGATAACCATGAACGGTGCGGCTTTCCTTTCGGGCAAGTGGCACGATCTGACAGCAAAGCAGGCAATGAGCATACCGTTCGTATCTGCGGAGCAGCTGGAGATCACGGTTGACGGCGATACGCATACTCTGTTCATCGACCACGAGAACCAAACCTACCGCTTTGACGACATCGACGTGACCGCCAAGAATAACGAAGACGCTTCAAAGAATTTTGAATATCTGTATGCTTCGGTCTCGGAGATCAAGCATGACGTTTTCCGCGACGATGTGCCCGAAAGCATGGGCGAGCCTACCTGCATATTCCGCTATACGCTTACTGACGGCACTGAGAGCGAGCTTGCGCTCGTTCCGATAGACGATGAGACCTATTGGGCGTACACGGACGGGACTTGTCTCGGAATGACGGTCAGCCGCAGCGCCATTACAGGCTCTAACGGCTGCCTGAGCTTCATCGAGCGGCTGACTAACGATCTGAACGGTACGGGCAATTGAACGAGCTGTGCTGACGGCTTGTGATGAAAAATACTCTATTCCCCCTGCGTTTGCGGGGGGATTTTTTTAATGCGCAAAGCCCGCAAAAAGCGCGAGGTCAACAAACTTCATATCGGAACAAAACAATAATCAGCATATCACATTGACTTGCATACGATAGTGTGATATAATGTTATTGGTAAAGAAGGTGTTATCCATGCTCGACAGGTATATTTACAGCGGGACAAAAAAGCTGAGATGCGGCTATACAACGGGGTCATGCGCCGCGGCGGCGGCGAAAGCCTGCGCGGAAATGCTGCTCGGCGGGCGGCGCGTGGATTCGGTAAGGCTCGTCACGCCCTTCGGCGCGGCGCTTGACCTTGCTGTCACAAATCAGTATTTCAGCTCTGACAAAGCTCGTTGTTCGATAGTCAAGGACAGCGGCGACGATCCCGATGTAACTAACGGGATAAAGATCTTCGCCGAGCTTGACTTGTCGGAAAACGGCATCGAGATACTCGGCGGCGAGGGTATCGGCACTGTCACAAAGCCCGGTCTCGATCAGCCTGTCGGCGCTGCCGCCATTAATTCCGTGCCGCGAAAAATGATAACCGAAGCGCTTGCGGACATCGCCCGCGCCTATGATTATCACGGCGGATTTCGCGTTACCATTTCAGCACCCGCCGGAAAAGAGCTGGCGGCAAAGACCTTTAACCCGCGAATGGGTATAGTGGGCGGCATTTCCGTAATCGGGACGACCGGGATAATCGAACCGATGAGCAATTCGGCGGTCATTGAAACTATCCGCGCCGAAGCTAATATGCGCCGAGCCGCCGGAAATGAATATCTTCTGCTGACCGTCGGCAATTACAGCGAGGAGCTTGTCAAGCTGAAAGCCGGAGAGCTTTCGGCGCGAACCGTCATGTGCAGTAATTTTATCGGCGAAGCGCTCGACATCGGCGTGTCGCTTGGCTTCAAAGGGATATTGCTTATCGGGCATATCGGAAAACTCGTAAAGCTGGGTTCGGGGATAATGAACACCCATTCCGCATACGCCGACGGACGAATGGAAACGCTTATGGCTTGCGGAGTTCTTGCGGGAGCAGACGGCGGAGTGCTTGCTCGACTGCTCGAATGCGCCACTGTTGACGCGGCTCTGGACATTCTTTATGAAGCGGACTGTGCTGCGCAGGTGCTTTCGGAGCTTTCGGAGCGGATAACCTATTATATCGACGCACGGGTAAAGGGAGAAGTGCTTACCGGCGCGGTGTCGTTTTCGAAAAAGCACGGTATGCTTTTCAGGACGGAACACGCCGACGAGCTTTTGAAATACATTTCGGAGGAATGACATGGTGCATTTTGTGGGAGCGGGCTGCGGCGCGGCTGACCTTATAACTCTGCGCGGAAAGCGGCTTATCGAAAACGCCGACGTGGTGATATATGCGGGTTCGCTGGTCTCCGCCGAACTGCTTGATTACGCCAAAAAGGACTGCAAGATACATAACAGCGCATATATGACCCTTGACGAAGTGATAGCCGTCATGCAGAAAGCGGAATCAGAGGGCAAAGACACTGTAAGGCTGCACACGGGCGACCCCGGCATTTTCGGCGCGATACGCGAGCAGATCGACCGCCTTGAAGCGCTCGGGATAAGCTGCGATGTGTGTCCCGGGGTAAGCTCTTTCTGCGGGGCGGCGGCGGCGCTTCGTGCGGAATACACTCTGCCCGGCGTATCTCAGACGGTGATCCTCACCCGCATGGAGGGGCGCACGCCTGTTCCGCCGTCGGAAAGCATAGAGAGCCTTTCGGCGCACCGCGCTTCAATGGTCATATTTCTAAGCACGGGAATGCTGAAAGAGCTTTCCGAAAGGCTGATAAAAGGCGGCTGGCAGCCCGATTCTCCGGCGGCGATAGTCTGCAAGGCGACATGGGCTGACGAAAAGGTCTGCCGATGTACCGTTTCCGCACTTGCCGAGACCGCCGAGAAAAACGGCATAACGAAGACTGCACTTATCCTTGTGGGAGATTTTCTGGACAGCAATTATGAGCTTTCAAGGCTCTACGACCCCGCATTTGAAACGGGTTACAGAAAGGCGAAGGAGAAATGAAGATAGCGGTCATATCGCTGACGGAAAAAGGCAGACAGCGTTCGGCTGACATAAAAAAAGCGCTGACGGAATTTTCGGTCTGCCGTTACTGCCTTTATTCCCACAGCGACGGCGACGCGGCTGATTTTGACAAACTCGGAGGTGCTGTCGAAAAGATATGGGGCGGCTTTGACGCGCTGATATTCGTCTGCGCCTGCGGAATCGCGGTAAGGAGCATTGCGCCGCTGCTGCGCTCGAAGCTCACCGACCCCGCCGTTATCGTCACCGACGACTGTGGGAATTTCGTAATACCCATACTTTCCGGGCATATCGGCAAAGCAAACGAATTGTCGCGGATTTTAGCGGAAAGACTCGGCTCTCAGGCGGTCGTCACGACGGCTACGGACATCGGCGGGCTGTTCTCGCCGGACAGCTTTGCGGCGGCAAACGGGCTTATCGTAACGGATTTTGAAGCCGCGAAGCGTATCGCCGCCGCCGTGCTTGACGGTGAAAAAATAGGTCTGATAAGCGAGTACGAAATGGCAAACGTTCCTCACGATACATTCTGCACCGAAAGCGCGGAGAAATGCCGCTGCGGTATCTATATCGGGCAAGACATAAACCGCCGACCGTTCGCCGACACGCTCATACTGCTGCCGCGAAACGTGACACTTGGCATAGGGTGCAGAAAAGGCACTTCGGCAGAAGAAATATCCCGGACGGTGACAAAGGCGCTTGAAAACGCCGCCGTTCCGCAGGAGCGTATCTGCGCCGCCGCCACCATAGATATTAAGCGCGGGGAAGCGGGTCTGCGGAAATTCTGCGATTCGCTCGGCGTGCCGCTCAAATTCTACACGGCGGAGGAACTTGCCGCCGCCAAAGGCGATTTCTCCTCCTCCGAATTTGTAAAAAACGTAACGGGTGTTGACAACGTGTGCGAACGAAGCGCCGTTCTGCACAGCGGCGGAGCGCTTGTAATGAGCAAATTCGCGGAAAACGGAGTTACCGCCGCAGCCGCCGAAAAGCCGATAGTCCCGGATTTTGAAAGGAAGATCTTATGAAGCTGTACATAGTGGGTTTCGGCGCGGGAAACAGCGGCGGTATGACCCTCGACGCACGGAGCGCCCTGCTCGAAAGCGGGCTGATAGTGGGTTACGACACCTATATCAAGCTGCTAAAGGACATTTTCCCGAACAAGGAATATCTTTCCACAGGAATGCGCCGCGAAAGGGAGCGGGTTTTGATCGCGCTGGAAAAAGCAAGGGAGCAGACCGTTTCGCTCGTTTGCAGCGGCGACCCTGAACTTTACGGCATGGCGGGGCTTGCCATTGAGCTTGGCGCGGATTCCCCCGATGTTGATATAACAGTCGTCGCGGGGGTTTCGGCGGCTTTCAGCGGAGGGGCGCTGCTGGGTGCACCGCTCACGAATGATGTTACGATAATCAGCCTTTCCGATCTGCTAACGCCCCGCGAAAAGATAGAAAAGCGCCTGCGTTTCGCGGCGCAGTCGGACATGGTGACGGTGCTTTACAATCCGTCCTCAAAGACCCGCGCCGATTATCTTAAACGCGCCTGCGATATTTTTCTTGAATACCGTCCGGCGGACACGGTATGCGGTACGGCGCGGCTTATCGGCAGAGAGGGTCAGGAAACGCGGACGATGACCCTTGCGGAGCTGCGCGAAACACAGACGGATATGCTCACAACGGTATTTATCGGAAATTCCGACACCTCGCTGATAAACGGAAAAATGGTCACATCGAGAGGGTACCGCAATGAGTGAGCTTAAAGCCATGATCTTCGGCGGCACCACCGAAGGGCGGCTGCTTGCCGAATTTTGCCGCGATAACGGCATAATCTGCGAGGTTTCTGTCACCACGGAATACGGCGCTTCGTTGCTGCCGCAGGGGGTGACGGTGCATTCGGGAAAGCTCGACTGCGGCGGTATGCGCGGGCTTTTGGCTGAAAGCGGGTGCAATTTTGCCGTTGACGCAACTCACCCTTACGCCCGCGAAGCCACCGCGAATATCATATCTGCCTGCCGTGCCGAAAATATCCCTTATCGGCGGCTGCTGCGCGAGGTCGTGCCTGTTCGCGGTATGACGGCGGACAGTATGGAACAGCTTGTGGAAATACTCGGTCGGCATGACGGGAATATCCTCTGTACGCTCGGCAGCAAGGCACTCCCCGAGCTTGCGGCGGTGAAAAACGCCCGCGAAAGGATATGGGTGCGGGTGTTGCCTGCGGAGGGCATAAAGGAATACTGCGAAAGTCTGGGCTTTGATAAAACAAAGGTTATCTGCGGGAAAGGTCCTTTTTCCGTAGAGGAAAATCTGCGGCACCTTGAAGCGGCTCATGCGGAAATACTTGTTACTAAGGAAAGCGGCGCGGCGGGCGGCTACCCCAAAAAAGCCGAAGCCGCCGAAAAATACGGTGCCATGCTGCTGACCCTTACAAGGGCTGACGAAGACGGGGCAACTCTCAGCGAGATAAAAAGCGAGCTGCTCCGGCGGAGGAATGTGAAAATATGAAAGTATATTTTATCGGAACAGGCATGGACGGCGGCAGAACGCTCACGGCAGAAGCAAGAGAAGCGATAGATTCTTCTGAGCTGCTTATCGGCGCGGAGCGAATGCTTACGCCCTTTGCGGATACGGACAAACGAAAAGTATGCGCCTATCTTCCGCAGGATATTTGCGATATTCTAAGCCGTGAGGAATGCGGCGCGGCGGCGGTGCTGCTTTCGGGAGACACGGGATTTTTCAGCGGCGCGGCAAAGCTCCGTCAGGCGCTTGCCGGATATGACACCGAAACGATATGCGGCATTTCATCAGCGGTTTATCTCTGCGCCAAAACCGGGCTGTCATGCGAAAATATGAAACACATTTCCTTGCACGGGCGCGAAGGCAATATTGCAGTGAACGTCCGCATGAACGAAAAGTGCTTTTTCCTGCTGGGCGGGAACGTCACCGCCGCCGATGTTTGCCGCAGGCTGTGCGAATATGGTATGCCCGATGTGCAAATTCACATCGGCGAACGGCTCGGCTACGCGGACGAGAAGATCACCTTTGGCAAAGCGGCGGAGCTTTGCGGCGTTGATACGGACAGGCTGTGCTGCCTTGCGGCGGTGAACGGCGGTCATCTGCGGCACGTTCCCTCGTGTATTGGCGACGAGAGCTTCATTCGCGGCGATATACCCATGACAAAATCTGTCGTAAGAGGGAATATCGTTTCGGGGCTTGACATCGAAAAAGATTCGGTATGCTGGGACATCGGCTGCGGGACGGGTTCGGTGTCGGTGGAAACGGCTTTCCGCTGTCCTGACGGGCGGGTGTATTCCTTTGACAAAAAAGAAGAAGCCGTAAAGCTGACCCGCGAAAACGCGCTGCGTTTCGGCTGCGACAATATTTTCACATACGAATCGGAGCTTCCCGACCTTCCGGAGGGCATACCCGCGCCGGACAAGGTGTTCATCGGCGGCGGTTCAGGCAGTATCAAAGCGATATTTGAGATTATCCGTGAACGAAACGAAAGCGCGGATATATGTGTTTCGGCGGTATCGGTGGAAACGCTGGGAACTGCGGCGGCAGCCTTTGAGGAATACGGCGGGCATCAAACCATAACACAGCTTGCTGTAACGGAAACGCGCCGTGCGGGCGGACACACCATGTTCAGAGCGCAGAACCCCGTATTCATCATCAGAGGTAAGCTAATATGAACACAAACAGATTCCTGATAGCGGGAACGTCCAGCGGCTGCGGGAAGACCACCGTTACCTGCGCGGTGCTCGCGGCGCTGAAAGCACGCGGCACCGACACCGCCGCTTTTAAATGCGGTCCCGATTACATCGACCCGATGTTTCACCGCAGCGTGCTTGGCATACCTTCGCACAACCTTGACGGATTTTTCTGTAATGAAGAAACTCTGCGCGGGCTGCTCGGCAGATATTCACGCGGCACGACGGTCATCGAGGGCGTTATGGGCTTTTACGACGGCGGCACAGGCTCGGCTTATTCGCTGTCGCAGGTTACAAACACGCCGGTAATTGTCGTGATAGGCTGCAACGGTATGAGCGATTCGATAGGCGCAGTCATGAGCGGGTTTCTTAACTACCGAAAGCCCAACAATATCGCGGGGTTCATCTTCAATAAGCTGCCCGAAAAGCTCATTCCTCTTGCGCAAAGGATCTGCGAAGAGCTTGGCACGGAATATTTCGGCTGTTTGCCGAAGAACGAATTTGTCTTTGAAAGCCGTCATCTTGGGCTTGTGACAGCGGCGGAAACGGAGCGGCTTCGTGAAAAGCTCGACGGTCTCGGAAAGCTCGCGGGAGAGTATATCCTTACCGACAAGCTGACCGCTTTGCAAGCGCCCGCGTATTCGCAAAAACCCGCTCAGGCTGTTTTTTCTTTTAACAGCCGCCGCCCCGTTATTGCCGCAGCAAAAGACCGGGCTTTCTGCTTTATCTATCCGGAGAGTATAGAGCTGCTTGAGGATATGGGCTGCCGGATAGAATGGTTCTCGCCGCTCACAGACAAAGCTGTTCCCGAAGCGGACGGGCTTATTCTGAGCGGCGGTTATCCCGAACTTTACGCGGCAGAGCTTTCCGCAAACACTTCCATGCTCAAAAGCGTAAGAGAGCATATACTTTCGGGTATGCCGACGATCGCCGAATGCGGGGGATTCATGTATCTGCACGACGAGCTTTCCGACGGAGAAAAAAGCTATGAAATGGCGGGCGTGATAAGCGGAAAAGTCTATAAAACGGAGCGCCTGCAAAGATTCGGATATATCACCATGACGGCAAACTGCGGCGGGCTTCTCTGCAAAAGCGGCGATACCCTTAAAGCTCACGAGTTCCACTACTGGGAAAGTGGGAACTGCGGCAGCGGATTCGCCGCCGAAAAAACGAACGGCGTGCAGTACAACTGTTGTCATCACGGCGAAACACTTTACGCGGGGTTTCCTCATATCTACCTGTACGCGGAAAAAACGGCGGCGGAGCGGTTCGTGAAAAAGTGTATAACATACGGAGAAAAGCATGGACAGGATAAAACATATCTCCCCGACTGACAAAGCGGCATATCTCGCCGCTGCGGAGCGCTGGGACAGCATAGCAAAACCGCTCGGCAGCTTCGGCACTCTGGAAGAAGCGGTAAAGAAGATAGCAGCCATTCAGGGTACTCCCGATGTTATCATCACGCCCCGCACGGCTGTCATTATGTGCGCCGATCACGGTGTAGTGGCGGAAGGCGTTACCCAGTGCGGAAGCGAGGTAACGGCGGAATGTGCGGCGGATATAGCGGAGGGCAGAGCGAACATCAACGCTGTTGCTGATATTTACGGCATTGATGTCATCGCCGTTGACATCGGCATGGCAAACGATGCCCGCAGCGGCAGGGTAATTAACAAAAAGACCGCCCGCGGCACTCGTAACATAACGCAGGGAGCCGCGATGACGGAAGAACAGCTGCGCTTTGCTGTAACGGCGGGAATGGATATTGTCAAAACGCTGCGCGATAACGGCACGCGGCTTATTGTCACAGGCGAAATGGGGATAGGCAACACAACCTCTGCCGCCGCCATTGCCGCCGTGCTGCTCGATCTGCCGCCGGAGAGCGTCATCGGCAGGGGCGCGGGACTTTCTGCCAAAGGGCTTCTGCGCAAGACCGCCGCCGTAAAACGCGCCATTGAGATAAACCGTCCCGACCGCAGCGCTCCGGCGGAGCTCCTGCGAAAGCTCGGCGGATTTGAGATCGCGGGAATGACCGGGCTTTTTCTTGGCGGCGCGTATTACAAAATTCCTGTTATTATTGACGGCGTAATATCTGCCGCCGCCGCCGCTATCGCCTGCGGGATCGAGCCGCTGTGCGCGGAGTATATGCTGGCGAGCCATTGCTCCCGTGAGCCTGCCGCAGAGGGTCTGCTCAGACTGTGCGGGAATACGCCAATAATAAACGCAGGGCTTCGTCTCGGAGAAGGTACAGGCGCGGCGCTTTATGTTTCGCTGCTCGACGGCGCACTCGGTCTTTACCGAAACGCCCGCCGATTCGGCGAAACTTCGATAGAAAGGTATGTGGAGCAGAAATGACTACGCTTATTACGGGCGGCTCGAAATGCGGGAAATCCTCGCTTGCCGAAAGCATAATTTCCCGATACGGCGGGAAAAAGATATACCTTGCCGCCATGCAGCCCTTTGGCGATGAAGCGCAAATAATTATCAAACGGCACCGGGAACAGCGGAAAAACAAGGGCTTTGAGACAGTCGAAAGGTATACCGACATCGGGGGTGCGCCGCTGTCGGAGGATTGCGCCGTGCTGCTTGAATGTATCGGCAATCTCTGCGCGAATGAGATGTTCGCGGGCGAGAATATCATCTGCCCCGCCGAAAAGATAATAAAAGAGCTTCAGCAGCTTGCAGGCAGAGTGCGGGAGCTTGTTATCGTTTCCGTTCAGGTAGGTGCGGACGGCATTGACTACGCCGAAGGCACCGCCGCATATATCCGCGAGATAGGTAAAATAAACAGCGGCATTGCCGCCTTTGCCGACAACGTGATAGAATGCGTTTTCGGCATACCTGTTGTATTGAAGGGAGAACTGCCGTGCTGAGATCGCTCATTTCCGCGTTTTTGATGTATTCGCGAATACCCATGCCGCAGGTGGAGTGGAAAGAAGAAAACAGGCGGTATTCGCTGGGGTTCTTCCCATTGGTCGGAGCCGTCTGCGGCGGGCTGCTGATATTGTTGCGGGCTGTCTGCGATATGCTTAATGCCGGACAGCTTATCTTTGCCGCCGCAGCGGTATTTCTTCCGGTGCTTGTGACGGGCGGCATACATCTTGACGGCTTCTGCGACGTTACCGACGCGCTTTCGTCGTTTGCGGGAAAGGAAAAGCGCCTGGAGATACTTTCCGACCCGCATATAGGCTCGTTCGCGGTAATGAGGCTTTGTCTGTATCTCATTTTGCAGACGGCGCTTTTCACCTGCATTTCCGGAGTAAAGGAAACGGCGGCTGTTGCCTGCGGATATGTTATCTCGCGGGCTTTGAGCGGGCTTTCGGCGGTATGCTTCAAGGCGGCGAAAAAGGAGGGGACTCTGCACAGCTTTGTTCAGCCCTCGCACCAAAATATAACGATTGCTATGGAGACAGCCTTTATCGCGGGCGCGGGGGCGGCGGCGGTCGTGATGTTCCCGATTCGCGGAATGGTCTGCCTTGCAGTGTGCGCCGCTGTGTTGTTCTATTGCCGCCGCACCGCGTACAAAAATTTCGGCGGATATACCGGCGATGTCTGCGGCTGGTCGCAGCAGCTTTGCGAAATTTGGTACCTGACCGCGTTCGTACTGACAAAGCTAATAACGGAGGCGATTGTGTGATTTTCATAACAGGAGGAACGGCGCAGGGCAAACGCCGCTTTGCCGCCGAAAGGCTCGGCTTGACCGACTTTTCCGACGGAGAGAAAGCCGCTTACGAAGCGCTTACGGCTTCGCAGGTGATAACGGATTATCACAAGCTCGTCAGAAGGCTGATGAACGACGGCGCAGACCCCGTTGCGTTCACGGAAAAGCTCTGCACGAGCGGCGGACTGACCGCGATAATTATGGACGAAGTAGGCTGCGGCATCGTGCCTGTTGACAAAGACGAACGGCTGTGGCGGGAAAACTGCGGGCGCTGCGGGTGCATGATCGCGGCAAAAGCCGATACCGTGATACGCATGGTTTGCGGCATACCGACCGCAATAAAAGGGGAACTTCCGTGAGGATATACTTTCTGCGGCACGGAATGACAGCGGGCAACCTCGAAAAGCGCTACATCGGCAGGACTGACGAGCCGCTCTGCCGCGAGGGTATCGGACAGCTAACTTCCGTCAGTCTGCCTCGCTGCGAGCTGCTTGTTTGCAGTCCGATGAAGCGCTGCACCGAGACTGCGGCGCTGATCTTTCCCGGACAGGTGCCTGTCCTTTGCGAAAACCTGCGCGAATGCGATTTCGGGGATTTCGAGGGGAAGAACTACGCCGAGCTGAACGGCGACGAACGCTATCAGAAATGGATAGACAGCGGCGGTACGCTGCCTTTTCCGAACGGAGAATCGCCCGACAGATTCCGTGAAAGGTGCTGCGGCGGATTCTTACAGATAATGGACAGATTCAGCAGCGCGGAAACCGCCGCATTCGTGGTACACGGCGGCACGATAATGTCGGTACTCAGCCGCTTTGCCGTTCCCCACAAAGAATATTTCGACTGGCAATGCGCAAACGGTCACGGCTTCCGCTGCGAATTTAACGGAGAAAAAATAACCGATACGGAGAAAATATGAAATACCTTATACCCATTCTGCCCTTGATAACTGGTTTTCTGCTTGACGCGATCGTCGGCGACCCCTACAACATTCCGCACCCTGTCCGTGCAATAGGCAATCTGATAAAGCACATGGAAGACTTTGTGCAAAAGCGTTTTAATGATCTGAAAGTGGGCGGCGTTTTTCTGGCGCTTTCGGTTATCGCGATTTCCACGATCATTCCGGCGGTGTTGCTGTTTCTGTGCTACAAGCTGCATACTGCGCTCGGTGTGGCTGCCGAAAGCGTTTTGTGCTGTTATATGCTGGCGGCAAGGAATCTCCGCGACGAGAGCATGAAGGTCTGTCGGGCGGCGGAAAGCGGCGATACCGAAAAAGCGCGGGCGGCAGTTTCGATGATAGTCGGGCGCGACACCGCCGTGCTTGACCGCGACGGCATTATAAGAGCCGCAGTCGAGACTGTCGCGGAAAACACCTCCGACGGCGTGACGGCTCCGCTTTTCTTCATGGGGCTTGGCGGCGCGGCGGGAGCGTTCTTTTACAAAGCCGTCAACACTATGGATTCGATGATAGGCTACAAGAACGAGCGCTACGCCGAGCTTGGTTTCTTCGCGGCAAGGCTTGACGATCTGCTGAACTATATCCCGTCGCGGCTAACGGCGCTGTTTATGGCGGCGGTGTGTCCGGCTTTGGGAATGGACGGAAAAAACGCTTACCGTATCTGGAAGCGCGACCGCCGCAGGCATGACAGTCCCAATTCGGCGCAGACGGAATCCGCCTGTGCGGGTGCGCTTCATCTGCGGCTGGCGGGGGACGCATGGTATTTCGGCGAGCTGCACAAAAAGCCGTATATCGGCGACAACGACCGCCCGATAGAGCCTGCCGATATACGTCGGGCGAATCGGCTGATGTACGCTTCGTCGGCGCTGATGCTCGTGATAGTCTGCGCTTTTCGGGCGCTTGTTTTCGGGGGGCTGAACTTATGATACAGGAGCATGGCGGGATAATCACGGCGGTCAGCGGGTTTCTCGACTTTTCCGTGAATCTGAATCCGCTCGGTATGCCCGAAAGCGTGCGCAGGGCTGTAACAGATAATTCCGGCGCGTGGGAGAATTATCCCGACCCTCTGTGTACCGAGCTTGCCGGAAAAATAGCCGCCGCCGAAGGAACATCGCCGCAGAACATCGTCTGCGGGAACGGCGCGGACGATGTTATCTACCGCGCAGTACACGCCTTTAAGCCCGCCAAAGCCGTAATTACCGCGCCCACATTCGGGGAATACGCAAAGGCTCTGCGCGAGACAGACTGCACCGTGCGGGAGCATATCCTTTATGAAGAAAACGGCTTTCTGCCGGACGAAATCTTTCTTGACGAGCTTACACCGGATATGGACATGGCGTTCATCTGCTCGCCTAACAATCCCACCGGACAGATCACTCCGACTGCGATTCTTGAAAAGGCGGCGCGGAAATGCCTTGACAACGGGATAATGCTTATCTGCGACGAATGCTTTCTGAGCTTTGCCGAAAACGGCGGCAGATTCACCGCCGCGCAGTTCATGAACGAAAATGTCATCATACTGCGTTCGTTTACAAAGCTATACTGCATGGCGGGGCTGCGGCTGGGCTACGCGGTCTGCGGGAGCGCGGGCGCGGCTGAAAGGCTTCGCGGGAGCGGTCAGTATTGGAGCGTTTCGGCACCGGCGCAGGCGGCGGGGATAGCGGCTCTCGATGAAAAAGCCTACGCCGCCGAAACGGTCGCGCTTATCGGCAGGGAACGCGCCTTTCTTGCCGAACGGCTTAATGCTCTCGGGTACAGGGTCTTTCCGTCCGCCGTGAATTATCTGCTTTTCAAAGGCGCGGAGGGGCTTGACGACAGGCTTTTCGCGGAGGGTATCGGCATACGAAACTGCGCCTCTTATCACGGTTTAGGGAACGGCTATTACCGCGCCGCCGTAAGAACGGATAAAGCCTTCCAGCCATTCCAGAAGGCCGTTTTTGTCCGCATGGCCCGAGAGGGTCTTAAGGCTCTCGATCTTCGCCTTGACTGCCACAGGCTCACCAAAGATCTTGATCTCTTCAGCGCCATCCAGGATCCTTCTGCCGGGAGACCCGGCGGACTGGTAGCCGACAAAAAGGATGGTGCTGTCCGGTCTCCAG
This sequence comes from uncultured Ruminococcus sp., assembly GCA_902776945.1. GTDB lineage: Bacteria > Bacillota > Clostridia > Oscillospirales > Ruminococcaceae > YE71. The sequence continues at coordinate 31,404 of CACYSH010000061.1, forward strand.
AGATTGTGCTTTAAGTGATGCTTGATGCGGCCCGCGTCACACATACCGGACGCGCTGATAATGACCTTGGGATCGTCATCCTCCAGAATGGCCTTGGATTCCTCCGTCGAGATTGTAAGCCGGAGCCCGGGGAATGTGATGGGATTGATTCCCTTCCGGATCAGGTCAAGAGCCTCCTCATCATAGCATTCTTTTTCGTTCTCAACAAATATTTCCGTGGCCTCCACAGCCAGCGGGCTGTCCACGTAGACAGGGAAATTTTTGTACTCCGGAAGCATGTTGTTCTGCTTGATATGGCGCAGATAATAGAGCATGACCTGGGTCCTGCCCACCGCAAAAGAGGGGATCACGACATTTCCGCCTCTGGAAAAAGTATCCCTGAGAATATCGGCAAGCTCCTCGACAGGCGGAGCCCAGTCTCCCTCATGCAGACGGTCGCCGTAGGTGGATTCCATCACAACATAGTCTGCCGTATCCGTAAAAGCGGGATCCTTGAGCAGAGGCTGATCCTTATTGCCGATGTCCCCGGAGAAGACGATCTTTTTTTCCGTGCGTCCCTCGGTCAGCCAGAGTTCAACGCTGGCGGATCCCAGCAGATGCCCGATGTCGGTGAAACGGAAGCGGACTCCCTCGCAGAGGGTATAGATCTTCCCGTATTCATATGGCGCGATCAGGCGGATGAGGTTCATAGCGTCTTCCATCGTATAGATGGCCTCGTAGGGTTCCTCATTTCCGATGCGCTTCTCTTTCTTATTTCTCCACTCCGTCTCCATCGTCTGGATATGTGCAGAATCGTGGAGCATAATGTCGCACAGACTGGCCGTTGCCTCCGTGGCGGCAACCTGGCCGCGGAAACCATCCTTATAGAGTTTCGGCAGCATGCCCGTATGATCGATATGGGCATGTGTCACGATCACGAAATCGATCTTTGACGCCGGAACAGGCATGGGCACGTTCTCAAACTTCATGCCTCCCTGCCGCATACCGCAGTCGATCAAAATGCTCTTGTTTCCAACCTGCAGATAGTGGCAGCTCCCTGTCACCTCATGATCAGCCCCGACAAATTGCAGTACCATGCTTACCTCCTTCCGGGCAAAACACCCCCGGGCGTAGTGGCTCTGATTAGCAAGGACCTGCAGCAAAATGATCAGGTTCTTTCGCTGCAGATCCTGATTTCTTAAATACCGTAAAAATGCCTGCGCACAAGATAAAGGATCAGCAGATGCGCCGGATAGAAGATATAAAAGAGATATTTATGCTGTTTTCCGCGCTGCCCGTTATAACAAGCCAGTAAATAAAAGGCCGGAAGAGAAAACAGCTCGTTTTTATTATACCACGACAACCATGCCCACGAAATGAACAAGGCCGGAATTCTGTAATTTTGCAGGACGTACAGGAGCACGATCAGGATCACACCGCCGTAAGAGTAATCTGTGCGAAGCCACCCGGCCAGCTGCGAGAGCCCGTAGACTGTGCTGCAGGACACAAAGAAAAAGAGTCCTATGTAAAGAAGATCCCTTCCGTTTTCACTGCCATCCGCTCCAGGATCCTCTCCGCTCTCCTTTCGACCTTTTTGCAGGAAGACCCCTCTCATCTCGTCAATCAACCAGATTGCCAGAAAGCTCATTAGCCTTCTGGAGCCACACGGCGAGGCGCCCGAGCTCGAGATCGCGGCGCACGAG
>CACYSH010000062.1 GCA_902776945.1 uncultured Ruminococcus sp.
TCTGAACACCACCCCCGACCTCCCCCGCGACGAATACACCGAGATCATATACGAATCAACCTGCTTCGGCGAGCCTGCCGATTCCGAAAGCGCGGAGGACATTTCTGCGGGTATCAAACAAGCATTGGAGATAGACACCCGCCCCGTGTTCCTCGAAGGCTTGTCCGCAAGGCTCACGCAGCTCGGCACGACTTGTACCGCAGGCGATACGGAATTAATGCTCACAGAGATAAAACGCCGCTACAAAGAAATTCTCGGCTTTACCTGCCCGAGAACCGTGCAGGAATGGATAAAAGGCACCACTCCCAGCGTGACCAACCGTCGCAACAATTACGAACTTTGCTATGCGCTCGAAATGGATTTTCGCCAGACAGCGGTTTTCTTTCAGAAGCACTTCCTGACTCTGCCGTTCAACGCGAAATCAAAAACCGACGCGGTGTTCATGTACTGCCTGTATCACGGCAAGCCCTATTCCTCGGCTGCGGAAATGCTTGAAAAGTCGATGGGCTTTGTGCCGCAGGAGAACGCCCACACGGCTACCTCTCAGATCATTTCTACGATACTCGGAACAGACGACGATGACAAGTTCCTGCGCTTTCTTTCTGAACATTGCTACGGCAACGAGCAGCAGTTCCAGCTTGCGAGGTGTATCATAAAACGCGAATTAGACATCGTGCGGGAACGTCTTGTGAAATACGAATCCGACCGCATACTCTCTACTGAAAGGCTCGGCAGCATGACCATCGAGGCTCTGCTCGGAGAAAAGTATCAGGGCTCGGGCAGAAAGATAAAGGACAGCGGACTTCCCAGGCGCTTCACCGAATCACTGCCAAACGATGTTACTCTCGGTAAGATAGTGAACGGCGAGACAGCTTCCTACGACCTTCTCCGAAAAACGCTCATGCTGCTGAAATTCTATAACTTTTATTATGAAGCCGACAACGCCGCCCCGCAGACCATCAACCGGAACCTGTTGGACTTCTGCGACGAACTGAACGCCGTGCTGATCTCCTGCGGGTTCGCGCAGCTGTACGTCCGCCACCCGTTCGACTGCCTGATGTTATGGTGCGCCAATTCCTATGACCCCATCGACGCGCTGTACGGCGTTGTGCGCGGCGGGCGGAATTGATTTTTATATCTGCGCTCAAAATCGTGTATAATAAGGGTGAAAGGAGGTCGGTGCTATGCTGAAAAACGGCAGCGAGTTTGCCTCAGAGGGTCGGCGGTATACAGTGCTTGAAATGCTCGGCAGCGGTGCGAACGCGGTCGCTTACCTCGCCGAATGTGAAAGCGGCGGGCTGACAACAAAGTGCATACTGAAAGAGTTTTCGCCCCGCAGCAATGATTATTTTGACGCGGGCAAAGCGCGATTTATTGCTTCGGGCAGGGCGCAGAATGAAATACGTCAGCGGTCTGCGCTCACCAATCAGATCCCGCCCGTCAGCCGCATCTTTGAGGCGAACGGCACGGCGTATATCGACGTTGTTTGCTTCGGCGGAACTACACTTGACAAGCTCGATCTGACCCTGCCGCAATATATGGCGATATGCGAAACGATAGCAAAGACCGTGGGCTATTATCACAAGGCGGGGTATCTCTGTCTTGATTTGAAGCCCGAAAATATCTTTATCCTGCAAAATGCGCCCGATGATACAATAACTCAGATCGTGGAGTTCATCGACTTTGACAGCGTGCGCGAGATCACGTCGGCAAGCACGCTATTTTCCTATACTCGCGAATGGGCGGCGCCCGAACAGCTGAACCCCTACGCCACCGCGAAGATCGGCACCGCCGCAGATATTTATACCGTCGGCGAGATAGTTTTCTATATGCTTTTCGGCAGGCATTCCACCGATACCGAGCATCGCGGGTTCTCGAAATATCCGTTTGCCGAATGTCGTCGCGAGTATCGAAAATATACCGACCGCCCCGACGTGCAGAGGCTTTTTCCCCGCATTTTCCGCGGCACGATTCGCTCGTCTGCGGCTAACCGCTTCGGGAGCGTTAACGAAGTTGCAAGGCTTCTCGGCAAACTGACCGAAGCACTGAATCAGAAGGACTATGTTATCCCGAAACTGCCCGCCGTTTCGCCTGATTTTGTCGGCAGGGAAACCGAGCTTAAAGACATCGCGGAAAGTCTTTCGCATAATCCCGTGCTGTATGTCACGGGCGTGGGCGGTATCGGAAAATCCACACTTATCAAGAATTATATTTCGCGGCACAAGACCGATTATGACGTTATCACATACCTCGAATATGACGGTGATTTTAAGCACACATTATGCGACGATATGCAATTGCAGATCAGCACCGTTTCGCGGCAGGAAGGCGAACCTCTCACAGATTATTTCGCCCGAAAGCTCACAGCATTTAAGCGTATCTGCGGCGAAAAGCGGGTACTGTTCGTGCTTGACAACTTCACCGGAAAGCTTACAAAGGACATCAGCCGCATGATCGACTGCGGCTATGATACGATAATCGCAACAAGAAATCAGCCGCCGAAGAACAGCTTTCCGTTCATGGAGGTCATGGCGATCACGGATATGACAGAGCTTTTCAGGCTTATCACGCTCAATCTGGAACGCTCCATGACGAGGGAGGAGCGAACCTGCTTCGAGGAGATAATCGAGCTCGTGCAGGGACACACACTTGTCATTGAGCTTATTGCACGGCAAATAGCGGCGGGGCGGCTGGGCATTCACACGGCTTTCGGACTGATACACGAACACGGCTTTTCGCGCTTTTCGTGCGAGCAGATTGGCAACGTTAAGGACGGCGAGGAGGTCTACGACACGCTTTCCGCGATCGTCACGGCGCTGTTCGACGCGGGCAACATGAGCGACGCGGCAAGGCTCACACTCAAAGTGCTGTCACTGCTGAATTTGCGCGGGCTTGAACAGAGCCTTTTGCAGAAATTCTTTCCTGAAATTGAAAGTGAAACTATTGAGGAGCTTTGCGCGGAGGGCTGGCTGTACGCCGACGAGCGTGTGCGCCTGCACCCCGTGATCGCCGAGACTGTGTGCCATTGGGACTGGTCTGCGGAAGATGTGATGGTCATGGACCGGCACAAAAAAATGATCGACATTTATGTCGGCATGGCGAACGATGTGCAGATAAAGAATATCCTGCGTGAGGCTGACATTTACAGGGCGCGGCACGAAAGGCACATCGTCAACGGCATTTATTTCGATATGCTGGGCTGCTATTACGATACGCTGATCGGCGGAGCTTACTATCCCGAGAACGACCGCGAAGCCGAATTGCTTGAAAAGCTGTTCGATGCAATGGATTCTTCGATAGACGAAATGTCGCAATCAAGCGACTGCCGCAGCACGAATTATCTTACAAAATACTGTCTTGACATGGCAAACGTGATGATACGAAGCACGCCCGAATACTACGCCGAAGCCGCCGAGCTGCTCGACACGGTGCGCGAACTTATTGACGAATTTGAGCCGGAATACTGCAAGAACCGGGGCTATTACTGCATGGTTTCGGCATGGTACTACACGCTTGCCGAGCCCGATAATGAGAGAGTCAAAGAACTGATCGGGCAGGCGGAGCGGATAGCAAGGCAAGTCTTTTCGACAGATTTGGAGCTTATCGACATTATCCATATCCCGGCGGCGAATTGCTTTTATTATCACGGTGAGCTGCAAATGTCCACCGACAAAATAGAGGAAGCCGTGTCAATCTGCAAGAAATATCCCGATATACTGCCTTACATTGATAAGCGGGCGGAACTGCTTCGGTGCCTGTTGGACATATATCTTGCCATAAATAATATGCAAAAATGCCGTGAGCTTATCGCGGAAATTGACAGTATCAATGAGAAATACCGTGAACAGGGCATCTTCCGCGAGATTCCCAACAAGAAAAGAGAACAAGTCATTTGAGAGAAAGCAGGTTCAACACGAGCATGCTTTTTGTATTTGAATCGGTTTTTATATCCTCCCGCGGAGCCGTGATATAATTAAGTCACGGAAACCGCCAACCACGACCGCAAAGGAGGATATGACTATGAAAGGCAAGAAAAGAGGATTAGGATTGATCGTGCTCGTGATCTGCATTGCCGTCCCGCTCTACAAATGCTCAAACAGGAGCAAGGAGCTTCGGGAACAGGTAAAAAGCTACACCGCAATGGTGACAACAACGGAAGCGCAGAAAACCGTTCCCGAAGCCGCCGAGACCACTGTCACATCGGCAATTCCGACCGAAACGACCACCACAACGACCGAGACAACAACAGCCCCCGAAACTACCGCCGCAGCCAAAAAGACCACCCCGGAGACCACCACCACGGAACAGGGACCGACACCCGAAGAAATAAGAAACGAAGTACAGAACGGAAATTACTCGCTCGTGACGCCGGAATTTAAAGCTACGATGGACGCTTATGAAGCGTTCTACGACGACTACCTTGCGTTCATGAAGAAGTACACCTCCGGCGAGGGCGATATGATGGCGATGTTGAACGACTACACTACTATGATGGCGAAAATGGAGGAATGGTCGGACAGGATCGACGCTATCGACGAGACGAAGCTAACGCCCGCGGACGACGCTTATTATCTGATAGTGACGCTCAGGATAGAAAACAAGCTTATCGGGGCGATGTAAGCGATATATCATTATTGCATAAAAACATATTAATAATATGTAAATTCTTATTGGATATGTCTGATGTAACATTTACATTTCCGCATTTTTATGGTACAATAATGATATAATCCATATCTTTGGAAGGTGAGCGTATGATAAAAGCCGAACTAAGCTACAACCCGTATTTAATGGAGATAAATGTGACCTTCAACGGTCAGCCGCCGCATATCAACAGCCTTATCGAAAAGTATCAGCACATCGTTTTGCAGGACTGGATAACCGAGCTTCCGCAGATATTTCACGACGAAATGAACGGCTATTATTTCGAGCTTGATTTTTCGGGGACGGAGCTTGACTGTGACGAGATCACGGCGGCGTTCAGAGCGGCAGGTGTTTCCGAAGAAGAAGTCACGGTATTTCTGAAAAACGAGCTGGAATGCCGCGAAGTGAAGATCGAGCGCATACGCGATCTTCTTGAATGGCTGGGTAAGAACCGCTGTGAGATCTTTGATTACGACTCCTTCCGCATAGAGTATACCGAGCTTTTTGACAGCGATTATACCTGTGTGATAATCCACAGAGAGCCGCAGAAATCAAAGCTCAAGGACGTTTCAGCCGAGAATGTATCCGATATTGCCGAGCTGAAATGTACCGACCTTACCCATACGCCTATACTCTACGGCGTTTCCGCAGAAAGCCTTGATCTGATACAGAACGATCTCCGCACTCTGCGGGAGCGCAAGGATGTCCGCGACGATCAGCTTTTCTTTATGATAGACGGCTCGCTCGAACGCAAAAAGACCGTCCGACTTATCGAAGACCTTGGTATAAGCGCTCCGAATGTCGTTTCGGGGATAAACGACGCGGCTGTGCGAAAGTATTTTCTTATCTATCCGTTCAGCGACTATATAACGGCGGCGATAAAAGCGTTCGGCACTGCCATTGACAAGCTTGACGATCATCAGCGGCAGGAGAGCAAGCGGCACGCTCTGAAAGGCGACGCCGTTCACGACAGGATCGATTTTCTTGACGACAGCATAAAGCGCATAAAGGACACCGATAACGAGATCGTTTCTCACGGCACGGTGCAGATGCCCACCGAATTTACCGCGCTTGCCGATGATCTTAAAGCTAAAATTTCCGGCTGGGAAAGCAGAAAGACCAAGATCACCGACAGCGAAGCGGCTCACACTGCTGCCCTGAATTTCAATGCAATGATGAACAGAGCTTTCTTTGAATTCTGCGCCGAACTTGACAATGCCGCAATAATCAACGCTCAAATGATCCGTGAGGAATATATAAGGCTTTACAAAAAAGCCCGGCTTGACGAGAACTTTGCCGACAGAATTCCCTTCTCTGCCGACACCCCGGCAGAACAGCTGCAAGATCAGGTAAGCAGCCTGCTCGCGCTTAAAGAAGAACAGTATGTCACGCAGAAGAATTCTCTTATAGGACAGCTTTTCAGGTCTGCCGAAGCAAACGCCGACCAGCCGCCAACGCTTGTGACTACATACTATTATCAGGCATGGAGAGAACATATGATAAATGTAATTACCCCGGTGATAAAAAAGATCATAATGGACAAGCACATCCTGCTGATAAACTATTCAAACTGTCTGACAGACGTATATCATAACAAGCTTACAGAACTGCTGAAACGTCAGACCGAAGCAAGAGACAGCGCGGCGGCAAATCTTTCCGAATCGGAAAAGCTGCTGCAAAAGGACAACAAGTGGCTCGAACGTTTTCGGGAGCGGCTGGAAAGTATAGAACGGAGCTGATAAAAATGAATGATTTACAGCCCATACGTTACGCGGACGATTCCGTTTCCGTTATTCCCGCGGAAGAGATTTCAGCGGAGAACAGGCTTGAAATAATCGAGGAGGGACTTCGCAAAAAGTATCTTGCAAGGCTTACCGAAATGAAGATAGTTCCCCTTGACGCTCTTGAACCGCTCGAAAGCTACCTTATCGACAATGTAAGGCTTTACCGCATAACGGAAATGGTATACCACAAGGGCGAGCCCGCCACCGATAAATTCACCACCGTTTTCAATACGCTTTCAACGTATAACGCTTCGGTGTTTATCATAATCGACTCCGACGGGATAAATACAAATTTTTATCTCGGCGTGCGCAACAACGAAAAGGACAGCACGAAAAAGCGTTCGACGGTCACTCTCGGCGATACGCTCAAAAATACGCTTGTGGGACACTTTCCCGGCATAAAGATAGAAAACGAGAGCCGACATCTGATAGCGCAGCTTTCCGAAAAGATCAACAGACAGCACAACGTGGCTTCGGTAAGCGTAGTCGGCACGAGCAAGTCGTCGGAGGATAAGGGCGACGAGCATTTTGTGCAGGGGCTTGAAAAGCTCGCACTGGCTCTGAGCGGCAAGCAGTATATCGGCATAATCATCGCCGATAATCAGTCCCCGCAGTCGGTGCAGATACTCCGCAAGACCTATCAGGACATATATACCAAGCTCTCGCCGCTGAAAAGCATTCAGATCACGGACAATGAAAGCACCTCTACCTCCCGCAGCAAGTCGTTTTTCGAGATGAGCGGAAAACAGAAAGCCGCCATGCTGGGCGGCGCGGTCGCTTCTCTTGCGGGCGTTATCGGCGGAGCTGTTTTTGGCGCGTCTGCCGGAGGAGTCGGCGTGACGGGCGGCGCTATGGTCGGCGGGCAGATCATGGGGCAGTTCAGCGGATTCTTAGGCTCTCTTGCGCCAAGCGGACAGACCACCGATTCCACATCGAAAAGCACCACGACCACGAGCGAAAACAAAGCAGTAGCCGATCTTTTGAAGCTCATTGACGAATCGCTGCTGCGGCTAAACGAATTCGACAGCTACGGTATGTGGAACATAGCGGGGTATTTCATTTCCGACGATATGTCCGCTTCGGAGATAGCCGCGAGCAACTACCGTTCGCTGATGAACGGCGAAAAATCGGGGCGCGAGGTCTCGGCGATTAATTCATGGCGCAGCAACGACCCTTACATACAGGGTTCATTCGACGATCTCACGACCTATCTTTCGAGGTTTGCGCACCCGCAGTTTTACTACGGCGGCAGCGGCAGTACCGGCATTATGACCGACGCTTCAACTTCGATAAGCGGCAAGGAACTTGGGCTCCATCTCGGTCTGCCGAGAGCGACCGTGCCGGGACTGCCGGTTGTCGAGCACGCCGAATTCGGCAAGGAAGTCTACAAATACAAGCTGATAGGCAAAGCAGAATCCACTGACCCCGCCGACCGAATGTCCCTCGGAAGAGTATTCGATCTCGGGCAGATAACCGACAAGGTGGTGGAGCTGAACAACAAGAGCCTTAATATGCACACGTTCATAACAGGCTCTACCGGCTCCGGAAAGAGCAACACGGTATATCAGATGCTCGCGGAGCTTCATCAGAACAATATCCCGTTCCTTGTTATCGAGCCGGCGAAGGGCGAATACAAGGACGTTTTCGGGAATTGGAAGGACGTGAATGTTTACTCCACAAATCCCAATGTTGCCGAGCTTATCAACATAAATCCGTTCAGGTTCCCCGATTCGATACACGTTCTCGAACACATCGACGGACTTGTGGAGATATTCAGCGTATGCTGGCCGATGTACGACGCCATGCCCGCATTCTTCAAGGACGCAATACTCCGGGCTTACGAATCGGTAGGCTGGGACCTGGGTTCATCTACCTGCGAGAGCGACAAGCCCGAATACCCCGATTTTGAGATACTCGCTGAACAGCTTGACGAGCTTATCGGCGAGTCGGACTACGCTTCGGACATAAAATCAAACTATCGCGGCGCACTTATTACCCGTGTGCGGTCGCTGACGGTCGGGCTGAACAAATACATCTTCACAAGCGAGCAGACGCCGTATGAAAAGATATTCGACGAGAACTGCATACTCGACATCAGCCGCGTTAAGTCCTCGGAGACAAAGGCGCTCATCATGGGGCTAATGGTGTATATCCTAAACGAACACCGCGTTGACTGCAAGACCGAAAACAACAAGGGCTGCACGCACATCACCGTGCTTGAAGAGGCACACAATCTGCTGAAAAATACATCGGGCGGCGGGGCTTCGGAGCTTATCGGCAAATCCGTAGAAATGCTCACGAACACGATAGCCGAAATACGCACCTACGGCGAGGGATTTGTGATCGTCGATCAGTCGCCCACGTCGGTGGACATTTCGGCGATCAAGAACACCAACACAAAGATCATACTCCGCACTCCCGAAGCAAACGACCGCGAGGCAGTCGGCAGGTCGATGGGACTAACTGAGGAACAGGTGGGCGAGATAGCGAAGCTGCCGAGCGGAGTGGCGGTAGTTTATCAGAACGACTGGGTGAAGCCCGTGCTGACTATGATAAACAAAGCGAACGTGCGCGAGGAGCAATACAAATACGAAGGCAAAACCGCGATACTCACCGAAAAGACCGCCCGCACGAATCTCACAAGAATGATAATGCACCAATGGTTCGGCGGCGAAGCGCTTCCCGCAGAAACGCTCACGGCATCGCTCCGTGTGCTGACATTATCAAGAAAAGACCGCAGACTGCTTGAAACCCTGATCGAGCAGTACGAGATACTTGAAGGTCAGATCGAATGGCAGAAAAGACAGCTCCCGGACGTCGGAAAGCTGCTGCGGGATATACTCGGCATAACAGATAAAAACATACAGAAGATAGACTCGCCCGACGAGCTTGTGAAGCTCGTTAAGGATAAGCTGAAAGATACGGCGGACGAACAGGTCAAGGCTGTTTGCTTTGTTATTACTTCGGTTAAGGAGGGGGATAGGAATGACAATTGATACTTTTGAGAAAAACGCAGTTGCGCAGGGTTCGTTTGATTTGCAGGGAAAGCTAAGCTCACTTCACGAGGCGTTTAGCGGATTTGACTGCGAAAGCAAGGGGTTATCTGTAACTGACAAGGCTTTGGAGACTTCTGTATTCAGCAAGTTTGGCATTGGTAATATAGAAAGCCCTGCAATCCTTAAAACCGCAAAGGGTATATGGAACGGAACAGACGCTTTCGGGAATAAATGTCTGGGACTTGATGAGATAACCAGCCATAAGGTCAATAGCGATTACAGATATTCCAATCTCAAACAACAGGCAGGCTGGGCAGCAGAGGTAATCGGCACCGCTAAAGAGAATGTGGAAGCTATAAAAAACGGTACAGGAGTTGAGACCTACCGTGTTGATGATCTGCCCGAACACCTAAGGGAACAATTTAAAGGTGAATTTGCCAAAACCAATGATCCTTATGTAGATAAAATTCGTGTGAAAGACGGAAAGGTAATTGATAGAGTTCAGACTAAATTTGTTGGCAAAACTCCTGAAGAATGTCTTAGCAAGCTTACTTCCAAAAAATTTGAAAAGTATATCGAAAGCGGAAAGGTTGACAAGCTGGAAATTCCAAAAGATTTCTATGATGATGTAAAAAAACAAATTGCCGAGAAAAAAGAATCTTTGTCAAGTCAGATAGACAGAGTATCGGCAGATGAAAAAACATCGACTGCGGAAAAGCTGAGAAGTAAGGTCGAAAAGCTGGAAAAACTCGACGAAATGCTTGAACCAAGTACAGTTTCATCGAAAGAAGCTATGTTATCGGTTCAAGCAGGAAGAGCGCATAAAGCAGGTCTGTCATCGGCAAAAGGCGCTACGATGCTGACAGCAGCCGTTTCGGGTGTCGAGAATATAAAGAAATACGCCGATGGTGAAATAAGCGGAGCAGAAGCTCTCAAAGATACTGCCAAAGACACAGTTATAGCAGGAGGAATAGGATATGTCACAGGCGCTGTGACCGAAATCACCGGAGGTTCGTCTATACCTGCCGCAGTTATCACGATGGGCGTTGAATCCTACGATGATGTCAAAGGATATATTGACGGCGAGGTTAGCGGAGAAGAACTTGCTTACAATCTCGGTGAAAATGCCGCAAGGGTCATCGGAGGTGCGATCGGAGGTACATTGGGCGGCGCCGCGGGTTCGGTAGTGGGACCAGCCGGAACAGTCGTCGGCAGTATGGCAGGCGCAACAGCGGGAAGTGCCGTTGCAGTAAAGGCGTATCAGGAGACGGTTGAATTTGTATCAGAGAATGCCGATGCCGTAATTGAAAAGGGCAGTGAGATAGCGGGTAATATCGGTGATGCTGCCGTCAAAGTCGCAGGTGATGTGAAGGATACCTTATCCGGTGTGGCGGATTCAGCCGCCGAAGCATTTGATAATATCGGAGATAAAGCTTCGGAAACTATGGGTAACATTGGAGATAAAATGTCAGAAATAAAGAACTCTGCAAAAGCTACAATCGCTAATTTTCCTTTTTGGGATTAAGGCAACACCTCACGAACTCCCTATAAAATTTGGTATAAAATAAGGCGTATCTCCAAAGTGACATACCACTACCTTTAGGCTTCGCAGGGTGCATTTTATCAAGCCAACAAAGATTTTTTTGGTCAGCTGTATGAAACTGCGTTTCATACTATATAAAGATTCGCCAGTGCGAATATCATATTAAATTTACCGTGTCTTTATTATATCGCGGCTTTTTGACGAAGCGATATAACGAGCGTGGAATAATAGGTGTGATATGTGGAATTTCGGTCGGGAAATGTGTTCGTTTATTACACACTAGCCTATCTCAATTCCACATTTTACGCTCGATATTCCACCTTCACTCTATTAATGTGAACAAGGTGACGATTGTAAATTGCGTTATTTTTTATGATTTCTCACTGACAAATATCGTTTGTTATTATATAACGTCTGTGAAACGAAAAAGCATATCTTGGAAATATGCGATTCATGCTCAATTGTCTGCATCTTTATAATAAAATATCTCGTATTATTCTTGACTTATTGTGCAAATTGTGTTACAATATGTAAAAGGAGTTCCATTTCATTATAAAGGAAGTGCGTTTTCATGTCTTCGTTTATCAAGAGTGTTATTCTTCCGAAAAGATTTTTTTGTAACGAAACATTCGTTCCTGTGAATGTCAATATTTTTATTGGACGAAATGGCTCGGGAAAATCAACATTTGCACATACCTTACGAGATCATGAAACTGTTGATTTTTCTGAAAGTTTATCATCTTCCGATTGTACCATCCATGTTTTTGACCGGGATTTTGTTGACGATACCATCGGACTGTACACAAGCATACCGGGGATAATCACTTTAAGTTCTCGGAATTCCCAGGTATATGAAAGGATAATAACTCTGAAAGACCGTCTGCTCGGCTGCGATTCCGAGCTTTCGGGTTTGCAGGAAGCGATTCGGGATATTGAGGAAGCGTCCGAAAAAGAACAGGACAGATTTCGGAACAGCTGCTGGAATGAAACAAAAACTCTTCGAAATCGCTTTGGAAAGGCGCTTTCAAATAAGAAAACAAAACAGAAATTTGCCGAAGCCGTTTTAAATTCCCAACCGGTATCCTATAATTTCAATGAGCTTGCAAAACTTTACGACACGGTATTTGCCGAAGAAACCGTTTCGTTCAGAAAATACAGCAATATTCGTGATGTAAATGTGTTGGATAGTCTGCGCGGAATAGAGCTTATGAGTACGCCCTTTATCGGCAGCGGTGATTCTCTTTTCTCGCGTTTTATCAAGAAAATAGGCGCATTTGATTGGGTGAGGAGGGGACACGATGAGTTCTCACACTCTGCCGGCAATGTATGTCCCTATTGTCAGCAGGCTATTCCGAATGACTTTGAGGAACAGCTTATTGCCTGCTTTGACGAGGAATACGAAAAACAGATCTTGCAGTTAAAACAGTATTATGAGAGATACCGCAGCGCTGCGAACGAAATGTATATCCCTTTGCAGGATAATGTCAGGGAACAGAACCGTTTTCCGGAAGCCGACCACCGTCTGCTTTTGGGAAATATGCAGCTGCTCAAACAGACTATAAAAGCAAACCTTGACATGATACAAAGAAAAATACAATCGCCGTCAGCCGTTTTTACACTTGAACCTACAAATCAGATCATGGAGCAGATACGTTACGATATTGAAACGATAAATGCCGCGATCACAATAAAGAACGCTATGCTGGAAAACAGGCGCATTTTGCAGAACGAATGCAAAACCAAGGTCATGGAGCTGATAGCGTATGATCTGCAAAAGAATTTGAGCGATCATCGCACCCGTAACGAACAGATAGAATTCCGCCGCAAAACCATTTCGGAGCAAATAGAAAAATGTATAGAACAGAGCCAACAGCTTTCCGGGCAGATAAGAACGCTTGAAAGCTCGGTGCGCGATACAAGCGCCGCCGCCCTTCATATCAACGAACTGCTTGCCGAGACCGGGTTTATTGATTTTACTCTTAAACAATGCCGCTATTCGGATATGATGTATGAAGTCGTTCGTGAGAACGGTGAAAGGGTCGAAGCTCTTAGCAACGGTGAAAAAAGATTTCTCGCGTTTCTGTATTTCTATCATCTGATACAGTCCGATACGGAAAAGAACCGCGCAAGGGCAGCTGTTCTTGACGACCCTTTTGCGGAGCTTGACGATATTTCTGCGCAGAAGGTTTTGTTGCTGATAAAAAGAATAATTGCAGACGGCGAGATACAGAGCTTTGTTTTTACCTGCAATGATAATTATTTCGGCGAGCTTTTCAAAAGTGTGCCAAATACGGACGTAGAAAACAGAGCAGCCTTTTACAGAATTGAAAAAACAGAAGATCGTTCGGTTATTAAAAAAGTGAACGATCTGACATAAAGATTAACGGACGTGAATATATGAGACCTATCGTATTTATCGACACGGAAATAGACCCTGTAAGCGAAAAGATACTTGACATAGGCGCGGCTGACAGCAGCGGAAGGAAGTTCCATGCATCGCGTATAGAGGCTTTTGCGGAGTTTGTCAAGGATCATGAGTTTATCGGCGGGCATAATATCATAAATTTTGATCTGAAATATCTCGGTGCGGTGACAGAAAGGCGTGCTGATGTGCAATATATCGACACGCTGTGCCTTTCGCCGCTTCTTTTTCCCGCAAAGCCATATCATCGTCTTCTCAAGGACGACAAGCTGCTGGCAGATGAGCTCAATAATCCTCTTGATGATTCGATAAAATCATTCGAGCTGTTTAATGACGAGCTTTCCGCTTTTAACGTTCTTGATGAAAAACTCAAACAGATATACTATGCCCTCTTAAGCGATGTTTCCGGTTTTGAGGGCTTTTTTTCATATACGGATTATTCCTCCGACGCAGACGCGGAAGATGTGATACGAGAGTTTTTTACCGGGCGTATATGCGAAAACGCGCCTGTCGATAAGCTGATACAGAATTCGCCTGTCGAGCTTGCTTACTGCCTTGCGATAATCAACACCGATGACCGCTATTCCATAACGCCGCCGTGGGTGCAGATTAATTATCCGGCTGTCGATAACTGTATGCATATCCTGCGGAATGAGCCGTGTGAAGAAAACTGCCTTTACTGCGCGGGAAAACTTGATGTGCGTAAGGGGCTGAAAATGATATTCGGCTTTAATGAGTTTCGCAGCTACGGCGGCGAGCCTTTGCAGGAAAAAGCGGCGGACGCGGCAGTTCACGGGCGTTCGCTGCTTGCGGTATTCCCTACGGGCGGCGGAAAATCGGTGACGTTTCAGCTGCCCGCGCTCATGGCGGGGGAGAACACAAAGGGTCTCACAGTCGTTATCTCTCCGCTGCAATCGCTTATGAAAGATCAGGTGGATAATCTCGAAGAAAAAGGCATTGCCGACGCGGTTACGATAAACGGTCTTCTTAGCCCTGTCGAACGTGCCGACGCTATCGAGCGCGTCAGGAACGGTCTTGCGACGATACTTTATATATCGCCCGAATCGCTGCGCTCAAAGACCATTGAAAGACTGCTGCTCGGAAGAAACGTAGTGCGCTTCGTTATAGACGAGGCTCACTGTTTTTCTGCGTGGGGGCAGGACTTCCGTGTGGATTATCTGTACATAGGCGATTTTATCGCACGTTTGCAGGAAAAGAAATGCTGCACAAGAAGCATACCCGTTTCCTGCTTTACCGCGACGGCAAAGCAGAAGGTCATAGCCGATATACGCGATTATTTCAAGGAAAAACTCGGTCTCGATCTTGAACTGTATG
>CACYSH010000063.1 GCA_902776945.1 uncultured Ruminococcus sp.
CAATGAGCCTGACGTGCCGGCTGTGAAAATACCCGACGGCAATATCTCGGTGAACCTTAGCGCCGAGGATATGCCGAAGATCGGTGAAACTGAGACCCACGGAGCGTTTTTCTCCGGCTTGGCAGATGCGGCTGAGGTGAATATCGGTGTCGATGTTCCCGATACCTCTGCAAAGGTCGATTTTACAGCTCCCGAGTTCAAGGTCGGCGTTTCGGCGGCAGATACCTCCGTTAAGACTATCGCACCGGAAACGGTCGATGCGGTAGGAAAGGCGGCGGGAAATGTAAGCATCCCCGAGGAAACAAAGGCGATGCTGTCTGCTGTTGAGATCAAAGCAGCTCCGGTCGTATCGGGTACGGAAATGCCTGCCGTTAAACTGGATTGTTCGTGCGATACCAGCGTAAAGACAGTGAAAAATACTCTTGAGGGACTGGTTTTGGATAACGCCGCGCAGAGCAAGGTCAGCGTTCCCGCAGCTTCGGTTCCGGGCGCAATGGCTGAGGTAAAGCCTGCGGCAGAGATCAAGCCCGTGGTTGTGCCTGAGGCGAAGGCAATTCTCGGAACAATAGCCGGGGAAGAGAAGGCTATCTCTTTCAATATACCCGGTATACTTGCATCGGCAGAGATCGCCCCGGCGCTCGCAGAGTATAAAGCAGACTCATTACCAAGTAAGGTGAAGGTACCCGAGCAGAACTTTTCGGAAATGTCCGGGGTAATGAATGTATCTGTTGATACCGATTCCGTTAAGGTGACGGCTGTTGACGATATTACTGTTCCCGATTCCGATATTCTTAAAGTTAAGCTCCCTGAACTTCACTTTAAACTTACAATACCGGAAATGACTGAGGAAGTGCCCGAGATCAGGATCGCAAAGCCCGATTTCTCAGCGCTTGAATACCCGGATGTACCGGTGCCGGTATTACCCGATTTCACTTCTGATCTTAATGATATTGTGTCGTCTGTTTTAGCTGAACAGCGCGGCTGATAACAAAGGACAGTTGTGGAAACGACTCAATTCGCCGATAATCATTATTGATCTCTTACACGATCCGGTACTGACCGCCTTTTCAAAGGCTTTACCGGAATACTCAGCAGATCGGTGGAAGTAAATAATGCAATTATCCTTTCGGCAGAGCTTTCGTTGCTTTTATTGCGGGGCTTACGATCATGAGCCGAAAGGATATTTGCGTTTATTTATAAAGATTCTCCCGAACCGTAAGGAACTGTCCTGAAATAAATTGCACATTTAGGCGCAGGATATTTTTTCTTGTGCAAGGCGAACGCACGCAGGAATACCGCATGAACTACGTTCATGCCCGTATTATCAAGTGCGTTCAACGAAGCACAAGGAAAAATGTGCAATTTATTTCAGGACAGTTCCTAAAGGGCGGTTTACAGGTTACAGTATTGGAGTGATATGATCCTTGGAAAGTAATAAGGTTCTTATAGGAATGGAGTTCATCGACCATGAAGGAAGATCTTCGGTCTTCGAGCTGATCGTTCTGCGCGATTCCACGCTTAAACAGCTTATGGACGGCGTTTTTTACGGTCTTCAGAAAAGAAAGTCCGATGAATTTTACGGTCATTGTTTCGAGGTATTTACTGAATGTATCCTTGACGATAATACCCGCGGTGTTCTGCCAAAGATCACTATCACCTCATATAACGAATACGCCGAAGGAGCGCTGCCGATCGTAAACGGAAGAGCCGTGGTATCTATAAAGGATTTCGAAAAAAAGCTCTTCGAAATAGGCGTGCTGTCCTCAACAAGATTTCTTTTCGACTGCTCGGCGGCAGCCCAGTCTATACAGGCTAATCCTCTTAATATTATCCCAGCTTTCAGCGGCAAGGAGGAAATAACGCCTGAGGTCGTTTTCCCGGAATATAATATCAGTACCAGACAGCTTTATCGGTTCAACGATGAGCCGATAGAAATAATCTCTCCGCAGGATCCTCCTGTTGAGACCGAGCAGAGCCTTCTTATGATGTTGCTGCCTACCATGCTGATGATGATCGCTATGGTCTTTATCCGCGGAGTTCTTATGTCAAGCACTTCGGGCATGGGCAAAACTATGATAATAATGAGCGTTTCAATGAGCGCTATTACCATATTTTCTTCGGTGCTGAACTGGCGGCAGCAGAAGAAAAAATATAAGCAGTCTGTTGTGGACTGGAAAAATCAGTACCAGGAATATGTCAAGCGCGTTATTGCTTCGATAAAAAAACGTCAGGACGAGGACGTTAAAAAGATGGAGGAGCTTTATCCCAACATGAACAAGCTCCTTGAATACGGCGATACCTACGAAAAGAGCGTATTCAGCATAAGCGGCGATATTTTCAGCCGCACCGCCGTAAACGATGACTTCCTTTCCGTAAGGCTTGGTATATCGGGTAAGGTCAAGAGCAAGTTCGAGATAAAGTCAAGCAAAAAGGACGTTGTTTTTTCGCCTGCTTACTTCCGCTATAAGGACAGCAGCGTTGAGCTTTACCTGCCGAACGACGAGATTTACAAGCAGCTCCACTCAAGGGAGGGGCTTGACGTTAAGGCGGACGAACAGTCCTATCTCAGCAATCTTCCCGACCACATCGCCAGCAAATTCAAGTATTACACGGAAGCTCCGTACCTGTTCTCGCTGAAAAACTGCGGAGCGCTCGGTCTGCTTACCGATGTGAACGAAAACGCCGAGAAGTTCTTGAAGAAGATGATCTTCGAGCTTTGCTTCTATCACTCTCCCGAGGAACTCCAGCTGATAGTGCTTTTTGAGCCGACCTCCGACCGCGACATAATCGAGCGCAAGGTAAAGATGTTCAAGTTCATGCCGCACTTCCGCGAGCTTTTCTCCGACAGAGCGCAGTTCGTTTTCGATAACGAAAGCGCAAACGCCGTGTTCGGTTCGCTGCTGAACATCGCGAGCGAACGCGCCGATGAGCAGAACGGCATCACATCGCCGCACATAATAATGATCGTTTTCCATGAGTACGGTTTGAAAGAACACGCTTTCGCGGGATTCCTGCCGCGTGAGCCGAAGTCCTCCGACCCTTACGAAAACAAGCTCCACTTCACATTCGTATTTATAAAGAAGTACGCACAGCATCTTCCGAAATACTGCAATTATCTGATAAAACTCAACAACGATTGCAGCGGTATGGTAATTCCTCACGAGGACGAAAAGCAGAAGGTCGATTTTTCCGAATATTCGATAATCGAAAACTCATCCGAGCAGGGGCTGAAGGATCCGCTTTACCTCGCTTACAAGGTGCTTTCGACCCTCAGTTATTCCAAAATATCACAGAACGGAAAGGTTCCCTCGAATGTCGGTCTTTTCGAGCTTTACGAGATAAGCAACCAGAATCTCAAGATCGCCGAATCGTGGGGTACCGTAAACGGAAAGCGCCGCTACGACGTAACTCAGTCGCTCGGCGTGCCGATAGGAAAGACAGACAGCGGCTTGACCTACCTCGACCTGCATGAAAAGTCCGACGGGCCGCATATGCTGGTTGCAGGTACGACAGGTTCGGGTAAATCCGAGACAATAATTTCGTTCCTGTTGGGTCTCTGCCTGCGGTTCCGCCCCGATGAGATAAACTTCCTGCTCGTCGATATGAAGGGCGGCGGCTTTATCAACAGACTCGGCGAGCTTCCGCACGTTGTCGGCAAGGTAACGGACGTTGACGGCGACGAGAACGGCACAGGCGCGGTTTATACGCTTAAACGATTCCTCGACGCGCTTACTTCCGAGATCAAGCGCCGCAAGATTCTTTTCAACTCAATGCGCGTGGACAGCATCGACGGCTACATAACCGCCTGCCGCAACATTGAGGAACACATCAAAAACAAAGCCAGCGACAAGGGACTTACCGACGAAGAGGCAGATCAGATCAGACGGCAGGCAAAAAGGGACGCGCTTTCGCACCTTATACTCGTCGTCGATGAGTTTACCGAGCTGAAACGCTTCTCCTCCGACAAGAACGACCTCGACTTTATCGGCGAGATAACCACTATCGCCCGCGTCGGACGAAGCCTTGGAATACACATCATACTTGTTTCGCAGAACATCGAAGGCGCTATCACCGACGATATTCGCGTAAACTCCAAATCGCGTCTCTGCCTTAAAGTTGCCACAAGACAGGCATCTAAGGAAATGATCGGCAACGACCTCGCGGCAAGCCCGAATATGCCAGGTAACGGCAGAGCATATCTGCTCGTTGGCACGGGTTCGAAGTTCGAATATTTCCAGTCGGCTTACACGGGTGCCAATATCCTTGACAACATTGAAATACCCACGACGATAATCGAGGCAAGCAAGAGCGGAAGATATACCCAGTTCTATGATTCCGAAAAGGATAATACCGATATGCACAAGAGAAAGGCGATGCTGAAAGAACGCGGCGAGCTGAAAACTCAGCTTTCGGCGGTAGTAAACGGCATCTGCGAGTATCACAAGCAGCACGGCAGCGATTACGCCACGCCGCATATCGTCTTTCAGAATCCTCTGCCCAATAAGATCATTCTTAAAGAAGGCAAGGTCTGGAGCTATGTCAAGGGCAAATATGAACCAATGTCGGAGGTGATGTTCGATGAGTCGGCTGCCAATGGGAATATATGACGACCTGGACAATCAGACGCAGCCGGTATTCTACATCGACCCGGTATCAACAAATATCCTGATATTCGGCGACCACGCGACCGGCAAAACGAGCTTTTTGAAAACGCTGCTGATAAGAATGCACGAATGTATCGACCCTTCGCGGCAGACCGATATTCATATCGCCGACTTCGGCGGAAATCTCGGTATGTATGAGGATCTTTGTCAGGTATCGGCTTGCTTCAGCTCGGCAAACGAGGAAAACATAAGAAGAATTTTCAAGGCGCTCGACAAGAAGATCTCGAACAATGCCGTGATACTTCGTTCAAGGCGATTTCTTGACGTTTTCAACAGCGACGCGGAGGAAAAGCCCGTGCATCTGGTACTCGTCGTGGATAACGTAAACGCTTTCCTTGCCGATGAAAGATACGAGATCTATCACGAGGAGCTGCTTGCCTATTGCCGCGACGGTCTCGCAAAGGGGCTTACGGTAATATTTACCGCTACCGATATTTCGGGCGGTCTCGGAAGATTCATGGGCAGCTTCGGTTCAAAATTCGCTTTCTCTATCTCGCAGGACAAATACGTCGAGATATTCGGTTCGAAAGTTTTCGAACACATGAGCAACCCCGGGCGCGGCGTTTCCGTGATAGGCGGCAAGCTCAGAGAATTTCAGGCGTTTCTGCCATTTGCCGAAGAGGAAACGCAGCTTAAAGAATTTATAGAAATGACCGGGCAGATACCGGTCAAGACCGAGAAGATGAGGGTATTCGACAGAAACCTTACTCTCGATAATTACGACAAATATGTGTCGTCGGCGTATGTTGAGGGAGAAAACGAGGATAATATATCCGTCGGACTTGATTACTACGAACATATGCCTATCAATATAAACCTTAATACCGTTCGCTCGGTGGCGATATACGGTAAAAAGGGATTCGGAAAAACAAATCTGCTAAGAGTTATGATAAACGCGATCCGCACTAAGCACCCTGATTACAGCTTCGTGTTCTTCGACGACGGAAGAGAACAGCTCAAAGAGTTTTACGACGAGAGCCGCCCCGATGACAAGTACTTCATCGAAATGCAGGATATGGTCGATTTCGTTACCGAAAACGGCTACTACCGCACATCGAAGGAAAAGGCGAAGGTCGTGACCCGTCCGCCGACGGTGTTCGTGCTGCAAAACAAGAATATGTTCAACACCAAGGGCGAGATACTTATGAAGCAGAAGATCCCCGAGATAATAGGCTCGGCGGAGGACAGCAGGTGCTGGGTGATCCTGGCTCACATGAAAAAGTTTTTCGGCGCGTTCGCAAGAGAGACCGAAATAGCCGTAAACAACAGCCTTTTCGGAGTGTTCCTGCTTGACAACATCGCAGAGTTCGCCGCAGAGCGCGGCACCGGCTCGGTATTCGGCGAAATGGACGTTAAGGAGCTGAAAGCGCAGTACGCACGCTGCGAGCTTGGCGACGGCTATTTCTACAACGTTGAGTCGGACGACCTGCAAAAGCTGAAATTCATCAAACTGGATAAGGATAAGGACGGATCGAAGAGAAACTGAACAAACGCCAAAACTGAAACGGAGGTAGTTTTATATGGCAAACGGAGAATATGTATTACTTGACACAAAGGCTTTTGACAACTTTATCGCGGGCAAGGATCAGCTGCTTGCACGTTACGACGAGATCAACTCCACCTACGACAGCATCGTGAACGCCCTTTCCGAAAACTGGAAGGGTCTCGGCGCGGAGGCTTTCATGGCGGACGCAAAGACCGTTAAGACCAACATCGGCGGCATCTACGATATTCTGAAGACCATGTGCGATACTCTTACCGACTGCCGCGAGGTATTCGGCGAGGCTGACACCTCGCTCGGCGAGTACAACAGAGAACCCAAATAACACAAACACAGTTATCATACTCTTAGCTTAATAATACGTTAGTCAGACCCTCGGGAACCGGCGTTTTGGTTTCCGAGGCTGTCTGATGTTATGGGATAATTACTATAATTTACAATAAATGTCAAATTTTGATTATTTTTTGGCAGGTATCCCGTTTTTTATGCTCCGCCGCGATGTGAGCGGCTGGGCTGTGCGTGTACGAAGCAGAGCCGGAAGCCACCGGTTTTGCCGGTTTATCAATTTGCATCAATTGCAAAGAAAAACAATGGTGGTAATATGGAATGGGTAAAAAGGCAATTTATAGGTACTCGCAGGACGCAGCAGGACAGCATTGAGGTCGGCGGCACTGAAAAGGGTCTTCTTATAGCGGTATGCGACGGAATGGGCAGCAAGGAAAAGGCTGCCGAATCCTCACACTATGCTGCTCAAACCATGGTACAGGGGTATTTGACGCTTGGTTCGGCGGATATTTCGGAATATCTTTCTGAGGTTGCCGAAAAAATTGACAGCGATATATACGAGCAGTTCGGCGGCGACGGCGGAACTACCGGGGTGTTTATCCATGTGAACGGCAGAGAGCTAAGGTGGGTCTCTGTCGGAGACAGCCGTTTGTATATTTACAGGAACAATGTTCTTACGCCGATCACTCACGATCATAATTATAAGTATGTGCTTGATAACGAGCTTGGCGAGGCGAGCGCTGCCGTAAACACGGAAAAAGATCAGAGCGAAAGTCTGGTGAGTTATCTCGGCATGGGCGGGCTTTATCTTATAGATGTAAGCGCGGGTCCGCTGACGCTTTGCGAAAACGATGTGCTGCTTGTTACCTCCGACGGTCTGTACAAGGCGATCCACGACGAGGGTATTCGCTTTGTGCTGTCGAAGCATTTTGCTGCGAATGGTTTGCTGCACGGTGATGTAGGCACTGCCGCCGACGATCTTATCAACTGCGTTAAGGTCATAGACGGAAGAAAAGTTGACAATACTTCATTTGTACTGGTAAAAATATAAAAGCAGCACCGCACGGGGACGTTCATGCGTCCCTGCGCGGTATTGCCTGTCATGCGTGCGCAGGACAGGGCGAAAGCCTTATACTATTTCTCGACCAAGTTCATGGCGGCGGATCTTGTCATGAATTTGGTCGAGGGATAGTATCAATATAATTAGAGGAGCTGAAAAATATGGGTTTTAAACTTGTGAAATGTCCGAACGGACACTATTTTGATTCGTCACAGTTCAATATGTGTCCGCAGTGCGGTGCGGCGGTAACAGCCAAACAGATCATTTCGACCATTGAGCATACTCAGCCGTGGATCGATCCGAATCTTGGCAAAAATGGCGGTAAATCGTCTGAAACTCCCGATCCGCTTGAACCGACAAATATGTCCCCGATGAGCAGCGGAGAAAAAGTTGATAACCCGTTTAAATATAAAATTGACAATCCTGAAAAACCGGCTCCTAAACCGGCTCCGAAACCGGTCGAAAATCCAGACGGCATGATCTCGGGTGCCGTTAAAGACATCAGCGAAAATTTGCCGCCGCAGAAAGCGAAAGAATATGCAGCTCCGCAGGAGCTTGTTCATCAGGAACAGCCCGTTAAGGTTGAAGATTCGCAGCAGGACGCGGTACATCGCTGGCCGCCTGAATCGCAGGTTAAGGTTGTTAATCCAAATCCGGTAAATCCGGCACCCCAGCCTGTACAGTATCCGCAGTCGCAGATGCACTTTGAGGCGGCTGCTCAAAATCAGGCAGAGCCGATAGCCCGGTCTGTGCAGTATCCGCAGTCGCAGACGCACTTTGAGGCGGCTGCTCAGAATCAGGCAGAGCCGATAGCCCGGTCTGTGCAGTATCCGCAGTCGCAGACGCACTTCGAGGCGGCTGCTCAGAATCAGGCAGAGCCGATAGTCGGGTCTTCACAGCTCCGACCGCAGGAACAGCACGTTGAAGCGGTCACTCCGGATCCGGTAAATCCGATAGAAGAGCTGTCACAGCGCCGACCGCAGGAACAGCGCGATGAAGCGGTCGCTCCGGATCCGGTAAATCCGATAGATGAGCTGTCACAGCGCCGATCGCAAGAACAGCGCGTTGAAGCGATCGAACCAAGCTCGGTAAATCCGATAAGCAAACAGATGGATAAATGGTCGCCGGAGCAGCGCGTTGAAGCAGACAATATCCGTCTGACGATCCCGCCCCCGTCGCCGGAACAGCACGTTGAAAATGTTCCTCCGAAGCAGGTGATACTCGGCGGTATGCCCGGTAATATTCCTCCGCAGGTTCAGCAGGGCAGGGATAACCGACCCATGCAGGGGAATCCCCCGCCGCAGGTTCAGCCGGGCAGGGATAATCGTCCCGGGCAGGGCGTTCAGGCATATCCGGGCAGGAACGACCCTTATTACGGAAATTATCCGAACGACCCTTACTACGGAAATCCGAATCCCGGCGGCGGAAGAGGCTATATAAATGACAGCGGATACGGTTCAAGGGGCGGTTATCCGAATGATCCCTATTCTTCGCAGTATACGCCTTCACATAATCAGCCCATAGGCGGCGTTTCCAATGTGTCCCCGTCTGTTTCAAGCCTTAATAACGATCTCAGACAGAAAGCACAGACGCTGGCTCATGGCAGAAGGGTCGTATCTCCTCACATGGAATCACTTTATGAGGACGATGAGCGTACTGTGGCGCTTGACATAAACACGCCGGAAAGAGTTCTTCCGGTAGGCTTTCTTATCGTTCTCAACGGTTCCAGAATGGGTAAGGTGTTCACGCTGTATTCGGGCGAGAACAGAATAGGCAGAAACGGCAAGGGTCACAGATTCGAGATCGACCTTTCGTTTAACAACAAGATACATCGTGCGCTTCAGGCAAGCGTGATCTATACTCCCCAGAACAGAATGTTCTCGATTTTGCCCAACAGAGACGGCGAGGAAAGAATGAACAGGATCGCGGTCAACGGCTATCCGCTTGACAGGCATATTATTCTCGATAATTACAGCAGGATAATGGTGGAAAGCACAGTAATGATGTTTGTTGCGGTATGCGGAAACGCTTTTGATTGGGAAAATATGTAATACCGGGGTGTTTTTATGAGTGACTGTAAGATATGCTCATACAGTTCCAAAGATGATTTTGAAGTTTGTCCTATATGTGGTTATTCCGAAAACAGGGCAGTCGAATGCGACTATATGCTCGAACCCGGAACCGTTCTGAGAAACGGAAAATACGCGATAGTTAATTATGTCGGCACCTCGCCCATTGACAGCACTATCGGCATATATAATGCGTGGGACAGAGTTGACAAAAGGACAGTCGAGCTTAGCGAGTTTTTTCCTTCCGATAAGGTATACCGCGATCATGACGGGAAAAAAATGATAAGCACCGCAGAGGAAGAAACAAATGTTCAGCTAAACGAGCTGAGACAGTCGGTTCAGCTGATGATGACCGTTGAAAAAAACGAATCACTGGTGGAATATTATGACTGCTTCGATGAAAACGGAACGGTTTATTTTGCTTCCGAAAAGCTCGAAGGCATCAGCCTGAAAAACTACCTTGCGACGAACCGCTCAACTCTCGAATTTGCGGAAGAGCAGATGTTGAAGATCTTTTCGGCGGCGGCGGCTCTTCATTCAAAGAAGATAGTTCACGGCAACATTTGTCCCGAACAGGTTTTCCTGTGTCTCGGCGAGAAGGTCAAGCTGCTGGGGCTTGGCAAAAGCGCCGATGTAAAGCATTCGCACTGCAATGAGCTTTCGGTGAACGAGGGCTTTTCCGCACCCGAATGCTATACGGATTCGGGCAAAGTGACTGTCGCGCAGGATATTTACGCGCTCGGTGCGCTTTATTATATGCTGCTTGTGGACAAGGTGCCGCCAGCTCCGTCCGAGCGGAAGAAGTTCAAGTCTCCCGAGTACCCGCACAGGCTCAATTCAAGAGTGTCGCAGGAACTGAGCTGCGCCGTGATGAACGCGCTTGCCCTTGACGAAAGAGCAAGATACAAGAGCGTTGAAGCCTTTATTCAGGCGGTGAACAGCAAAAAGCCTGTCAAGACCGTTGAGGAACGCGCACGGCAGAGGCGCATATTGAAGCTATCGGGGATATACGGGGTAATGGCGCTGCTTGTCGGCGGAACGGTAGTAACGGGCATTATGATGGCGGCGAAAAACCGCGTGGAAAAAGTCCCCGAATGCAAGCTGACATTATGGTATAAGCTGACCGACGACGTTGAGACGAACGAGCGGAAAAAATATATGTACAGCCTTGCCGCCGACGGTTTTATGCAGGAGTTCAGCACCGTGAAGATAACCGTCACGGGCATTGACGCATCTAAATATGAAAAAGAGCTGAACAATTCAAAGAAGCAGCCGAATATTTTTGAATATGATGAGTATTCAACGGTGAACGGCGGTCAGCTCACATTAAATAAGCTATATTCTTCCAAAGAAGCAA
Source organism: uncultured Ruminococcus sp. (assembly GCA_902776945.1). Taxonomy (GTDB): domain Bacteria; phylum Bacillota; class Clostridia; order Oscillospirales; family Ruminococcaceae; genus YE71. The sequence goes on from CACYSH010000063.1 coordinate 10,937, forward strand.
AGGAATGTATGTACCTTAAAGAGATAAAGGACTCGGGAGACCAGTGGGAATACTATCTGCCCGTGGGCTTTAAGGTACCCGCGATATTTGTCAATACCGACTTGGCGGAGGATTATAAGGATACCGTGAAAAATTCCCGCGAGCTGTTTAACGGTTACAGCGGCTCGGTGCTGACGGACGATTCGAATAAGTTTTCGAATCTGCTGAATGTGAAAGACCTTAACGGCAGCCAGGACGCGCTTGCGCTCTTCCGCGAAGGTCAGGAGCCGTACCTTGCCGCAGATTCCGTGAATTATTTTGAGTGCTTTGACAAGCTGAGGACAAAGCTAAAGATCGTTTCGTGCGACAGCGACGTTATCCCCTGCGAGACAGGGCTTGCGCTTGGAGCCATAAGCAAAAGCAGCAAGGAAAACCGCGCCTCCCTGAGATTCCTTCAGTATATGTTGAGCAGCGAAGGACAGACCAATATCCACATAAGCGGCAAAAGCGGCAGCATACCGCTGAACAGTGAGAGCTTTGACGAGTATGCCGAAGTCTTTCCGAATTATGAGGGATTCTTTAATAATAAGGATTGTTATGTATTTGAGTAAGTAGGTGAAACTTGTATGAAATACTGTATGGGGTGTATGGAAGCGATTGACGATTCAGTTATAGTATGTCATCATTGCGGCTACAATAACGATGTCAACGCGGCGGCTCCTATTTTTATAAAGCCGGGCAGCATTCTCGCTAACAGGTATATCGTCGGCAAAAATCTGAGCTACGATAAAACTACTGCATTGTACATAGCACAGGACGCTTACGAGTCCTGCAAGGTGCTTATTAAGGAGTTCCTGCCTGAAAAATATGTAAATTGCAGAAATAAGGACACCGGCGACGTTTTGGTAATGTCGCTGCAGTACGAAGCGTTCGATAAGGAGCGCAACGCCTTTCTTTTTCATGAAAAAAAGGTAAAATCCGTCGTGGAAAACGACGCGGTGCTGAAATGCCTTGAAGTAGTCGAGGATATGAACACCGTTTACGCCGTGTGCAGCTATGCGGGCGTTACCACCCTTACGGAGCATATCCGCCGCAACGGCAAGTACAGCGAGGAAGGCGCGATAACCGCTCTGATGGGCGTTATGCGCGGCGTGGATAAGCTGCATGAAAACGACATCAAGCTGGGAAATATCACGACTGACAGTATTTTCGTTACCGAAAACGGCGAGCTTAAACTGTGGAAGTACGAGCCGACATGGGGGCACAGCTCCAAGGCGGCTGACGCGGCGAAGTTCGGTAAGAAAAAGGTGATACCGCTTAACGAATACGCGGCTCCCGAAATACTTGATTCGGTAGACCAGATAACGATAAGGTCGGACGTTTATTCGATAGCCGCCGTGCTTTACGATATGATGTGCGGCACTCCGCCCGCTTCGGCGGCAAGAAGGCTGAAACGCTTCAACAAAAAAGGCAGGGACGTACTGAAATCGCCGAAGAAATTTATCCGCGACATCAAGCCCGACCACGAAAACGCGCTGCTCAACGCGCTTGCGATCGCTCCCGACAACCGCACGAAGGACATAGAATGCCTTATCAGCGAGCTTACGTCGGGCGTGACTATCAAAAGGATAAAGGAAAAATCGGGGCTGCCTTTTTTTAGCAAGATACCCTTGTTCGTGAAGCTGCTCGTTCCTTTAGTGTTTGTTGCGGCGATAGTGCTGGGGCAGGTGTATGTTCACCGAAAAAGCGATATAATAAAGCCGGAGGGCATAGCGCCCGTGCCGGACGTTGTTTCGTGGGATTCGGGCATCGCGGCGAATCAGCTTAAACGAAAAGGCTTTACCATGCAGGTAACGGGCGTTACGCCGACCGATCAGGAAACCACGGGTACCGTTATGACGCAGGAGCCTGCAAGCGGCAGCCTTATGCCGCTGAATACTCCCGTGTATGTGACGGTCGCGAAGTACAGCGACATGATAGATATGCCGTTTGTGCGCGGCGGCGACGCGGAAGAAGCTAAAAAGCGCCTTGAAGCTATGGGCTTTACCGTAAAGATCGAAGAAGCTAAGGACGACGTTATAGTGAAGGGTTGCGTTATAACGCAGGAGCCGGAAGCGATAGTGGACGGAAAGTATAACCGGGTACCATACGGCTGTGAGGTAACGCTGACAAAATCGAGCGGACGTGCTAATCAGCCTCAATATACCGCGATACCTGTTTTGAATTACACCGGCAAGAGTTTTGACGAAGCATACGAAATGGCTAAGGAAACTCATGGCGCTTTGCTGAAAGTTAAGGAGTTCCGCTTTACCGAGGAACCAATAACAAAGGTACTGGAGCAAGACCCCGCGCCTCAGTCAGACTCCCTCAGTGTCGAAGTCCCGATAGAGCTTGTCGTATCAAAGGGCTACAACGAGTTCGATATGCCCGACCTTACCTACATGACAAAGGAACAGGCGGAGGGGCTGCTTTCCGAATACAGTATGCAGATAACCTTTGACGAGGAGCCGACACCTTCCGTTTCCGCAGGGCTTATCTTCAAGCAGAGCATACCTTCCGGATTTAAGACGAAACCCTGTTCGGAGATAAGACTGACGGTCAGCACGGGTGCCGAACAGGTCAACATGATAAACGTCGTGGGCATGACCAAAAACGACGCTATCAAGGCATTGGGCGAGGTAGGTCTCGGCGCTGAGGTAAGCTATAAGCACAGCGACAGGCAGGACGACGAGGACAAGGTGCTGGAGCAGGATCCGAAACAGGGAACAAGCGTTGTCAAAGGCTCGAAGGTCTCGATAACCGTAAGCACGGGTGCCGAGCTTGTTCAGGTGCCTAATGTCATAAACAAGCCCGAGAACGAAGCAAAGAAGATTCTCACCGACGCGGGATTCAAGGTTGACAGCCAACAGGGCAAGGGTTCTGCTACGGTCGGGAGCGTTATGTCGCAAAGCCCCGAATCGGGACAGACGCTTAAAAAGGGCGAAACGGTCTCGATAGTCGTTTGCAGCGGCGAATCGCCGACAACAACAACGACCGTGCCGACAACGACCACGACACCTGAACCCTCGACAACGACAACGACTACGCCAAAAGAAGAGGTAGGATATACCACCTGGTTCGACAGTCATATCAAGGCGATGCGTATACAAACGGGTCATAGCGGCAGCGGCGGTCAGAACGCATTCATCGTAGATGATAAAGATTATGTTCCGGCAGACCTCGGTATTGTCGTTAAGGGTTCTGATTTAGGCAATTACTGGC
>CACYSH010000064.1 GCA_902776945.1 uncultured Ruminococcus sp.
GTCTTTCGGCGGCGACAGGTATACTTACGCAGGTTCGCACGGCTGTATCAATATGCCCTACAACGCGGCTAAATTTGTCTACGAAAACATTGACTACGATACGCCCGTGTTCATGTACTGGTGATACGTCGTTTATTCAAATTCAGATAGATGACAAAACGGTCTCTGCGATTGCGGAGACCATTTTTAATCTATAAATGAGCGTTAATGGTCACTTTGCACAAACGCCCTCCGTTACAGAAACAAAGAAAAAACCGGGCTTCATCAAAAGCCCGATCCAATGCTAAAAAATATAATGCCGATGGCGGGACTTGAACCCGCACTATGTCTCCATAAGTGGATTTTGAGTCCACCGCGTCTGCCATTCCACCACATCGGCGATACCACGCTATTTATTATATCACAAAAAAAGAGACTTGTCAATACCTTTTAATATAATAATTTGTGTTATTATAAATATAGTAGAAGACTTTGCCTCCCTCGCGTTTTCGTTTGCAAAAATCGCTTTCGCTCTTTCGCAAATTAAAATCGGCAATTTACTTGTTTCCGCTCATTTTTGCTGAATTTATAAATTGTGAGTTTTTGTCAATTTTTCTTGAAATTGCTAATTTTAATTTTGGACTTAACGACTTCTCTTTTCCGTAAACTTGCTGACATCGTCGGCTTTTGTGGGGGGAAACCCTTCTGAAGAAGGGTTATCCCCCTGCACGAGCTTGCTCGTGCCACACCCTTCCTAAGACTTTTGGTTTGCCCTCACTTTGTGAATATTGTAGGTTTTATAAGATGCAAAAAAGCAGGCTCTCAAATCCGAGAACCTGCTTTCATTATTTTATTCGGGAAGAACTATCTTGGGAAGGAAGGAAATAATATCCTCCTTCATTCTGATGACCTCTCTCCTTGCCGCCTGAGCGAAATCATGTTCGTCGCAGCCTTCCTTTTTGTAGGCGCACATTACTCCGCGTGAGCTGTTGACGATAGCTCCGAGACCGTTTTCGTCAAAGCCCTTTGAAACGCCCTCAGCGCCGCCGCCCTGCGCTCCGTAGCCGGGAACGAGGAAAAATGTCGTGGGAAGAGCCTTTCTCATCTCCTCCAGCTGCTCGGGATAGGTCGCGCCGACAACAGCGCCAACGCCGCTGTATCCGTATCTGCCCATTACCTCAGCGCCCCATTTTTCGCACATATCGCCCATAGCCGCGTAAACGGTCTTTCCGCTTTCGAGCTTCTGATCCTGCAATTCGCCGCTTGACTTGTTAGAGGTCTTTACAAGAACGAAAATGCCCTTGTCGTAAGCCTTGCACAGCGAAAGCAGCGGAGAAATGCCGTCGGTGCCGAGATACCCGTTTACGGTGAGAGCGTCGCTGCCGAATGCCTCCAGCTGCTCGCCGCCTACCTCGCTGAATCCGAGATGCGCCGCCGCGTATGCCTCCATAGTCGCGCCAATATCATTGCGCTTGCCATCGGTAATAACGAACATACCCTTTTCCTGCGCGTACTGTATGGTTTTGTAAAGAGTTTTAACGCCCTCGAAGCCATACATCTCATAGTAGGCTGCCTGCGGCTTTATCGCGGGGCAGATGTCGTGTATCTCGTCGATGATAGCCTTGTTGAAGTCAAGGATCGCCTTAGCGGCAGCTTTAAGCGTTCTGCCGTGCTTTTCGATCCTTCTTTCAACAATGAAACGGGGTACATATTCCAGTCTGGGGTCAAGTCCCACAACTGAGGGATTCTGGGTATTTACAATGTTTTCAATAAGTCTGTCAAAAGCCATAATGCTCACTCCTCCGGGCGATACACTATCCCCGCGCTGCCGCAGATCGTATAAACGACCTTGCCGGTGAAGGTCTCGCCCTTGAATACGGTATTTTTTGATCTCGAATGCAGCTTTCCGGGATCGACTGTCCATTTTTTGTCGGGGTCAAATATGCACAACTCTGCCATTTCGCCCTCAGCAATCCTTACGGGAGAAAGCCCCAGTATGCGGCGGGGATTATCCGCCATGACCCTTACTATATCGGCGATGCCGAGTTTGCCGCTATGGTAAAAATGCGTCAGCGTCGCCGCAAGCGAGGTCTCAAGCCCGACCACTCCATTAGGCGCTTTAAGGAAATCCGCCTTTTGTTCCGCCGTATGCGGCGCGTGATCGGTGATTATGCAGTCAATCGTTCCGTCAAGAAGCGCTTCCTCGACGGCTTTTCTGTCGTCCTCCGTGCGCAGCGGCGGCGACATACGGTAATCAGCATCGCGGGAAAGCAGCTTTTCTTCAGTATAGGTGAAATAATGCGGCGCGGTCTCGCAGGTGACGTTTACGCCATCTTTCTTTGCCGCCCTGATGATATTCACGCTGCCCCTCGTCGAAACGTGGCAGATATGAACATGAGCGCCGCAGCTTGCCGCAAGAGCGATCTCTCGGGCGGTGATATAGTCCTCGCTCGCCCTGTCCATGCCCTTAACGCCCAGCGTTTCGGAGACCCTGCCTTTGTTGATGATACCGCCGTTAATGATATTCAGGTCTTCGCAGTGCGAGGAAACGCACAAACCGTTCTTAACGGACAGCTCCAGCGCCTTGCGCATCAGCTCGGCGTTCTCAACGGGCTTTCCGTCGTCGGTTATGCAGAATACCCCTGCCTTGATAAGCTCGTCATAATCACAAAGCTCCTTGCTCTGCATACCCTTTGTTATACAAGCCGAAGTATAGACGTTTATCCCCGTCTCAGCACCCTTGTCGAGAATATACTTCACGGTTTCGGCATTATCGACAGGCGGCTTGGTATTCGGCATGAGCAGTACGCCCGTAACGCCGCCCGCCTTTGCCGCCGCCGCGCCGGTAAAAATATCCTCTTTTTCGGTAAGACCGGGATCGCGCCAGTGAACGTGCATATCAAACAGTCCGGGTATCGCGCAAAGTCCTGTGCAGTCGATCAGCTCCGCGCCTTCGGCAAGCTCCTTCGGAAGCTCTTCGGCGATACGGGTGATCGTTCCGTTTTCGATAAGTATATCCGTTGTACCGTCGATCCCCGCAAGAGGATCAACGGCGCGGACATTTTTAAGAAATATCTTCATAATAATCAATGCAGCAGAAAGAACGATTATCTTTCTTTGGTAAGGTCATGCTCGGAAGCGTACAGGTCGAGAGTATACTCATACATCTTGCACTTAAGCACAAGAGAATCAGCCGAAGAACCGTCAGCCGAGCTGACAAGGTAAGAAATAGTAGGCTCCTTATCCTTTATAACTTCGGGATTTTTACCAAATTCGGCTTCCTTGATCTGGAACTGAAGGTTTGAATAGGACATTTCGGAAAGTACCTTAAACTTTACAAACTTCAAATATTCTTCCGTGTAATGATCGGGGAGCATGAGCATCTTGATCTTATGGGACTTTTCATCTATCTTGAACCAGCCGTCAGCGATCTGCTTCTCGCCCTTCATTATCTTGAACTCGCCCGCCTGATTGAGATCGAAAACATAAAGCTCGGCTTTAGGATCATCATTGGCATACTCCGTCCAGGGACCCGATACTATCTTACGCGACTCGGTGCCGAGTTGGGTGTCGGGCGAACCGAGAACGTATGTACATACTATGACTATCGCGAATACCAGCACGACCGCGACAACAACAAGCAAAAACCTTAAAAATCCTTTTAAAACCTTCATTAGACCTTCGTTCCTTTCATAATTCCATAGATTTTATCGCCGTCGGCTCAGTCGCCGCTTTTAAGAATAGCTCCGGTATTTCCCGACGTAACGAGCGAAGCATATCTTGCAAGGTAGCCTGTGGTGATTCTGGGCTGTCTGGGTTTCCATTCGGATTTTCTCGCCGCCAGCTCTTCATCGGATACCTTGACATTTATCGTATTTGCGGGAATATCTATCGAGATGATGTCTCCGTCGCGGACAAGCGCGATAGGTCCGCCGACTGCCGCTTCGGGAGAAACGTGACCGATAGACGCACCCCTCGTTGCGCCGCTGAAACGTCCGTCGGTGATAAGCGCTACCGACGAGCCAAGACCCATACCCATTATCGCCGATGTGGGATTGAGCATCTCTCTCATGCCGGGACCGCCCTTCGGACCCTCGTAGCGGATAACAACAACGTCGCCCTCAACGATCTTGCCGCTCTTGATAGCCTCGATAGCGTCTTCCTCGCAGTCGTAGCACTTGGCGGGACCCTCGTGAACGAGCATTTCGGGAGCAACGGCGCTTCTCTTGACAACGCAGCTGTCGGGAGCGAGATTTCCGCGCAGAACAGCGATTCCGCCTGTCTCGGAATAGGGATTTTCGATAGGTCTTATAAGCTCATGATTCTTGTTCACGGCGGTAGCGATGTTCTCGCCGACGGTCTTGCCCGTGCAGGTGATTATGTCGGTGTTGAGCAGATTTTTCTTGGTCAGTTCCTTCATTACCGCGTAAACGCCGCCCGCTTCATTCAGGTCTTCCATATAGGTATGACCCGCAGGCGCAAGGTGGCAGAGGTTCGGGGTCTTTGCCGAGATAGCGTTTGCGATGTCAAGATTCAGGTCGATTCCGCATTCGTGGGCGATAGCCGGCAGGTGAAGCATCGAGTTTGTCGAGCAGCCCAGCGCCATATCTACGGTAAGCGCGTTCATGAATGCCTTTTCGGTCATGATGTCGCGGGGACGGATATTCTTTCTGTAAAGCTCCATAACCTGCATACCTGCGGTCTTTGCGAGCTTTATCCTTTCGGAATAAACGGCGGGGATAGTGCCGTTTCCGCGCAGACCCATGCCGAGAACTTCGGTCAGGCAGTTCATGGAGTTTGCGGTGTACATACCCGAGCAGCTGCCGCAGGTCGGGCAGGTCTTGTTTTCGAACTCGTCAAGACCCTCCTGATCGAGCTTGCCCGCCGCAAAGGAGCCTACCGCCTCGAACATACTCGAAAGCGAGGTCTTTTTGCCCTGAACGTGACCCGCCAGCATTGGACCGCCCGAAACAAAGATAGTCGGCACGTTTACTCTTGCCGCCGCCATAAGCAGACCGGGAACATTCTTGTCGCAGTTGGGTATCATAACAAGCGCGTCAAAATGATGCGCCAGCGCCATACATTCGGTGCTGTCGGCGATAAGGTCGCGGGTAACGAGCGAATACTTCATGCCCTGATGACCCATAGCGATACCGTCACAGACCGCGATTGCGGGGAATACCACAGGAGTTCCGCCGTTCATCGCAACGCCGAGCTTTACAGCTTCTACCAGCTTGTCGATGTTCATGTGACCCGGCACGATTTCGTTGTAGGAGGAAACGATGCCGACCAGCGGGCGGCGCATTTCTTCCTTAGTCATACCGAGCGCGTTGAAAAGCGAACGCTGGGGCGCTTTGTCTGCGCCCTCGCAGAAGAACGATTTGTTTTCATTAGCCATTTTGATTACCTTCTTTATATTAAAATTATTTTATGCAGAGTTTTTGTATGGCAGGGGCTTGCTCCCGCCCGTCTTCCCGCAAAGCCTGCCCTTTTCGGGAAAAATTTGCCTGCCCCGCGTTTTCGTAAGGCTCCGGCACGAATCCGACCGACGGCAGTTCAAAGCTCATGTCCCACATTTCCGAATGTACTCTTTCAAAGCTGTCCGTTATTTCCGGAACAGCGTAAAACAGTTCATTATCAGCCATTATATTGTTATCCTTCACGGTAGGTCTCGGCGGCGTGGTCAAGAACCGTTATCATCTTATTGCCAAGAGGTGTCCCCACCACATTCGGCTCACAGAAAAGCACAAGCAGCTGACGGCTTTCATCACGCCGCGTAAAGCCGTAATACCTCGCCGCCTTGCCGCGATAATTCACCCAGCCCTTCGAACGTATCTCCATAAGCCCGATACAGGCAGCCGTGCAGTCCTCCGCGAGAGGTATCCCGCCGCCTGCGGGTATAATGCAGATGTAGGGCTTTACCAGCCGCGGCGAACGGAAATCGCCCTCGTCGGCACGGTACATATGAAACATTTCCGCACCCGAGCCTGTTGACATTTCCACGAACTCGGGCGGCAGCTCAAAGCTCATTCCCTTTCCCGAGCTTTCGGTAACGGTGACATAGCGCGTTATCGGCGAATTGTCGTGCAGCAGCGCTTCGGGAGGAACGCATCTGCCGCGTTCGTAAAGCGGCTCCGGCTGAGGCTGCGCCTGCGGTGGCGGCGGAGGCGGCGCATAGCTGTAAGGATTTGGATTGGGATTGGGATTCGGATTGCCGTATTGTCCGTACTGAACATTAGGCGCGGAACCGTTATTCACATAGACATTGGGATTCGGCGAGCGGTACGGCTCGTTTCCGGGCATATAACCGCCGCCCTGCGCGTAGCCCATGCCGTTTCCCTGATAGCCGTATTGCTGACCAGGCGCGGGATTCCCCATGTTGTAAGGAGCGCCGCCGGGATAGCCCTGCCCCTGATAGCCGTACTGCTGCCCGTATGGCGGCTGTCCGTAAGGCGGCTGACCGTAGCCGTAAGGCGGCGGATTGCCCAGCCCGTTGAACGATTCCTCCATATCGGAGATACCTCTGTTGAGCTTCTCGGTAAAGCGCGTCGGTTCGCTTCCGATCACAATATCGACCGCCTTAGCAACGCCGTTCCCGAGATCCTGAAAAAACTCGTTTATGCTGTTGCGTGAACTCATTTTATCAACCCCTGTTAAGTCCTAAAAATGCAGCGCCGATTATGCCCGCGTCGTTGCCGAGCTTTGCTATCACGATCTCCGTATTTTTGGAGGAGGTTTTGGTATATACTTCCTTCGCAACAAGCTCCTTGAGCGGCAGGAGAAGCGGGTCGCCCTCGTTGCATACTCCGCCGCCGATGCAGAGAATATCAGGCTGGAAAATATTGATAGTATTAGTGATTCCGCAGGCAAGATACCTGATATACTTGTCCACGACCGCCTTGCCCGCCTTGTCGCCCTCGCGCATGGCGTTGAACGCGGTACGCGCCGATACCTTGCCCATTTCCTCTGTCATTTTGTTCATGATCGAGGTGCTGTCCTCGTCCATAGCTTCCTTTGTCATGCGGATAAGTCCCGTTGCCGATGAGAACACCTCAAAGCAGCCGCAGCGACCGCAGGTACACTGCGGACCGTTCGGGTCGATGACCATGTGACCTATCTCTGCGCCCGCGAAATTCGAACCGGAATATATCTTGCCGTCGATGACGATACCGCCGCCCACTCCCGTTCCGAGCGTAATGCAGACAGCGTTGTTCGCACCCTTCGCCGCGCCCGCCACATATTCGCCGTAGGCGGCGGCGTTCGCGTCGTTCTCAACGTAGCAGGGCTTGTCGATAAACGTTTTCATAAGCTCCACAACGTGGAAATCCCTGAAACCGAGATTATTGGAATATTCGATAATGCCGTCGGCGGAGTTAGCCGTTCCGGGCGTACCGATGCCGACAGCCTCGATGTCGTCGATCGTCAGACCCGCCTCCCATACAGCCTCCAGAGCGACCTTTGCCATATCGGCGCAGATCTCTTCCGCAGGGCGCGGCAGATCAGTTTTGCAGGTAGCCTTTGCTACTATCTTGAACTCCTCCGAAACAACGCCCGCCTTGATATTGGTGCCGCCGAGATCAATTCCTATGTAGTACTTCATTTATTTTTCCTCCGATATTATATATTTTTCCGACTGATTTTTTATTGCAAAAAACGCACAGGTAATATTTTACGCTTATTGTTATTATACCATATTATATTCTTTCTGTCAATGACAGAACGGAAAAAGAAAGTTAATTATTTATACAAATTGCACGAATAGGTTACATAATTGCGCTTATCTGCAAAGCCTTGCTATCGCGTTGGCGTACATATTAAGGTTCAGCTTGAATGTCTCGACCGAAACGCGCTCGTCTATGCCGTGCATACGGTTGTCTTCCCATGGGAACTCGGCTCCGAAAGCCACCGCGCCGGGCGTGTTGTGAACGTAGGTAATGCCGCCCTCCGCGACAGGCTCGCCGCGCTCGCCCTTAACGTCCTCGTAGACCTGCAAAAGCGTCTGCACGAACTCGCTTTCGGCGGGAACATAATGCGGCTCCATGCTCTCTATCTCGTCAACGGTAAAGCCCGCGTTTTCAAGCGCCTTCGTGATAATGCCGCTTATTTCCGAAACGGTGCGGTCTATCGGGAAACGTATGTCAATACCGCCGCAGAGCCTTCCGCCGTCGGTATTGAGCAGCGTAAGGGCGCAGGTCATCTGACCGCTTATCTCGTCGGAAAAGCCCAGCCCGCAGGATTTGCCGTCATATTCGCCGTGCGGGAAAAGCCTTGCAAGGGCTTTGAGCAGTTCGCTGCCGCCCTTGTACGCCGCGAGAAACTTGGTAATAGCGTTATCGCCGTTCTCGGGACGCGAACCGTGCGAGGGCTTGCCGGTGTATGTTTCAACTTCGTGATATGCACATTTGTCCCACTGTTCCTGTATGATTTTTCTCATTCTATCGTCGCCAAAAAGATACGCCATAAATGAATCATCAAGAACAGTAGCTTTTGTTTCTTCATCTCTCTCATCAATGCTTTTATATGTTACAACGCATTTATCAGGGATTGCATTAATAACACTTCCGGCAGAAATGCTTTTCACGCTTGGGATAGTATACTCCCATTGTTTAACATTATTTTCTGTTAGTATATAGTTAGCGTCGGTAAAATCATTAAACGGCGCGGAAAACGTCAGATGGATCATGCCCTTTTCGCAGTTGAGCACGGGGAACGAGCCGTCCGGCGTGAAGACCATCGGCGGGAAAGGCTCCTTAGTCTGATAGTAGGCGATGTCCTTGCAGCCGCGTTCCTCGTTGCCGCCGAATATCACGCGGAAAGCCTTTGTGAGCGGCACGTTAAGCTCTTTAAGCGCCTTTACCGCCCACAGCACCGCCACAGAGGGTCCCTTGTCGTCGATAGCGCCGCGCCCGTATATGTACCCGTCGTCAACGGTGCAGGCAAAGGGCGGGTGCTGCCAACCCTCCGGCGTTGCAGGCACAACGTCAAGGTGGCTGAGAATGGCAAGCGCGGGGTCTCCCTCGCCGCAGGTCATCGAAACGGCATAGTTGTCGAAATTCCTGACATTAAGCCCCAGTTCGCTGCCTTTTTTCGCTCCCCACGCAAGCGCCGCCGCCGAGCCGTCGCCGAAGGGCTTGCCCTCCGAAGGCGTACCGAACGACGAATCAATGCTCATTATCTCCGAAAGGTCGGCAAGTATCTCGTCAAAATGCTCGTCGAAATACGCCGCCAGTTTGTCTTTCAGCTGACTGTTTTCTGTTGTCATAATAAAACTCTCCTTATATAACTTTTGGTTTGCCTCACTTTACGCTGATTTTCGGTTTTTGCATTTTTATTGCACATTCCGCTTTCCCAGTACGCACAGCATAACCGTTTCGGGATTATTTACCCTGAATTTCCCAAGTCCCGGCGATACCACCATTTGCGATTCGCCAAAGCGATAAAGCCCCTTCGTATAGCGCGGAAAAAATCTCCTTTCGGGCGAAAGCAGACCTATCCCGAACGCCCGCACCATGCCGCCGTGAATATGCCCCGAAAACGTAAGATCGGCACCCCATTCGGCATAGCTTTTAAATGGCAGCGGAGTATGCGCCAGCAGCAGTGTAAAATCCCGGCGGTCGTTTTCTCCCAAAAGCTGCCCGATGTATTCCCCCGTGACCTCCGGCAGCGAGCGATAAGAGCCGTCGGCAGCCCGGTAAAACCTCGAAGGCAGCACCAGCCCTGCTATATCTATATGAGCATTCCCACGGCTGATGACCGCCTTTTCGTTCATAAGGACTGTTATATCAAGCTCTTTCAGCCGTTCGTTCATCATCAGGGCTTTGTCTTTGGTATCGGTCTCATGATTTCCCCAGATATAATAAACAGGAGCCAGCTCCCCGAGCGCCCGCATAAGCGGCAGACGGCTCAATATCTTTTCCGTATCGCTGTCGCGGCTGAACAGGTCTCCCGTAAAGGCGAGCATATCAGGTCTCAGCCGGGCGCAGACGCGCACAAGCTCCGTATCGTTTTCGCCGTAGCGCCTGCTATGCAGATCGGAAAGATGCACTATCCTGAACCCGTCAAACTCATCAGGCAGCCGCGAGCTTACCGCCGTACATTTACATACGCTTAACCTGCGGCGTTTATTTATCAGGTCGTTCAGACGACCTGCGGCAAAATATACCTTATCGAAAAGCTCTGTTTTTTTCAGCCGTGCCACCTCCCGCGCAAGCGATTTTTTATATAATATATAATAACACAGTATCCCGCGAATGTCAATACGCATAAGACACTAAAAGCGCGGAACGACACACGCTCCGCGCCTTGATTTTACAGCTTTTTAAGCACAATATCCGCGTCGGGAAGAAGTCCGGCGGGTATCTCCTCGATCTCGCCCTTGTCGCAAAGCTCCGCAACTTCGGGGGCTATCGGCAGTCTCGCGAGTACCTCCAAATTATGCTCGGCGGCGATCTCCTCAACGTGGCTCTCGCCGAACAGCTTTATCTCCTTACCGCAGTCGGGACATTTGATATAGCTCATGTTCTCGACGATACCGAGTATCGGAATATTCATCATCTCCGCCATTCTGACCGCCTTGTTGACGATCATTTTTACCATGTCCTGCGGGGTCGTAACGACGATAATGCCGTCAACGGGCAGCGACTGGAAAACCGTCAGCGGCACGTCGCCCGTTCCGGGAGGCATATCGACATACATATAATCGACCTCGCCCCATGCTACGTCCGTCCAGAACTGCGTTACCGCTCCCGCGATAACGGGACCGCGCCATACGACAGGCTCGTTCGCGTTCTCCATAAGCAGATTTATCGACATGACCTTTGTTCCCGCCATGCTCTCGCACGGGAAAATTGAATCTTCGGTCGTCATGGGAGTCTCGTTTATGCCGAAAATTCTCGGTATCGAAGGACCCGTAATATCCGCGTCAAGAACCGCTGTCTTGAAACCCTTGTGGCGGGTGCTGACCGCCATAAGAGAAGTGACCAGCGACTTACCAACGCCGCCCTTGCCGCTTACTATGCCGATGACCTTCTTTATGCTCGACATATAGTGCGGCATAGCCTTTTCGATTCCGCCGCCGCTGCGGGACGAACAGTCCGCAGAGCAGCTTTCACAATTGTGAGTACATTCTTCACTCATTATAATATCTTCCTTTCGGTGAATTTCTGCATTATCATTCTATAAATGAACAGCGCTGTTAATTTGCACAATTTTAGGCTATCACAAGACTTGTAGGGCGGGGGCTTGCTCCCGCCCGCTCTGTACGCCAACCCCGCCTTGTCGGAAAGGATTTGCCTGTCTCGCGCAATTCGTTCGTTTTTGTCACGATATACAAAACTGTAACCTTCTGATTTTTCCCAACCTTTTTATGAATTGCCGATTTTAATTTTAACCGTTCGGTTTTCTTTCTCCGAAATGTTTGTTACTGTCGTAGGCTTTTGTGGGGGAAGACCCTTTGCACGAACAAATTCGTGCAAGAAGAAGGGTTATCTCCTTGCAAGAGCGAAGCTCGTGCCACCACCTTCCTAAGACTTTGGGTTTGTCCTCATCTTGCGGGGTTTGTGCATTTTTTGAAAACGCTTATTTAAAATATTTCCACATCTCGTTATGGATATTTTCGGAAACTGCCGCCACGTCCATCATTCGCTGCGAGCTTGAACGATTGGAAAGGCATATTATTATGTACGGATGTTCCGCACGGACAAGCGCTGTTTCATGGTGATAACCGTTTGTGCCGTCAGTCCAGCCGCTCTTTTCATATACCGTATACTTGCCGCCGAGCTGATTTCTGAAATTCGCGGCGCAGGTGCTGGAATATATCTTTCTCGCAAAAGCCGCCTGATTGCCGCTCCTGAGATAATTCCATATGTCGTTCCATTCTCTTGCAGCGTCGGTCGCACACACCTCGCCCCAGCGGTCAACGCCTGTTTTCAGCGACGTTTTGCAGCCGAGCGAGGAGATATACTTATTATACCCGTCTATCCCGAAATGATCCTGTATCATATAATAGGCAACATTGTCGCTGTAATCGGCTATGTACTGATAAAGCGTCCTTATCGCATATTGCGTACCGAATGCCGCGTTCTGAATGATACCTGTGCCGCCGTGCTTCTGCGAGGATTTATAGGTAACAAGCGTATCAAGATTCGAATACCCCGCGTCCATTCTTCTTAGACCGTACATCATGAACGGCGCTTTAACGCTGCTGGCGGGCATGAAATACTGATCCGCGTTGTATGCTACCGCCGCGCCGCTGTCAATGTCATAAAGCACATAACCCGCGTCTCCGCCCAGATACGTCAGCTGATTGTAAAGCCGCTGTCTGTTCGATTCGGAAAGCGTGAACCCCTGCGGATTGACCAGCTTTACAGAGTACGAATTTGTATAGCTGTCCATTACCTCGTCAACGCTCAGGGTATTGAATACCGTCGTTTTGACCTTCTTGCTGCAAGTGCCGTAGGCGGTCATATCTTTCGCGAGCGTTACCGCTCTCATTTTAAAATAGAGCATCTGTCCCTTCGGCATAAGACCTGTGTTTATGCTCGTCTTGTCTTTGGAGACTTCCTTGAAAAGCTCGTATTTGCCGTCCTTTTCGGTGCAGTAGAACAACTGATACTTCGTGCAGTATTCCACAGGCTCCCACGAGAAACACAGTCCGCCGCGCTTGGTGCGCTTATAGGTAAATCCCTCAACTCTCTCGGGCTTTGAGGCGAACTGCTTCTGCATATAGCCGCCTTCGACCTTCAAGCCGCTGTTTGTCTTATAGGCGCAGACGCGGAAGGTATTCCTGGCACCCGGCTTGACCTTTACTCTGAGACCTGTCTTGGCGGTGGTCTTGAACAGCTTCGGGCTGCCGTTCTGCATAACGTAAATGCGATACCCTTCCGCGCCCGCTACGGTGTTCCACCTTAAAAGATAGCCTTCTTCGGTAACTTCTGTCGCCTTGAAAGTCGTAATGTTGCCGACCGAGACTGTCGCGGTACTGCTATTTCCCGAATCGGTGTTCGAGGAGTATGTGAAATCAGCGCCTGCGCTTTGTGTTTCCATATACGCTTCGTTAAATTCGTCAGTAATAGCAACGGCGTTTCCGTAATCAAAATCCGCAGCTGCCGCATTAAAGGGTACGGAAGAAAAAGCAATAAGCAATGCCGCAGCAGAAACGGCGGCGCTCTTTCTGAAAGTGACCATTACAAAAAGCCTCCCACACATAATATATAACTATAAATGAGCGTATTTTGTCAAATTGCATAAATAATCATTGTTAGATAAAGCCTTTTCACGAGGACGGCGGGAGCAAGCCCCCGCCCTACAAGCCTTGTGATAGTCAGGTTTTGTGCAAGTTGACTGTGCTGCTCATTTATAGTATATAGTATGTAATATAAACAAACGTTTTCGTCAAATTGCCAACAAAACCCGCAAAATGAGGACAAAATCAAAAGTCTTAGGAAGGGGGTGGCACGAGCTTCGCTCGTGCAAGGGGATAAACCTTCTTCTTGCACGAATTTGTTCATGCAAAGGGTCTTCCCCCGCAATCCGTACCTCGCAAGTTTCATAATAAATAGCAAAAAGCCAATCCGCACAAAATTAAAATCGGCAATTTAGAGAAATTCTAACAAAAGCAAACAGTATAGTAAAATCTGCATATCGTGACAAAAACAAGTAAATTGCCGATTTTCACAAACAAATTGCGCGAATGTCAGAATTTCCGCATGGTAGGAGAGATTCACGGTGGCTTACCCTCTCTCGGCGGGATTCCAACCGCCCCGCGCATTCTCTTGTGCAAAAATCGCTGCGCTCTTTTGCACAATAAAATCGGCAATTTCCTTGTTTCCATACTGAATTGCAGAATTTATCAATTTACTTGTTTTTGTAGTTTTTTCTTGAAATTGCCGATTTTATTTTTAACCGTTCAATTATGCGGATAATAACGATTTGCTTTATTCGTTAGCTTTACTTGGTTGCGCCTGCGGCGCAACTGGGGCGCTGCCCCATACCCCGCTTGGGGGCTCCTCGCCCCTGCATGAACGCTTTAGCGTTCATGCCGACCCCTCGCCAGCGCACCGGCGCTGAATCCGGTGTCCGTTCCGCACTTTGCATGGTCGGTGGCTTTATGCAATTTGACAGTATTACTCATTTATTGTATACAAATCAAATATACATTTTATTATACCATATTTCTTTCAC
>CACYSH010000065.1 GCA_902776945.1 uncultured Ruminococcus sp.
TCGTGACAGTACTCTTTTGCCCGATGCAGTAAAGAAAGCCATTGGATATGTTCGTATCTCGGATTGTAAAGGCTGGTTCAGATCTTGCGGTTTGTGTTGTTAATTTGTTGGATTGCTATAGTAAAGACAGAAAAACAAGATGTCATACGCTGTTGACCATCTAAGACAAGCACCTCCGGTTTATTGGTAAATTTGTTTTTTTCAGCATATTTGAATTCTTGAGATGGTATTAAAGGTTCATCACGATCAACCTTTAAAAATAGTAGTGATCCAGCAGGATATTGATGTTGGATAGAATTGATCAGCGACTTGATCTTTGCAGGATTCCATTTAAAATCACGCTGGAAACAAGGAAGCCGATACTTTCCGCTTATTATATTAGAAATGAAACTATAAATATCTACAGTGTAAGTGTTAAATTTCGCCATCGACGCATCTCCTTTTTTCTAATCCGAAAAGACTAACGTAGAATATACTGCAACTTCAATCAACAAAATCGTATCTGTCAATTGTGTTGTTCATCAACTAATCACTTAATTATATTATATCTCAAAACACCCCAAAAGTCTATCCTCTATGCAAAAATCATGTTCTTGTGAGATAGAAATCTAAATACATTTTAACTGTATTTTTATACAATATCACGGAAACTGTATTCTTCTATTGTGCATTCAACATATTGATTTTCACTATCCACAACTTAAGGATTTAACAAGTTGCGTAAATCGCAAATAATACAAGAACTTTTATTGGCTATCCATGCCGCTAATCTTTAGCAAGCTGTCTAAGTTGTGAATAGTGATTAATAATTGATCCTTTGCGAAATAATCTGATGAAATATCGAAGGTGAAGCAAGCGCCGCAATTGTCCCGTCGATCAATTCAAACATCTCGTCAGTGTCACGAACCTTTTCATAAAATTGATCGGCTGTCATTTTTCTTCCTGCGGAATTGCCATAATAACGCCCCTTGCACGGTCTGAACAGCCGCCGCTTACTCACACATCCACTTGATTATCTTCTCGCTGTACTCACCCCAGAACTGCATATCATGCCCGCCTTTGCTTTCAAAATACTCGTGAGCTATGCCGTGTTCCTCGAAAAAGCGGTGCAGCTCGCGGTTGTTTTCGAGCAGAAAATCCTCCGTGCCGCAGCAAAGGAATATATCGGGCAGCTTTTCGCCGGATCCCTTTAGCTTAAGCGCAAGCGTTTCGGGATTGTTTTCGCCCGCAAGCAGCTCCGAAGGGTCGCCGAAGCACTCGTGATAATATTCGTAGTTGGCAACGTCGTTGCTCTCGCCGGGCTTCATTTTTGCCACTTCATGGGTGATAAGCGCCGACGACATCGCGCCTATCTTGCCGAACTGCTTTGGAAAAGCCAGTCCCGTATGCAGCGCACCGAAGCCGCCCATTGAAAGCCCCATGACATAGGTGTCCTCCGCGCCGTTCGCCAGTCCGAACGTGCGGCGCAGATAATCGGGCAGCTCCTCACCCACGAATGAAGCATACTTCCTGCCTGTGGCGGCACCGTCGAGCCAGAAGCTGTTGTCTCCGGCAGGACTTACCAGCGCGATGTTGTACATATCCGCCACGAACTCGGGAACCCAGCTGCCCGCGCAGCCGTAATAGCCGTGCAGCAGGAACAGCGTTTTCATCGGGCGCTCCTTGTGTGGATTGTTGTTATCCCAGGGAATATCCTTGCGCGGGTCGTTGGGTATTATCATATCGAACGAAACGGGGCGGCGTAAGCAGTCGGAGTTGAATTTAATGTTAAAAAATGCCATTGGTGATTATTCCTTTCGGGTCAATATCGGGGTTTTCGCGCATTAAAGCTCGACCTTGCGCGGCGCTTCGGTGAATGAATAGAACACCGCTTCGGCGTTCCTGAAATACAGAACTTCGGTGTTGTCGTCGTCGGGGGAATACATCGCTTTCAGCTGCGGATAATTTTCGAGCATATGCACCTTCGGCTCGCGCCTGTCGTCGCGGACAAGCTCACCCGAAACGCGCAGCCAAACGCCGTCCTTGAACGCGCATATCTCGGCTTTGGGGTTAGCCTGAATCTGCTGCGAAACGCTCTTGATCTTGCCTGTCTGTATGTACAGCTTGTCTTCGAATATTTCGACCGTGCCGAAGGGTCTTACTCTCGGCTGGTCGCCCTCCACGGTCGCGAGGTAGTATGTTCCCGCCGCTTTCAGAAAATCGTAAACTTCTTTCATGATTATTCCTCCTTATAATTTGCCGAGCGCGTGACGAGCCGCGATCATTCCGAACGTGTAGCACCTGCCGAGCGAAAGTCCCGTCTGATGGAACGGATAATCCGCGCCGCCGTAGAACGATCCGCCCAGATTGCCGACGCAGTAAAGCCCCTCGATAGGCGTACCGTCCGAATGGAGCGCCTGACCGTTTTCCTTGGTCTTAACGCCCGAAACCTCCGCCGAAACGCGGATATGCTTTCTTGCGCCCCAAAACGGCGGCTTCTCTATCTTATGCAGATATTTCGAGGGCTTGCCGAAATCCTCGTCATAATGCCTGTCGCAAAGCTCGTTGTAGCGGTCGATCGAGGCTTTCATCTTCTCAAACGGAATGTCAAGCTCCTGCGCCAGCTCTTCAAGCGTGTCGCAGCGGTGCAGGTCGATAAGATTCTTGAACACGCCTTTGGGATTTTCCACCGCGCCCGGGATAAACTTCTCCATAACGGCGGGCGGCACCATTCCGCTCACAAACTCGTCCTTCGCCCAGTTGACATAATCGCTGTCATAAATAGTGCAGTACCAGCCCTTCGAGCCGCTTTCCTTATGCTCGGGGTCGAGCATTTTGCCCTTGTATGACGGCTGATATTTGAGAATATTTCCCATGTAAACAAATCCGGTGTACTCGTTCGTGAAGCGCTCGCCGTTCATGTTGAGGTAAAGGAACGGCTCCTCCCACATCAGCGCCGAATCGAAATCGTGCATCATCTTGGTATGTCCGAGGTTTTCCATTTCCGCGCCCGCGCTCATGGCTAAGATATGCCCGTCGCCCGTCTTGCCGAACTGCTTTTTGTCGAAATCGGCAATGTCGGGACACCAGCGCTTGACCATTGACGGATTGTTGGTGTAGTCGCCCGTCGCAAGAATAACGGCTTTTGCGGCGTTGAACTGTATGTACTTTCCGTCAGCCGTCTTGCCGATAACGCCTGTTACTCGTCCGCCGTCGGTGACGAGCTGCACGGCGGGGGTCGAGAAAAACGCTTCAAGCCCGTTCTCGGCGCACTCCTTATCGACTATTTTAGCAAGCGCGTTGCCCGTGTTCATCGGCTTGGGGCCTATCCACGGTGCCCAGAAATAGCAATGGTCGTCGCCGTAGTCGTAGCTGTTCTCGCGGTCGCGCCACATTCCCGTAAAATCTCCGCTGGTGCTGATGAACGCGCACAGCCCGGAATCATCGTCGGTTTTCAGGAGCTTTGCGCTCTCGGTGTTGCTGTCAACCTTGCTGCCGTCGCCGTACTCTGTCTCGGTCGTAAAACCTGCGCGGTTGAAGAGCCACATCATGGCTTCCTCGGAATATTCGGTGTAGGCTTTGAGCTGCTTTGTGTCGGCACGCCAGTCGCAAAGACCGTTGGTGTGGTGTATCCACTTGGCGATACCCGCCTTAGTCGAGCGCGACTTGATTATCGCCGAGCCGCAGTTGCCCTGCGAAACGACCTTGTGCGACTTCTGCAAAAGCGCGGTCTTAGCGCCAAGTTCAGCCGCCCAGCCCGCCGCGGGAACGCCCGCCGCGCCCGCGCCGACTACCACGATGTCAAAATCCTTTACCTCATCGGGGGTGATGCTGCCGGTCTCGCAGACCGAATCGCCTATCTCGCCCGCGGTCACGCCGAAGGCATTTACGTCAATGTCACTCAATTCTATCATTCCTCTCTTATTTTCAGCGCATTTCGCGCCTGTTTATTCATAGATTTATTATATCACTAAATGATAATTTTTTCAAGTCCGAATCAACAAAATTTGCGTGATATTCTGCCCAAAAATTGCGGATCTGCATAATCAGAAAAGCCCGTTTGCGGGGAACGGGCTGTGGGTGTCACTCCAGTATATAATCTTGTTTACCTAAGAAACAACCCCACATTTGGGTTGCTTGATATTTGTCTTTTACAGTTGATAGTGTTTTAAAGTCATCATCGTTCAATATAACGAGATACGAATTACGATAAAAACCTTTCAAGGCGCTGTTTTTGATTTTACTGCGAATATCATTTATCATATCAATATCA
This sequence comes from uncultured Ruminococcus sp., assembly GCA_902776945.1. Classification (GTDB taxonomy): domain Bacteria; phylum Bacillota; class Clostridia; order Oscillospirales; family Ruminococcaceae; genus YE71. The sequence continues at coordinate 4,253 of CACYSH010000065.1, forward strand.
TAATCATCAGTAATAAATATTTTAAATTCATATTCACTATTCTTGATGATATTGTTATCGTCATCAATGCTTTTAGGAATCTCTGCATCGGGTGCAACTCCTTGCATACTTATCTTCGGAATATTTCCTAAATTTGCTAAAAAGATAAATGGAATGTCTCCAAGTTCCTTTTTAATTATAGGAACTGCAAAATCCTCATAAAGAGAATTATAATAATCAAGCATTACGGTATCGCCAAAAACAGTATATTTTCTGTCAGTAGTGATAAAAATAGTGTATTTTCTTTGTGTTTCTTCACTTTCTTCTGATTTTTTAACCACGGTCAGCTCATACCAATTAGTCGCAATACTGTCATAGCGAATGCCGCCTTCTTTTGCAACAAACTCTTCGCCGTATTTATCATTCAAATATGAAAGTGCCGCTTCATTCGCCTTTTCTTCGCTGAATGAGGAAAAATAGCACCCCGAAAGCATAAATATCACCGTTGCCGCCAAGATAAGCGCGATTGATCTTTTAAGCATAAGCCCGCCGCCTTTCGTTTACCGTATATATCATAATGGGTGTCACTCCACTTTATATTTTTCTTTTCCGAGGAAATACTCATTTACTTGGTTTTCTTGGTACTTATCTTTTGATTTCGCAAGTTTTGCAAATTCCTCATCGCTTAATAAAACAATATATGCTTCATAATAGTTGTCCTTGGTTAAGCTGTTGTTTATATTTGAACATATTTCGGGTAGTTGTCCTTTATCATAAGTTTCCGAAATATATATATTAAAAACAAAATCCCTTTTCTCAAAAATACTATTTTCATCTTCCAGATCATTTGGAATATTAGCCTCAGCTTCTACCCCATCACGAATGGCTTTTATAGATAAATTCATCTTCGAATCAACTAATACAACATAAGGGATACCTTCCATTTCCTTTTCGATTATTGGTATAACATATTTCTCATAAAGAGAATTATAATAATCAAACATTACGGTATCGCGAATAACTGTGTATTTCCTGTCCGTAGTGACACAAATAGTGTATTTTCTTTGCGTTTCTTCATTTTCTTCTGATTTTTTTACCACGGTCAGTTCGTACCAATTATTACCAAACGCAATGCTGTCTGTGCAAATGCCGCCTTTTTTTGCAACAAACTCCTCGCCGTATTTTTCAAGCAAGTATGAAAGTGCGGCTTTATTCGCCTTTTCTTCGCTGAATGAGGAAAAATAGCACCCCGAAAGCATGAATATCACCGCCGCCAAGATAAGCGCGATTGATCTTTTGAGCATAAGCCTTCCCCCTTTTTGTATACCGTATTATACCATATCGGCGGGGCAAAGTCAATTACGGCACGGTCAAGCGCGGGTTACAGTTCAAAGAAAAAAAGTATCTCCCCCGTTACACACAGGGGAGAAAAAATATCTTTTATCTCTTATCTTTTATCTCTTATCTTTTATCTCTTATCTATTAACTATTATCTGTTTCACATCGCCTTGTAGCCGTCGTTGAAATACACGTCGTACCACACAAGGAACGTGTACACCGTCCAAATCTTGCGGGAATGGTCGTACTTGCCCTCGCGATGCTCGTCAAGCAGCTTGATCAGCATATCGGTGTTGAAAAAGCGCTCCGATTCGTCCGAGAGAAAACGCGCCTTGACCTTGCTGTAATATTTGTTCTCTTTCAGCCATACGCGGGTAGGCACAGGAAATCCCAGCTTTTTCTTGTTCGCCGTCTGCGGAGGACACGCCCTCATCGCCGCAAGCCGCATTGCGTACTTGGTGTTCTCCTTCGTAACGCGGAAGCGCTTCGGTATGCGCTCGGCAAGCTCCATAACGCGCCTGTCGAGGAACGGCACGCGCAGCTCCAGCGAGTGCGCCATGCTCATTTTGTCGGCTTTGAGCAGAATATCTCCGGTCATCCACAGATGAAGGTCGAGGTACTGCATCTGCGTTACGGGGTCATTTTCCGCCGACTTGTCGTAAAACGGCTTGGTTATCTCGGTCGGGTCGGGGGCGTTTGTCGGGTGTTTCAGCAGAGCCTTGCGCTCCTCGGGAGTGAACATATATGCGTTGCCGATGAAGCGCTCCTGCAACGACTTGCTGCCGCGCTCGATGAAGTTCACGCCGCGTTTCTGCGGAAGGTTCTTCACCGCCTTGCCCGCCGCACGGCGCAGCGCCGCCGGGAGCTTTTCGTAAAGCGCCATATCATCGGGATTGTGGTAAATATTGTAACCGCCGAAAATCTCGTCTGCGCCCTCGCCCGAAAGCACGACCTTGACCTTCTCGGACGCTATCTTGCAGACGAAATACAGCGCGGCGGCGGCGGGGTCGGCGAGCGGTTCGTCCATGTGGTACTGAATTTTCGCGAAAGTCCCCCAGAAATCCTCGGGTTTGATAACCATAGAATTATTTTCCTTGCCGATGTACTTGGAAAACTCCTTCGCGTAGCCTATCTCGTTGTATTTTTCGTCCTCGCCGAAGCCGACCGTGAAGGTCTTGTCAACATCGGCGACCGCTGCAACATAGCTTGAATCAACGCCGCTCGAAAGGAACGAGCCTACCTCAACGTCGGCGATCTTGTGCGCCGCCACGCTGTCTTTGAAAGTCTCGGTGATCTTATCGACCCAGTTTTCGAGGGTCGGCTCCTCGTCGGGCGTAAATTCTATCTCCCACCAGCGCTTAACTTCGAGATTGCCGTCCTTGTAGGTGAAGCAGTGCGCGGCGGGCAGCTTGTAAACGTTCTTGAAAAATGTCTCGGTCGTCGGCGAATACTGGAATGTCAGGTAGGTTTCGAGAACGTCCGTGTTAAGCTCCTTCACGAAGTCGGGGTGTTCGAGAAAGCTCTTGATCTCGCTGCCCCACATTAATGTATCGCCGAACCGCCCGTAATACAGCGGCTTTATGCCGAAGTAGTCCCTCGCGCCGCAGAGCGAGCCGTCATGCCTGTCGTAAATAACGAACGCGAACATTCCGCGCAGTTTGCCGAGCAGGTCGGTCAAGCCCCATTCCTCATAGCCGTGAATGAGAACTTCGGTATCGGCGCGGCTCTTGAAGATATGCCCCGCCGCTTTAAGCTCCTCGCGCAGCACCGCATGATTGTAAATCTCGCCGTTGAACGTGATGACCACCGAGCCGTCCTCGTTCATCATCGGCTGACTTCCAGCTTCGGATAAGTCGATTATCGAAAGCCGCCGAAAGCCCATTGCCACGCGCCCGTCGGCGAATTTGCCCGCCTGATCGGGTCCGCGGTGAGCTATCCTGTCCATCATTCTGTCAATAGAATCGGCGTTTTTGCCGTAGTTATCGGTAAAACCCACAAAACCGCACATAGTAAATTTCTCCTTTTCAGCCGTTATTTAATACTATTTGATCATCACTCCGTAGATAATCTTGACAGCTATCATTGGTACGAGCAAGCTCGTACAGCGCTCTGCGGTGGCACTAACGAGATCGTGCAAGCGCCTTGATTGACGAAACGCTATCCGCCGATCTTATCTACGCATTGATGATTAAATAGTATAACGGAACATTTCGATAAGCTCCTTTTCCGCCGCCTGCAAGCTCGGGCAGACTATGTACGCAAGCCCCGCGATCTCCTCGTCGGGCTGCACCATGTCGGGAACCATAACGGGAGCCATTCCCGCCGCGTGAGCCGCACGGATACCGTTGAAGCTGTCCTCGACCGCCGCACAATCGACAGGAGCATAGCTCAGTCTGCGGCAGGCTTCAAGGTAAATATCCGGCGCGGGCTTGCCTTTTTTTACAAGGTCGCCGCCGACGACCGCGCTGAATTTGTCGTAGAAGCCCACGGACTTCAGCTGACGGCACACCGTTTCATACCTCGTTGACGAAGCGAGCGCCAGCGGGATCCCCTCCGCCTTAAGAGCGTTGAGAATATCGCCCGCATACGGCAGCAGCGGAACGCCCTCGGTGCGGAGCTTTTCCTGAATAACGTCGCTTATCTCCCTGTCGAAGCCCTCAAGCTCCAGCTCGGGATAGTGCGCCGAGATTATTTTAAGCGTATCGACGTGTGTTCTGCCGATGCAAAGCGGGAAAACGTTCTCCACGCCAACCACGCTGTGACGGTGGGCGACCTCCTGCCACGCCGAGAGACAAAGCCGTTCGGTGTCGAACAGCACGCCGTCCATGTCAAATACTGCCGCCTTGATTTTTTTGCCCATAAAAAGACCTCACTTGAAATACATATAAAGATTGCATTTTATCATTCCGTTATATAACTTGCGCTTTTTGTCAGCTTTTTTGCCGAAGAATTTCTCGAAATCCTCGTCGGGTGAGATTATCACCGCAGGGTGGCTGCCGTCGGGGTGAATACGCTCTCCCAGGCGCTTGTAAAGCTCCTCTGCCTCACGAATTTCAAGCATACGTTCGCCGTATGGCGGGTTGCAGACCGTTATAGCGCCCTCCGGCGGGACGAATTTCATAACGTCCTGCTCGCGAATCGTAAGCCGCGACTGAACGCCCGCCTTCCGCGAGTTTTCGAGCGTAAGATCAACGGCAAGCGGGTCGATGTCCGCACCAAAGCCCTTGAACCCCGCCGCCCTGTTTACATCGGCAAGAGCCGCCGTGCGCTCGTTTTTCCAGACATCGGGGGAGATCTGCGCCCATTTTTCGGCAGAAAACGAACGCCGCAGACCGGGCGCGATGCCGCAGGCCTTGTAAGCCGCTTCGATCAGAAACGTTCCCGAGCCGCACATCGGGTCGCAGACAACGCTGTCGGCGCGAACCCTTGCGAGGTCGATTATCCCCGCCGCGAGGGTCTCCTTTATCGGCGCGGCGTTGGAATTTTTACGGTAGCCGCGCTTGTGCAGCCCCGTGCCCGTCGTATCGAGCCACAGCGTGCAAACGTCCTTTAAAATCGTGAATTGCAGCTGATGAAGCTCGCCCGTTTCTTCAAGCCATTCGCAGCCGTACTTCTGCCCGAGCCGCTTTGCCGCCGCCTTTTTTATCATTTTCTGACAATCGGGAACGCTGAACAGCTTAGAATCAAGGCTGTGACCCTTCACGGGGAAAGCGTCGGTCTTGCCGATAAAGCGTTCAAGCGGCAGCGCGTACACGTTGTCGAACAGCTCGGAGAAGGTCTCGGCGCGGAAGCTCGCCAGCTCGATAAGCACCCTCTCGGCGGTCGCAAGCCGCAGGTTCGCCCGTGCGATCATGCTTTCGTCGCCGCTAAAGGATATTTTGCCGTCCGTCACCGTGATGTCGTCAGCACCCAGCCTGCCGATCTCGAATTTCAGCACGCTCTCCAGCCCGAAGTGACACGGGCAGCAAAGGCGTAATTTTTCCATATATTACCTCTTTCGGAACAAAAACGGGCTGCGCTTCGGGACGGAAACGCCATTGCTCCCTTGCACAGCCCTGTTGTTTTTGGTGTTTGTAGTAAACAATATAAATTTTTGGATATTTATTGTATAGCGGGGGAATTGTTCCCGCCGTTTGCCCGGCACAATTTTCCTCACCGGGAAGAATTTGACTGCCCGGTGCTGGATTCGGTGTCTGCTGTTGACATCAATGCCAGCTGCAATATGCGGGAATATTGGTCTTTTTGTAATAGCCCACCGCGGAAGGACAGCCGTTATTCGCTATATCGCCCGACGCTGTGCAGTATCTCAGCTCCGTTACCGATTCGGGCATCGGGAAATCGTGGTTCTTTTCGTTTTCGCAGTATTCGCCGAAAAGATTGTGCCATATCTCGCCGATGTTCTGATACTGGTCGGTAGGAATCTTTTTCCATTCATCGTAGCCTATCCAGACCGCGCTGACATAATCGGGAGTGCAGCCGACAAAGTTCAGATCGACCCAGTTTGAGGAAGTACCGGTCTTAGCCGCAAGCACAGTGTTTTTGAGCTTGGCATAACGTCCGGTACCGTCGGCTTCGGTAACGACCTTGCGCATCATCTGATTCATGATATACGCCGTCGAATCCGCGATAGCCTGCTTATAGCCGTCGCTTTGCTCATAGATAACCGTGCCGTCGGTGGTCACTACCTTTGTAATATAGGTGGTCTCGTACTTCTTGCCGCCGTTGCCGAAGATCGTGTAGGCTCCCGCAAGCTCTTCAAGGTGCATACCGTGCGAAAGACCGCCGACCGTCATACCCGAATAATCGTTGTCAAGCCCGTCGCGGAGAGTTGAAACGTCGAGCTTTTCGCGCAGGAAGTTATAGCAGTAATTCGGAGTCATCTGCTGAACGAGCTGCGCGGGCGCGGTATTGAGCGACTTCATTATCATCTGCCAGGTCGTAAGGTTATTGTACGACCAGTTCTCGCTGAGACCGTCCTCCGAGTAGTTGACAGGCCATTTTTCGGCGATGCCGTCGCTGTCCGCGTCAACGTTGATCGGGCTGTCGTTTATCATCGAAGAATAGGTTATAAGGTCTTGGTCGAGCGCGGGCGCGTAGGAAGCGATAGGCTTTATGCACGAACCCGGCGAACGCTCGCCCTGATGAACAAGGTTGAATATTCGCGATTCCTTCTTTTTGCGGCGCGAGCTGACATTGCAAAGCACATGACCGTTATAGTCAACGACAACAAATCCCGACTGGAGCTGATCCTTGTCAAAGCTCCATGTCTGGAAATTGGCGTTATTGCGCATACGCTCGGTCATATCCTTCTGCATATTGATGTCAACGGTTGTATAAACATCGTAGCCGCCCGAATAGAATCTCTGCTCTGCATCAAGAAACTCGATGCCGTACTGATTGGCGATCGACCAGATAGCCTGATCTATCGCAGCGTCAAGGAACCAGTCAGTAACGCCGAAGTCGTCCTCGTCGAACTCGTTTTCCTCCTTGACCGACGAATAATCGGGGTCGCCGTAAACGACCAGCTCGTCAGCCTCGCGAAGCCCCTCGTCATACTCGTCGTTGGAGATAGCGCCGTTTTCAAGCATCCACTTGAAGGTATAATCCATACGGTCGCGGTTTTCTTCCTTATTGTAAAGAGGATTGAGCGTCGTGGGGGACTTTATCATCGCGGCAAGACTCGCCGATTCGGCAAGGGTAAGCTCGGAAGCGTCCTTGCGGAAGTAATAATTCGCCGCCGACTGCAAGCCGATTATCTCGTTATAGCCGTCGCCGAACTCGATGACGTTCAGGTAAGCCTGAAGAATATCCTGCTTGGTGTAGACCTTTTCGACGTTTATCGCCCTAAATATCTCGCGCAGCTTACGCTCGATAGCCTCGGGGCCTTCCGTCTCGTTATCGTCTGTTACGTTTTTGATAGCCTGCTGGGTTATGGTAGAACCGCCCTGCTTGTCGCCAAGAAGGGTCTTGACGATAGAAACAAGTGTACGTCTGAAATCAACGCCGTCGTGGGTGTAGAAGCGCTGATCCTCGGTGTACACAAATGCGTCCTGCGTGTAGACGGGAACCTTGTTGATGTCAACCCACTTAGGCTTGCGCTGCTGGCTTTTGATACCGTAGTAAAGCGTCCATTCGTCCTGCTTGTTGTTCGGCATCTCTGGGTCGTATTTCGGGTTTTTGTAGAATATCCTTGTAACGCTGCTTGTCACCGTGCGTTCCTCTAAGTTTACCGTGGTAGTCGTGTCGGCAAAATTAAGAACGTAGATAGTCAGCGCGGTCGCAAATATCGAGCCTGTGATTATCACTATCATCAGCACCGACAAAAACAGCGTTCCGAATACCCTCATTATAACTACGAGTGGGTTCGTGCCTTTTCTTTTTTTAGCGACCCGCTTCCCGGCTGTATTCCTCTTTTCCATTAAATCCTAACCTTTCCCGTTCTTATGGCATCAAACCATAATGGGGACGTTTTACCGCCCCCATTGTTTTACGATCAAACCCTCAGGGCTTGATCGGTCATTCCTCATCCTCGGCAGGAAGCAAAGCCCTGATAGAAAGACTGATCCTCTTCTTATCGTAGTCGATCTCGGTGATCTTGACATTTACCTCCTGACCTACCTTCAGAACGTCGGCAACGTTGTCAACTCTCTGATTGGCGATCTGCGAGATATGGATAAGACCGTCAACGCCGTCGATGATCTGCGCGAAAGCGCCGAAGCTGGTGATCGAAACGATCTTAACGGTAACGTCCTGATCCACAGAATAGTTATCGGTGAATACCTTCCAAGGGTTCTCGTCGTCCTTGCGGTAGATAAGCGAAACCTTGCCTGTCTCGGGGTCGATCTCCTTGATGCGTACCTCGATCTTGTCGCCGATGGAAACCACCTCGGAGGGGTGCTTGATCCTCTTCCAGGAAAGATCCATTCTGCGAATGAGACCGTCTACTCCGCCTAAGTCAACGAATACGCCGTACTCGGTGATGCTCTTAACTTCGCCCTCGATAACGTCGCCAGCCTTAGCTGTCTCGAAGAACTTAGCCTTTGCAGCGTCTCTTGCCTCGCGCTCAACGGCACGGATAGAGCCGACAGCCTTCTGTCTCTGCTCGTTTACCTCAAGGATCTTGAAATCAACGGTCTTCTTGAGCAGCTCTTCAAGGTCTCCGCCTCTCGGAACAGCCTGCGACGCGGGAATAAATACTCTCACGCCGTTCGAGGACACGATAACGCCGCCCTTTACGGTGTTGGTAACTACGCCGGTAAGAACGGTGCCGTTCTCCTTAGCCTCCGCGATCTTTTCAAGACCGATAGCCGCGTCAACTCTTCTCTTGGAAAGCTCTACGGTACCCTTCTCGTCGCTGGTCTGAAGCACGATGAGCTTGATAGTATCGCCTACGGACACGATCTCCTCGGGCTTCTTGGTCTGGTCGTCGGAAAGCTCGCTGGGGCTGATGTAGCCGGTGTGCTTGGTACCGATGTCAACGATCACCTCGCCGTTGGCATTGATAGCAGTTACCGTTCCGTCAACTTTCATTCCCTTATGTATAGGCTTGATAGTTGCTTCGTATGCCGTAGCAAAATCAACGTCTTCCTCCTCTTCAACAGTGTTGATGTTTTCGTTCAGTTCAGTCATGGCCTGTTGTACCTCCTCAATTATATAACCCGGTGTTGAAGCACCGGCAGAAATCCCGATAAATCTTGCACTTTTAAGATCTTCCTCTGTCAGAAGCCCTTTCAGCTCGCCCGCGTTCTCGACAAACAGCGTGCGGCAGTTTTTTTCGCACACCTGAGCGAGCTTATGCGTATTGGAGCTGTGTCTGCCTCCGACAATTATCATCAAATCAGCCTTGCGGGAAAGCTGTTCCGCCTCCTCCTGACGTTTCGCCGTGGCGCTGCATATCGTTTCAAAAACGTGCGCGTCGGGGCGGAGCGTTTCAAGCCTTTTGCGGCACTGCTCCCACATTTCCTTGTTAAATGTCGTCTGCGAGAGTACGCAAACCGGCACGCGCTCGTCAAAGCCGTTCAAAAGCTCTTCAAGCTCCGCAATATCCGCGAACACGAAAGATTCGGTTTCGCAGAAACCGCGTATGCCCTCGACCTCGGGGTGGCTCGCGTCGCCCGCGATAAGCACAGTGAAGCCTTTCCCTGTCATTTCGAGCGCCGTCTTATGGATCCTTTCAACGAACGGACAGGTTGCGTCCACAACGGAAGCCCCCATATCGCGAAGCGCCTTGTAGACCTCCCTGCTCACCCCATGCGAGCGGATAACGACAGTCTGCCCCTCTCTAACCTCGTCAAGCGAAACAGCCTTACAGCCCTTTGCCGCGAGATCGTCCACGACATTTCGATTATGGATAATCGGACCTAATGTTACAACATCGTTTCGGTTATCTAATATATTATACACTATTTTTAAGGCTCTGTCTACACCAAAACAGAAACCCGCGGTATTTGCGCGAAAAATTTTACATTCTCTTAACATTTAATAAACTAAACTGGTGATTCCTTCCATAATTTTCTTCTTGACGATTTTAAGATCGCCCGCCGATGTACCATTTATACCCAGTTCCTTGACGTCGATCGGCTCGCCGAAACGCACGACAACGTGCTTTCGTGCTTTAAGCTTTTCACCCTCGAAATTGATGCCGACGGGCACGACCTTCGTCATCGCGACCGCAGCGACAAGCGCCACGCCTGTCTTGCCCTTGCCGACAGTCCCGTCCTTAGAGCGCGTACCCTCGGGGAAAATAACGAGGTTTCTGCCGCTTTCGAGCTTGTCCACCGAAGTATCAATAACGCCGAGGTCTCCCGCGCCCCTTGTCACGGGGAAAGCGCCGAGAAATTTGATGAGCGCGGTAAAGAAGATATTCTGGTGGAAAAGCTCCTCCTTAGCCATATAGGAGATCGGCACCCTCACGCCCATTGCGATAAGATACGGATCGGCGTAGCTGCGGTGGTTCGACGCGAAGATATTCCCGCCGTCACGCGGCACGTTTTCCAAGCCCTCGTAATGCAGGTCGTATTTCAGCTTTAATATAAATATCGTTATGCCTCGCAGTATGCCGTAAAAGAACTGCCTTATCTGATTTATTTTCTTTGTTTTCGATATGGGGCGAAGCTCCATCATATCGCGGCGCTTACGTTCGGATTTTTTTTTTACATCTCCGATTTCGGAACCTCCGCTTTCCGAGCCGCCGTCATTACTATTATTCCCGTCCGATCTCGCCTTATCCGCCGCCTTCACGATCTCATCGACCACTTCGTCAATAGTCAGATTAGTCGAATCGAGCAGCACGG
>CACYSH010000066.1 GCA_902776945.1 uncultured Ruminococcus sp.
TAGTTAGTCATACAGCGCCTCCTATATGGGGTATGATTCCATTTTAACACATAACAGACGCTATGTCAAGAAAAGTATCCGCTTTGTGACTAACACCATGTAATTATCTTACATAACCACTTGCGCTATAAACCTGTACATAGTGCTGAGAACCGGTTGTACGAGCGGTTATAGTCTTAACGTCAGTTCCGACATACAGATAATCACTGCACTTGTAACCGTAGTAATTGCTCCACAGAAGTCTGCCGCCGCTTCCTCTGAAACGAATGGTAGTTCCAAATCCGGTCATATTTACGCTTACATAGCTGCCGCGGCGAACATTGAGAGAAACTCCTCTTTCCTGCCAGCTTACAGCAGTAAAGCCTTTGCAATAAGCATCAGCTGTGGTTGTTCCTGCTGTTGACACCATTGTTACCGCCATGATAGCAGCCATAGCGGAATTAACGATCCTTTTGCCTAACGATGTTTTTTCCATTGTGAAACCTCCCTAAAACAGTTACAAATCCCTTTCACCGATTAATACAGTTTTAGTGTTCGAGAAATAACGACAAACAAACATTTTCGTTCTTTGCCGCAGTTTAACTATTGAAAAACGGCGCAGGATATGTTATAATAGAACTAAGTATATCTGTGCATTTTGAATAGTTATTCATCTCGACCACTAACCATATTATACTCAAAAATTTGAGTGTTGTCAATAGGAAACGCTATTTTTTTGAGTACAATTTTTAAACTTTTCTGTTTTGCACAAATCACAGAGGGGATTTTTGTATGTTTTATGATAGATTAAGAGAGCTATGTAAAGAAAAGGGAACTACTCTTTCTGCGGTTCTTAAAGAACTCGGTTTAAGCACCGGAAGTACCGGGACTTGGAAAAAAGGTCAGCTGCCCAAAGGCGATATTCTCGTTAAAATAGCGGAATATTTGAATACTTCTATTGATTACATCGTGCTTGGAGAGTATAAAGCCGATTTGACAAACGAGGAAAAACATCTGCTGGAATTATACAGAATGACACCCGACAGAGCTAAATATAAACTTATCTGCGATATTGAACGTATTGTTGAAGAAGAAATAGAAAAATTTGCCACTGAAAAAGGCGCGGTATAATCGTTTATAAATGTTCAAACAAGAAATCACACATCTGATATTTTATTCTTATTTTTTACAAAAACAGCAGCCGTCCCAAAAAGAACGGCTGCTTTTTATTGCTCTTATTCTGCTGAAATGATGTAGTAATACACCGGCTGTCCGCCGCGCATCATGTTTATATCCACGCCGCTGAACTTCTTCTGCATAGCCGCAAGAAGCCGTTCGGCGGTCTCGTCGGAAACGTCCGAGCCGTAGAAAATGCTTACAAACGATGTATCGCTCTTGATGAGCTTCTTCGCCAGCTTGTAAGCGCCCTTGTTCAGCTCCTTTTCGGTGAACGCCAGCTTGCCGTTTTCCATGCAGAGTATCTCGCCCTTGTGGATAATGTGACCGTCAAAATCGCTGTCGCGGGCGGCGAACGTCACCTGACCCGTTGACACGCGCTCAAGAGCTTCTGTCATAGTCACAAGATTCTGCGAAAGGTCTGCGTCGGGGTCGAAGGCAAGCATCGCGCTTATCCCCTGCGGGATATTTCGGGTCTGCAAAACGCATACCTTGCGGTCGGCGAGCTTCATCGCCTGTTCCGCCGCCATGATTATGTTCTTATTATTCGGCAGAACAAAAACCGTATGCGCGGGGCAGGACTCGATAGCGCGTAGAATGTCCTCCGTCGAGGGATTCATGGTCTGACCGCCCCTTACGATGCAGTCCGCGCCCGCGTCCCTGAAAAGCGCCTCGATTCCGCTGCCCGCCGCGACCGCGACAAAGCCGTATTCCTTTTCAGGCTCGACACGCTGAGGTGCGGACGCGGTCTCATGCTTCGGCGCGGGAGCGCTTTTTTCCTTGTCGGTCTGTTTGCGCCGCGTTTCGTGCTGCATTTTCATGTTCTCGATCTTCGGCAGATTTATCTGTCCGAAGGTCAGCCCCTTTTGTATCGCAAGACCCGGATCGTTGGTGTGAACGTGTACCTTTATTATCTCGTCGTCCTCAACGACCACAACGCAGTCGCCTATCGTTTCAAGATAAGCCCTCAGTTCGGCGGCGGGTGCGCAGTCCTCGCTCTTGGTGATTATCATTTCGGTGCAGTAGGTAAAGTGAATTTCGTCGTCGTACATACCCACAACGTCCGAGAACGAATCGACCGTAACAGCGCCGGGCGCTGCCGCGTCGGTTTTTTCCTTCGGCGTGTAGATAGTCTTACCGCCGAATATCTCCTGCATTTCGCGGAAGATCAGCACAAGCCCCTTTCCGCCAGCGTCAACAACTCCTGCTTTTGCCAGCTGCGGCAGAAGCTCGGGCGTATGGGAGAGCGTTATTTCTGCCTGCTTGCAGACCTTATCCCAGACGATCAGCGGGTCGTTTATGGATTTGCAGCATTCGCGGGCTTTCTCGGCGGCTTCCCTTGCCACTGTAAGGATAGTACCCTCGGTAGGCTTCATTACCGATTTATAAGCGCCCTTTACGCCAAGCTCCAGGCATTCCGCCATAAGCTCCGCCGTGAGCGTTTTCTGACCCTCAAGCCCCTTTGAAAAGCCGCGGAAAATCAGCGAAAGGATAACGCCCGAGTTGCCCCTTGCACCGCGCAGCATACCCGAAGCGGCTGCCTTTGCCACCTCCGAAACATCTACGTCGTCGGGCAGATTTTTCAGGGCGAGCGCGGCGTTTGAGATCGTCATTGACATATTTGTACCCGTGTCGCCGTCGGGTACGGGGAAAACGTTCAGCTCATCGACTGACTTTTTGTTGTCGCCGAGCCTGTTTGCGGCGCTTATCACCGCGTCGCGGAACACCTTGCCGCTTAAACATGAATTCATGTGTTTTGCCTCCGGATAGTATTACTTGTCAAATATCGGTGCTTGAAAGAGCGTCGGTATAGATCCTTATCGAACGTACATTCAGACCGCTTTTATTCAGCTCATAGGATACCTTATGCGAGACCGCGTTTGCTACGGCGGGCAGATTAACGCTTTCCGCCGCGCTGATTTTAAGAACAATATCAACAGCCTCTCCGGCTTCGACTATCTCAACGCCGTTCAAGCCCGAAACGCCGAAGCAGCTTTCGGCAAGCGAGGTAACGAGCTTTATCAGGTACTTTTTAGAAATAGTTATCGTTCCGAGGTGATTACTGTAACTGATCATTTATTGCTCCGTCCTTTCATATCTCAAGGTTTTTAGCTTCTATTATATTATACCCTATTTTTCAGAGTTTGTAAAGAGCAGATGTGTTTTTTTACAAAAATCGTGATAATTGTCATTTTTCCGTGCTGTTGCAAATCTATTGATCTTCCGAACCGAAAATCCGCACGGGTGCGCCCCTACATGAAATCGGGTTACAAATATATTGTAGGGCGGGGGCTTGCTCCCGCCCTCGCATTGCGCGTCAGTGAATTTCCCAACCACTGCAATATTTCCGGAATTTGCGCTTTTGTCTTTGCTTCTTATTTGTTCTTATCCGCCTTCCCGAACTGCTTCTGCCATCGCCTTGCCATCGCAGGTATCTTATCCTGCCAATAATCGCCCATTATTTCCTTCGCAAAAAGCAGCTGACATTCCAAAATGTACGGATAAACAATAAACGTCGGATAAACCAATAAACAAGGCAGCAGCACAGGCAGCAGCGAAAACATAAACCCCAGCGCGTACATATGCTTTCCGTCCATCAGCTTTACGGAAAGGTCGCAGGCATCGAAAAAGTTCGCACGCGGATTCAGGTCAATAATATACGGCACCAGACTCAGCGAAATGTAATACCTTATCAGCACACCGATCCATACTATCGTAAAACCTATCGAAACCATGAACAGCAGCAGCCCCGCCATGCTTACGCCGCCGCGCTCTCCGAGCCGTGCATAATGTACTATGCCGTAAACGCTGACCGTCAGCGGCGTTGCTACAAGGATTTTCAGCAGCAATAAACGGGCGTTGTTGCGAAGGCTCGGCAGCAGCAGCTTTCCGACGTGTCCTGTCAAAAACTTGCTTATTCCCTTGCTTTCGGTCTCGGCGGTAAAGCTGATAAAGCTGCGGCAGACCAGGAACAGCAGCGCCGAAAACAGCGTGACATAGCCCGAACAGCGGACTATAAGCAGGATAAGCGCGGGTCTTGAACGTAAGTAATAGCTTATATCCAGCGGGTGATAGTCCTCGATCCCCGCCATTTTCACAAGTATGTAGATAAGCATTTCACTGAGCGTCACGAACAGCACCGCTGTAAAAAAGTAAACGGTGGAAATGAGCGCCATATCCGAGCCGTTGATGATCTTTTTAAGCGCCAGCTTTCGTATCTCCTTGCTGCTCATTTGTCTGTTCCCTCCCCCGCGTCAGCGCGTTTCAGCCGTCGTCCTCGTCATAATCGTCATAGCTGTAATCGCCGTAATATTCGTCGTCTTCGTCATCGTCGTTATCATCTTCAAGGTCGGCAAAGTATTCCGAGCGCCCGTCTTCGTAGGCGGCGGGGAAAGAGCCGATAAGCTCGAAAGCGCCCGAACGCTGCCAAAGCTGCGCGGTAACAAGCACCTCAAAGCCCTCGCCGAAGCCGCAGCGGTAAGCGCCGGGAGCCTGTTTCGGCAGCGCAAAGCAGGTAAGCATATTCATGATTATCCCCGCGTGGGTGACTACCGCCGCATTCTTGATGTTATTTTTCATCATGTCCTCGATCATAATCGTTATCGCACGGAAGCAGCGCGTAACGACCTGCCGCGCCGATTCGCCGTTCGGGGGCGCATTGTCAAGACCGCCCTTCAAGAACTCGGCATAGGCGGGGTCATTTTTCAGTTCCTGCGGAGTCTTGCCCTCGAAATCGCCGAAATCCATTTCCGCCAGCTCGCCTATCTCGACCATAGGGCAGTTGGGAGCCATAATGTAGGCGGTCTGCAAGCAGCGTTTCAGCGGCGAGATATAGACCTTCTGAAAGCTGGGGAAACCTGCCGCCTCTGCCTTTTCGTAAAGCTCCGCCGCGCCCGCCTCGCTTAAAGGCAGGTCGGTGATACCGATATATTGACCGTCGGCGTTGCCCTGAGTAGCGCCGTGACGGATAAATGTAAGTCTGTAACCTTTCATTCGGAACTCCTTGATTCAATATCTTTTCAGCCGTCTGACATAAGCGAACGTTTTTTCCTCGCCCTCGCGTTCGAGCATACGCAGCAGCTTTTCGAGCAGCCGCGAGGTATCGGGGTGTATCATGCGCGTTTCAAGGCGGCGTGTTTTTGCTTTAAGAAAATAGTTCAGCGGGTCGCTGTCGGTGTAATTTTTGCCATTGTATATCTTGCTTGCAGCCACGCGGTCGCAGAACATCTCCTTGACGTAGCGCACGGGCATTTTCACGGGAGACATACGCTTTGTCACGGTGTCGTAGTCCGTCCAGTATTCAAAATGATGCTTGTTCCTGCCCTTGTGGTGCATCCATGCGTAGGAAAAGCCGTAAGCCTCGCGCTCGCCCTCGTTAGGGGAGCGGTTGCCCTGATAGTACCTTACCCCGCAGAAAAATTCCGTCGGGCTGTATTTGGAAAGATCGTGGAAAAGCCCCTGAATGGGTATTCCCGCCTTTACGCAATGCTCCCTTACCTTGCGGCGGTGTTCCCTGACCGTCCGGCAGTGACCCTTAAAATTCCTGATAAGTCCGGGAAGTCCCAAACGGTTTTTCTTGTCCTTGTTTAAGATAACTGTCATAATACTGTCACCATACCTATTTTGGTCGCCCGTCGGGAAAACCTTTTTTGTTATACTCACATCTGTTTCAGGCTCACTCTTAGATTCGTGCAGAAATCAAATTTATCAAGGCGAACGCACGCAGGCTTACCGGCGCAAGTCAAGGTCGTGCAACGCAGAGAAATTTGATTTATGTGCGGATATAAGAGTAAGGTTGGAACAGATGTGAGTATATGTGGGACGGTTGCTTTCGCTCCCGACGCTTGCCCGAAAATCCTGCATTATCGGGAAGAAATTGCCTGTCCCGAACAATTCGTTTGCGAGAATAGTTTTATAAACTCTGCGTATAGAACGGCAGCGCAGTCGATGTTACTTTATACGGCGACTGCATCGTTATCGCTTCAATAGACCTCGTAAACATATCCACCGGAACATCACTCACCGCCAACACCTCACGGCTGCGTACCTTGACATTCACGCTGCAATGCTTTCTTTCCGCCATTCCCGCAAGCCCGGGCGTTTTCGCCGCCGCGTCAACTATCGGCGCAGCGCCCAGCTTTATCTCATAATAATGATCCTGCGTGCCGAGATAATCGCCCTTGCCCGTCAGCGTGAGAACGGCTCTGCCCATGTACAGATTGCTGTTATAAGCGTATTCGTAATCAACGCCTGGAATAAGCTCCCTGCCGTTATACTTCACCGAAAAATCGGGCGTGACCGCCCTTCCGGTAAATCCCGCGACCGAAACACAGCGTATCTCCGCGCTGTTCATCGAGATCTTCGTCCGCGCCGCCGCCTCGTCGGAGGGCGTATTATCGACCTTTTCCTCGCCGACATAGATGAACGGCACCAGCTTGTAAGAGTAATTCGTCCCCTGTTCGAGCGAAGTGTCCTCAAAGATCGTGCCGCTGTCGCCCGACGCTATGAGGATATATTCTCCCCCGCCAGTCCTGCGGTAGAGATTTATTCCCGCCGCTTCGTCGGAGGATTTCCATGTCAGCCGCACCCTGTCGCAGCCGATGTCCGAAGCGGCAAAATCCCGCGGCTTAGAAAGCGTTACAAGACCGTCGCTGTCGGCGGTGACTTTTTTCGCTACCGCCTCAAAGGTATTGCCGACCATGTAGGCTTTGCCGTTCTCCGCGCAGGAAATGCCCGTCTCGCAGGCGCTGATGTCGTTGCTTTTGAGCTTGATGTCCGTGCCGCTGCCCGAGCCTGTGACCTTTATCGCGTAGCCGCCGCCCCTTATGACGTTGTTCGAGCAGGTAAATTCCGAGCAGCCGTCGGCGAGCTTTATCCCGCCGAGCGTATTGTCCTGAAAGCTGTTCTTGGTCACGTCGGAGCCTGAAACATTGTTCATAAGTATCCCGACGCTTGCGCAGTTCGCGCAGATATTGCCCTCAACGTTAAGCCCCGAGCTGTTCTCGGCGTGCATACCGCTTTTAAGACTGCCGGTCAGCGTATTGGCGTTGAATCCGCAGTTGTAGCAGTAATCAGCGTTGATAAGGTGTCCGCCCGCGCCGTCCGCTTTACCGTTGACGCTGTTGCCGCTTATGCTGCTGTCGTAAACGTTCGACATTATAATGCCGCTGTATGCGGAATTTATGTTATTGTCCCGTACATCGACATTGCTGATGTAGTAATTCGCGGCGGGGTAGTTATACGTCCCGCCGACCGACGCGCCGTAGAGCTTTATCCCGAACGGAAAAGACTGCAGGCCCGTCACTGTCGTATCTATCTGATTACCCTCGATAACAGCGTCGGCGTTGCCGTCTATGCGCTCTGCCGACCAGCCCGTGCCGTTCACCGCCGGGAAAAAGTGACGGAAGCTCTCGTCCGTCATGTAGTTAAAGAGTATGCCCGCGCCGCAGGAAACGAAAGTATTGTTCCGTATCGTGCAATGCTTGTAGTTATAAAGAAACAGCGCGTAGTTGCTGATATTCTCAAAAGTATTGTCGGTGATAGTTACATTGGTGTAGTAAATACCCGCGACCGCCGAATGCGAGCCTATCGCACGGGGGAGCCCCAAAAACGTACAGCCGCGTATGATAATATTATCGCAGGCGGTGTCGTCGAAGGGCGCGTAGCCCGCGAAAAGCTCCTCTTTGTTCATTACGTCGAGCTGGATAGCCTCTTTCATAACGTCGCCGTAGTAGCCGCTGAATTGGCAGCCGTCAATGGTGATACCCCTTGCGCCGCCGATCTCGATATGGTGTCCCGCCTTGTTATTGATGATATTCATGCCGCGCAGCACGATATTCGAGGCGTGACCGATACGAATATTTGAAAACGTATTAACGCCGCCGTAATTGGCGGTATTGCCGTCCCATGTGCCGCCCTGTATCAATATATTCTCGGCGCTGTCAAAGCCGCCCGCGCCGGGGTTGGTACTCAGGATAGCGCCGCCGTCGTAGCAGCGCTGTATAAAAACGCCGTCCTCGCAGATTATGCGGGTATTGCTGTACACCCTCAGCGACTTTGTTATCTTGTATGTACCCGCAGGGACGTATATTTCAAGGCATTCCATGGGAGCCACCATATTCTTTGCCTTGTCGAGACATTTCTGAAACGCGCTGCTGCTGCTTTTGTCGCCTGTGTTGTCCGCATTGCCGTCCGCAACGAGGTCGAGCGACGTTACCAAAGCGTATTCGGGCAGGGACGCGCCCCATGCCTGCGAGCCTTCGGCAGCCGAAGCAGTCACCGCGCCCGCTATCAGCATTACAGCGCCGGCAGCTGCCGTCATGATTATTTTCCTTATATTTTTAAGCCTTTCTATGACCGTTGTTGTCATTTTTTCCTCCGATTTTCCATACTTTCCCTTACACAAGTATCACCGTATTTCTATGTATGGCGACACATATTAATTATATCACACAATAGCCGCCATGTCAATTATTTCGCGTAAATCTTAGTTTTTTCACAAGCGGGACATAAAAAGATAAAGGATATACCGCACAAAGATCGCGTGCAAGATGCGCAGTCAGATCGCCCAAATTCGACGTGGGCTTGCTGGCGCAAGTCAAGAAGAATTTGGGCAATATAACGGAAAATATGCAAGCAGATCGTGCGCAAAGCCGTCAGGCGGTCTTTGTGCGGCGTATCCTTAATTTTGTACGGATCGGCTTCTTGCTATTTCTCACGAGACTTGAACCGCTCAGTCTCCGGGGAAACTCTTCTGAAGAAGGGTTATCCCCTGCACGAACTTGTTCGTGCCAACCCCTTTCCTAAGACTTTTGGTTTGCCTTCACTTTCTGCTTTAGTCCGCCCTAGCTTTGCATTTATAGTACATGATTATATCTATAAATAATTTTGTTAATAAAATATTTAAAGAATACACACATATACTTTACATTAACGTGATAAAATATTATTATAAATAACACCGTTGAGGTGCGGCTGATACAGAAGGGATGATATAATATGAAACTTGGAAGAATCACGTCGGCAATCTGCGCTTTAGCACTTGCAGCAAACATGAGCGGCGCTTTCGGCACCGCTATTAAGTATGACGGCTCTATCAAAGCCGGGGCGGTCAATGTCAATGACGGCTCACTCAGCAGCGAACAGCTCGCCGCGCTTATAAGCACCGAGCTGATAAGCAAGGACGACTTAGCCAAACTCCTCAGCAAAGAAGAGCTTGAAAAGCTCCTTGGCAGCGCCAAAGTCATTGCAGGCAAGATCAGCGACGATATACTCTCTATTATCCGCGACGAGGGCGTTGCAAATCTCGTAAGCAGCGAACTTGAAAATCTTATCAGCAGCGGCGAGTTCCTCGCAATGCTGAAAGACAAGGACGAAGCGAAAAAGGTAATCAGCGAGGAGATAAAAAAGATCGTCACGAGCGACGAATTTAAGAACGCTTTTAACGAGACCGATACAGGCAAGCTGATAGCCAACAGAGAAGAGATCGCGGAGAAGATCTATCAGGAGATTATATCCGGGATCCCCGCCGAGGAAGAGATCGCCGCCATGATAAGTGACACGCTTGCAGATATACAGAACAAGGAAGAGCTGATCGAGCTGATAAGCGCCGAGATAGCCAAGATGATAAGCAGCGAGGAATTTCAGAATATCAAGGGAGACCCCGAAGCCGTTGAGAAATACATCAGCGACAAGATCGATGAGATACTTGACAGCGAAGATTTCCAGAAGCTCGTAAGCCCCGAAGACCTTGAAAAGATCAAGGTCATGAAGGAAGAGCTTACGGCAAAGATAATCGAAGGTATCGCCAAGCTGCCGAACATAGACGAAATTTCGCAGATCATCAGCGAAGAGCTTGCGAAGATCAAGGCGCGCGACGAGGTCGTTAAGGCTCTCACCGAAGAGATAAACAAAATAATCAACAGCGAGGAGTTCCAGGCTCTCAGGTCGGATTTGGAAGCGGCGCAGAAGTACATAAGCAGCGAGCTTGCCAAGCTGCCGACCAAGGAAGAAATTGCCGCTCTGTTCACCAAGGAAGAGATCGCGAAGCTCATTGCGATGAAGGACGAAATAGCGGCAAAAATAGCCGAGGAAATAGGCACTCTGCCGAAGACAAGGGAAGAGCTTGACCAGTTTATCAGCAACGCCCTCACGAAAGTCCCCGACAGAGATGACATAATCAAGTACATAAACGACGGCATAGATAAGATCACGGGCAGCGAGGATTATCAGAAGCTCATGAATGACGTTGCCGCCGCAGGACAGTATTTAAGTGATGAGATAGATAATTTACTTAACGACGAAGAGTTCCGGAAGTTAGTAAGCCCCGAAGACCTTGAAAAGATCAAGGCGCTTAAAGATACTATCGCGGCTAAGGTAGCCGAAGAGCTTGCAAAGGTGCCTACCAAGGAGCAGATCAGCGCCGCAGTAAGCGACATTCTTTCGCAGGTACCCACAAGAGAACAGCTCAATCAGGTCATCAGCGACGAGATCGCAAAGGTACTTGACAGCGAGGAGTTCCGGAAGATCAAGGGCGACGCGGAGGCGGCTCAGAAGTTCATCAGCGACGCGATAGCCAAGCTGCCGACCAAGGAAGAGATCGCCGCCCTGTTCAGCAAGGAAGAGCTTGAAAAGCTCATTGCTATGAAGGACGAATTAGCGGCTAAGATCGCCGAGGAGATAGCCAGTCTGCCGAAGTCCAAGGACGAGCTTATGCAGCTTATCAAAGACACCCTCGCGAAGATTCCCGAAAAGGAAGAAGTGGCTAATTACATAATAGACGCTATCGGAAAGATCACGAGCAGCGAGGAATATCAGAAGGTCATGAACAACGCTGCCGCCGCCGCACAGTACATCAGCGACGAGTTGAACAAGATAATCAACAGCGAGGACTTCCAGAAGTTAGTAAGTCCCGAAGACCTCGAAAAGATCAAGGCGCTCAAAGACAATATCGCGGCTAAGATAGCCGATGAGCTTGCCAAGGTGCCTACAAAGGAACAGCTCAGTGAAGCTATAAACAACGTTATCTCGAAGATCCCCACGAAGGATCAGATCAATCAGCTCATCAGCGACGAGATAGCGAAATTAATGGAGAGCGAGGAGTTCCAGAAGATCAAGGGCGACGCAGAAGCGGTCAAGAAGTTCATCAGCGACGCGATAGCCAAGCTGCCGACCAAGGAAGAGATCGCCGCAGTGTTCAGCAAGGAAGAGCTTGAAAAGATCATCGCCAAGAAGGACGAGATAGCGGCTAAGATCGCAGAGGAGATCGCCAAGCTGCCGAAGTCCAAAGACGAGCTTATGCAGCTTATCAAAGACACCCTCGCGAAGATTCCCGGCAAGGAAGAAGCGGCTGATTACCTGATCAACGCTATCGACAAGATCACAAGCAGCGAGGAATATCAGAAGCTCATGAATAACGCTGCCGCCGCCGCACAGTACCTTAGCGACGAGTTAGGCAAGATACTTAACAGCGAGGACTTCCCGAAGTTAGTAAGCCCCGAAGACCTCGAAAAGATCAAGGCGCTCAAAGACAATATCGCGGCTAAGATAGCCGAAGAGCTTGCCAAGGTTCCCACCAAGGAACAGCTCGGCGAGATCATAACCAACGTTATCTCCAGTATTCCCACAAAGGATCAGATCAATCAGCTCATCAGCGACGAGATAGCCCAGATTCTGGCAAGCGAGGAATTTGCCAAGATTGCCAAGACCAAGGAAGCTATCGAGAAGTTCCTGCGCGAAAAGCTCTCCGAGATTTTCAGCAAGGAAGAATTTGCCGAGATATTCAGCAAGGAAGAACTTGACAAGATAATGTCCAAAGCCGACGAGATCGCGCAGAAGATCAGCAGCGAGATCGCCAAGCTCTTCGGCAGGGACGTACCCACGGACGTTATCCCCGGCGACCTTGACGATTCGGGAGTCTCCGACGTTGACGACCTTGTTCTTATGCAGAAGAGTGTAGCGGGCTGGAAGGTCAATATAAACGAAGCTGCCGCAGACCTCAACGGCGACGACAACGTGGACGTTGACGACGTTGTAATTATGCAGAAGCTCGTTGCAGGCTGGAAGGTTCAGCTTGCCGGAAAAAAATGATGTGACCATAGCACTGCAACGCCGGGTATGTAAAGTACCGCGATAAGTAATCGGGCTTGCGGATAACCGAGACCACACAGCACGTTCATTAATAAGTGCATAGAAAAAGGAACCCTTTTCCGGAAGGGTTCCTTTGTTTTGTCCGAAAGTATTTTTCACAAGTCCGAAAGCGCCGCTTTCAGGCGCGAAAGACCGTCCGCCAAGCATGAGCGCGGGCAGACGATGTTCATTCGCAGGAAATCCTTGCCGCAGCCGTAAAGCTCGCCATATATACTGCCCTCTATTCCAAATGCCACAATATATTTTGACCGTTCAAATTTCTTTCTCCGATCGATCACTTGAACCGCTCAGACCTTTTGGAAAACCTTTCCTAAGACTTTTGGTTCGTCTCCACTTTGCGATTTCGGCGGCTTTGTGCCGACAATAACAAAAGCTCCCCCGAGCCGAAGCACGGAGGAGCCATATTATTTGCTTATTTCAACAGGAAACAGGAATTACTTTGCCTCGTTGTTGTAAAGAGCAGCGTATCTGAGCAGATAATCGTATCTGTCCTGAGCGTTCTTGACAGCCTTGTCGAAGAGCTTTTCTGCTCTTTCGGGGTTCTGTCTTGCAAGAGCGTTGTAACGAACCTCGCCCATGAGGAACTCCTTGTAGTCCGCGGTGGGAGCCTTGGAATCCATGATGAAGGGGTTCTTGCCCTCCAGCTTGAGAGCCGGGTTGTATCTGTACAGATGCCAGTAACCTGCCTGAACAGCCTTCTTCTCCTCGGTCTGCGCGATCTTCATGCCGCCCTTGATACCGTGGTTGATGCAGGGAGCATAAGCGATGATGAGCGACGGACCCGGATAAGCCTCAGCCTCGGCTATTGCCTTGATGCACTGGTTCATGTCAGCGCCCATAGCGATATGAGCAACGTATACATAACCGTAGGTCATGGCGATGCCTGCGAGATCCTTCTTCTTAACTTCCTTACCGGCAGCAGCGAACTGTGCGATAGCGCCCGTAGGAGTGGACTTGGAGGACTGTCCGCCTGTGTTGGAGTAAACCTCGGTATCAAATACGAAGATGTTTACGTCCTCGCCGCTTGCGAGTACATGGTCAACGCCGCCGAAGCCGATGTCATAAGCCCAGCCGTCGCCGCCGAAGATCCACATAGACTTCTTGCGGAGGAAATCCTTGTCCTTCAGAATGTCGGTAGCAGCCTTGGTCTTGCTCTTTTCGAGAGCAGAGATCAGAGCGTCGGTAGCGGTCGAGTTCTTTGCGCTGTCGTCAACAGTAGCAAGATAATCGTCGCAAGCCTTCTTAACTGCGTCAGCCTTGGTCTCTTCTGCAAGAGCCTTTACCTTAGCGATCGTTCTGTCTCTGATAGTCTTCTGAGCAAGGAACATACCGTAGCCGTACTCAGCGTTGTCCTCGAAGAGGGAGTTAGCCCAGGCGGGACCCTTGCCGAGC
>CACYSH010000067.1 GCA_902776945.1 uncultured Ruminococcus sp.
CTTTTTGTCAAGAGTTTTATTTGTAAACTCTTTATGAACTTCTTGTGATTTTCGTTGACTTTTTGGCAGTCAACTTGTTTATTATATCACATTCAAGCGATTTTGTCAAGTGTTTATTTTGTAAACTCTTTATGAACTCTTGAACTTCCGCTCTTTCGCTCAATGTGATTTTCTTGTCCGATTTATTGTACTCGTTTGTTCGAAAACCGCGTGTTTGCTGCGTTTTTCTCGCTTACTCTCATCGGACAGCTTATTTATTATATCACCTTTTTTCTCTCTTGTCAACCTATTTTGCGCAAGTTTTTTAAGTTTGGGCAATGACACAGTTTTTTCTTCGCTTTTTTGAACTTTTATATTATTTTTCTACATTCCTTTGCTGTTTTCGCAGCCGTCTGACAGTTTATGCGCTCCGTATTTCGGATAAATTGCCGAAATACTGTACAGAAACGATTTTTGCCATAAAAAATCAGACACTTTAAAGTGTTAACAAAATAAACATTGAACGCCGAAAAATAGTATGTTATAATAAAATAAAGTCAAAGCAAAGGCGCTTTTCCGCAAAGGAGAAGCGCCTTATTATTTTGTATATAATGGGGTGGGTATCATGAAAGGTTTTAAGGAAACGATGTATTCGGCATATACCGAGAACAACAGCATTTCTCCTGAATATTTCGATAAATACAGCGTAAAACGGGGGCTTCGCAATCCCGACGGCACCGGAGTTATGGCGGGGGTCACGAATATCTGCAACGTTCACGGCTATGTTGTTGACGACGGAGAAAAGAAACCCGCCGAAGGCAAGCTGATTTTTCGCGGGTACAATATCCGCGACCTTATCGGCAGAGCGGCTGCCGCCGACCGCTTCGGCTTTGAGGAGGTGGCTTATCTTCTTTTGACGGGAAGGCTCCCAGACAAGTCGGAGCTTCAGGAGTTCACGGAGCTTTTGTCGGAAAACCGCAAGCTGCCGAACAATTTCTTCGAGGATATGATACTCAAAGCTCCCTCGCGGAATATCATGAACAAGCTGGCGAGGTCGGTGCTTGCGCTGTATTCCTACGACAGCGACCCGGAGGACATTTCTCCCGAGCATGAAATAGACACCGCCGTTTCGCTTATCGCGAAAATGCCCGTAATAATGATCTGCGCTTACGAAACAAAGCGGCGTTTCTTCACGGAGGAATCCATGTTCATGCACCCTCTTATCAAAGGACAGTCCACGGCGGAGAATATCCTTTCGACCCTCCGCCCCGACAGGCAGTTCACACATGACGAAGCAAAGCTGCTTGACCTTATGCTGATGCTCCACGCGGAGCATGGCGGCGGAAATAATTCAACTTTCTCCTGCCGCGTGCTGACCTCGTCGGGAACAGACCCCTATTCCGCATACGCCGCGGCAATAGGCTCGCTGAAAGGTCCCCGTCACGGCGGCGCAAATCATAAGGTCGCGGAGATGATGGAGTATATCAAGGAGAACGTTTCCGACTGGTCTGACGAGGACGAGCTTGCCGGCTATCTCAAAAAGATACTCACGAAGCAGGCGGGCGACGGCAGCGGGCTGATCTACGGTATGGGACACGGCGTTTATACCCTTTCCGACCCGCGTGCGGTGATACTGAAAGAATATGCGGGCGCTATGGCGAAGGACACAGAGTATGAAAAGGAGTTCCGTCTGCTCGAATCGGTCGAGCGGCTTGCTCCGGGATCATTCTCGGAAGTGAAGCATTCGGGCAAGGCAATGTGCGCGAATATCGACCTTTACAGCGGATTTGTCTACAAAATGCTCGGTATCCCCGAAGACCTGTTCACCCCCTTGTTCGCGGTATCGCGCATGGCGGGCTGGTGCGCTCACCGATTCGAGGAGATAAACAGCGGCAAGAGGATAATCCGTCCGGCGTACAAGTCGGTTTTGCGGGAGAAAAAGTATGTTGATCTGGAAAACAGATAAGGATCCGCAGTAATTATGACAGGAGTTGGGAAGTATGATTCAGCAAACACAATTTACCAAAACAGTCGGCAACGCAGCCGAGATCAACGAGCTTCTCCGCCGCTACGGCGTGAAATTCGGCATATACAAAAACGGCGTGTTCAACGAGCAGTTTTTTCCGTTTGACCCGATCCCCCGCGTGATAACGGCGGAGGATTTTGCAAGCATGGAAAAGGGTCTCATTCAGCGCGTCGATGCTCTGAATGAGTTTCTTTTTGATATTTACCACGACAAGAAAATAGTGAAGGACGGCATTATTCCGGAGGATTTTATCTACATATCAAAGGGCTATCTCGCCGAATGCGAGGGTATCACGCCGAAAAACAAGATTTACAGCCACATTTCGGGAATTGACCTCGTTCAGGCGAAGGACGGCGAATGGTATATACTGGAGGACAATCTGCGCATACCGTCGGGCGCGTCCTACCCGCTTATAGCAAGGGAGCTGACCCGCATCGCCGCGCCGCTGGCGTTCGCTGAAAACGAGATAGTCGATAACCGCGGATATGCGCAGCTCCTGAAAGAAACTATGGAGCATTCGAACTGCGGCGGAATCCGCGCCATACTCACGCCCGGACGATACAATGCCGCATATTTCGAGCATTCCTACCTCGCGGAGCATACGGGTTCGGTGCTTGTGCAGAACGACGAGCTTTTCGTTGAAGACAACGTTTTGTATCACCGCACCTATTCGGGCGGCAAGACGAGGATAGGCGTGCTTTATCGCAGAATTGCCGACGAATACCTCGACCCGCTGACCTTCCTGCCGGAATCGCTTATCGGCATACCGAATCTCATGGAGGCGTACCGAAGCGGCAATGTCGGCATAATCAACGCTCCCGGAAACGGCGTTGCCGACGACAAGGGCATTTATTACTTTGTGCCGAAGATGATAAAATACTATCTCGGCGAGGAACCTATTCTCAAAAACGCGCCGACCTATCTTCCCTTCTATACGGAGGACATGAAATACGTCATGGACAACCTTGAAAAGCTCGTCATCAAGGACGTTGCGGAGGCGGGCGGCTACGGCGTGGTTTTCGGCAGCGAGCTGTCAAAAGAAAAGCTCGAAGAGTTCCGTAAAACGATAATCGCCGAACCGCGCCGTTTTATCGCGCAGGAGGTCATCGACTTCCTCGATCTGCCGATACTCGAAAACGGCGACGGTATGGGCGACACTCAGACCGTCATGCGAAAAGCCGACCTCCGCGCTTTTGTGCTGTCGGGAGAGAAAACAAGAGTATGGGCTTCGGGACTTACGCGCTTTTCACGCAACCCCGCATCGTTCGTGGTCAATTCCTCGCAGGGCGGCGGCTTCAAGGATACATGGGTACTGAAACAAGTTAATAGTGAACAGTGAATAGTGAACAGTTGATATTGGAAATGCACAAAGCCAAGGCAATTTCAAGAATATCTTTCAAAACACACAATATAGAAGCTCTGCATATCGTGACGGAAACGAATAAATTGCCGATTTTCGCAAACGAATTGCGCGAGGTCGGGAGCTTTCAAATGATAAGGTTATTTCACAGGCTCGCCCCTACACAGTCAAAATGCAAATCATTATGTCGTTTGCTATATGAAAAATGAAAGGAAGTAATATATGAGTACAATTTCAAAAGAACACAGCGACCGCCTTTACTGGCTGGGACGATACACGGAAAGATTTTTCACAACGCTCAGGGCGCTTGACAAAATGTTCGACAAGATGATAGGCAAGACCCACGTTTACCCGGAGTATCTGAACTACTTCGGGCTTGCCGATACCTATACAGACGACCGCGATTTTATCAGGAGCTTTCTGTTCGATATGAGCAACTTAAACTCGGCGGCAAGCTGTCTCGAACGCGCCTACGATAACGGGATAGTGCTGCGCGAGGAAATTTCCACCGAGTCGCTTTCATTCCTGCAAATCGCAAAGGATACGCTAAAAAAAGCCGAAAACAACGGGAGCATTCGCCTTTCGCTGCTGCCTATCGAGGACATAATTTACAGCTTCTGGGGCAGCGTAAACGAACATATTTTCGACGATGAGATAAGAAATATAATCTACATCGGAAAGACCGTCGAGAGACTTGATCTTTATATGAGAATGAAATATCCCTATGAAAAAGTAAAGCTCGAATATGTCAGACTGCTGAAAAACCTGCGGCGCGTGCCGAAGGGTACGCCTTACCGCTACAACACCGCGCAGCTCTCTGTTATAGAGGAAACGCTCGGCACGCGGGAGGATTACGAACGCGGCACGGGCGGCGCGATAGACAGTCTCGGGCATTTGTTTGACACATCGGAGGTGTACGCATGAAGCGCGTTAATTTTTACTACTCGACAAAGCTGACGTTTGACGATTACGTTCACGATCACAGCTTTGCCCTTCGCATAATCCCGCCCGAGACCGACACGCAGAAGATAATCTTTTGCGGGCTGAACATCTCGCCCTACGTTTCCACACAGCAGACCGCCGACGCTTTCGGAAACAACGTAACATCGGGCTATCTCAAAGGCGACCACCGCTTTCTCGATTTCGAGATAAAGGGTTCAGCCGAGACCGACAGCTCCAGGCACCGCACCGACTATATGCCCTGCTATCTCTATCAGTCGCAATACACACAGCCCGACGAGAGCCTTAAAGCGTTCTATAACGAGATAAAAGGCAGATGCACGGGAACGGTCAGCGACCGCGCCGAGAGTTTCTGCGATATTCTTTCGGACACTATCGAATATTGCAAATGCGTTACCGATACAAGCACAACGGCGGCGCAGGCTTTTGCGCTCAAAAAGGGCGTGTGTCAGGATTTCTCGCATATACTTATTTCTCTGCTGAGAATGGACGGCATTGCCGCACGCTACATCGCGGGACTTGCCTTCTGCGACGGCGAAACGCATTCGTGGGTAGAATACTGGACCGGCGACCACTGGGAAGGCATCGACCCCGCGAATAACTGCCCCGTCAGCGACGATTATCTCGTTATCTCGCAGGGCAGAGACTTCCGCGACTGCGCAATAGACAGGGGCGTGATGTTCGGAAAATATACAAGACAGCTCCAGCTGGTGCGCTCGGTGCTGACTTGACAAGGAGGTCTTACCGATGACAGAAACAATCGCAAGCATTCCTCTTGCGGTGCATGAAAATCTTAAAATACAGAAACGACGCATAAAAAACGGCAGAAACAAGACCCGCCTCAGTCTTGTAACGGGTACTCACGGCGACGAACTGGAGGGGCAGTATCTCGCGTACATGGTCGGCAGCTACATTGACGAGCATATCGACCTGCTTGACGGCATACTCGACATCTACCCCGCGCTGAATCCTATGGGCATTGACAGCATAACCCGCGGCATACCGATGTTCGACCTTGACATGAACCGCGTTTTTCCCGGCACAAAGGACGGAACTATGGTTGAGACAGTATGCGCGGCGATAATCGACGACATAAGCGGCTCGGACGTTTGCGTGGACGTTCATTCGAGCAATATTTTCTTAAAAGAGATACCGCAGATACGCATGAGCGTTCCCACAGCCCCCACTCTACTGCCCTACGCGAAAATGATGAACGTTGACTTTGTTTGGATACACGAATCGGCGACGGTGCTTGAATCGACCCTCGCGCATACGCTCAACACACGCGGCACAAAAACGCTCGTTGTGGAAATGGGCGTGGGTATGCGCATCACGAAGGAATACTGTAAGCAGCTTTTTGACGGTGTGCTGAATCTCATGTCAAAGCTCGGTATGTGGAAAGGCGATACCGCGCCCGTCCGCGAGCCGATAATCTCCGAAGGGCGCGAAGTTGGCTTTGTCAATTCCGACGCGGCGGGGATTTTCGTCCCCTGTGCCGATTTCGGGGATAATGTGAATGAAGGCGACCATATCGGCGATGTGGCAGACCCTTTGACCTCTAAAGTCGTCGAGGAGGTGCGGGCGGTCTGCGACGGAATGATATTCACGCTGCGCGAATACCCCGTTGTTTACGGCGGCTCGCTGCTTGCGCGTATATTGAAGCCTGCGGCGGGAGGTGAAGCGTAATGAAAAAGAAGATACTTTTTTCGCTTAGATCGCCCTACCGCGAGCAGCTTGACGTTGTCGGATTCCGTTTCGGACACGGCAGAAAGGCGCTTGCCGTCGTGGGCGCTATGCGCGGCAACGAAGTCCAGCAGATGTACGTCTGCTCACAAATGGTGCAGGAGCTGAAAAAGCTCGAAGCGCGTGACAGGATAGCCGAAGACTGCGAGATACTTGTAGTGCCATGCGTGAATTACTACTCCATGAACATCGGCAAGCGTTTCTGGGCTATGGACAATACGGACATTAACCGTATGTTCCCCGGCTACGATCAGGGCGAGACCACCCAGCGCATAGCCGACGGCGTTTTCAGCAGTTTACAGGGGTACGAATACGGCATACAGCTTGCGAGCTTTTATCAGCCGGGAATATTTCTGCCGCACGTTAAAATGATGGACACAGGCTTCACCGACCCAGCGATAATGAAGGATTTTGGGCTTGAATTTGGCATAATCCGCAAGCCGCGCCCCTACGATACCACCACTCTTAATTACAACTGGCAGATATGGGAGACAAAGGCGTTTTCCGTCTACGCCAACGCTACCGACGAGATCGACGAACGCGCCGCTGAGGAAGCCGTCAATG
The DNA here is from genome assembly GCA_902776945.1 of uncultured Ruminococcus sp. Lineage (GTDB taxonomy): Bacteria > Bacillota > Clostridia > Oscillospirales > Ruminococcaceae > YE71. The sequence continues at coordinate 6,633 of CACYSH010000067.1, forward strand.
CGATACTCAGGTTTATGGACAATCGCGGCATAGTTAAGGCAAAAACACCGCCGGGATATATCACGGCGATACTTAACGAGAGCGAGACCGGTCAGGTGCGTTCAGATCATGCGGGCATTTTTTTCAGCCGCACCGAGATCGGAAAGCGCGTCGGGCGCGGCGATGTGTTAGGGATCATAACAGACCCGTTTGACGGCGAGCTTGTCAGCGAGATACGCTCACCCGTTTCGGGAACGGTATACTTTGCATATCATAGTCCGCTTATCAATGCAAAGACGGTCTGCTTTAAGATAATAAAGTAAAAATGAAAAAAACGCAAAGTAGTGACAGACACTGAGTCCAGCGCCCGTGTCTGCCCTTGCTTTGCGTTTTTTTTTAGGTTTTATGCAAGTTGACGATATTGCTATTTACAGTTTTATCCTTCGTTCGAGCCGCTCATGCTCCTGCCAACTTTGTGCATAAACACACAGGCAATCACCGAATTTGCCGAGTCCGAAACGATCTGCGACCACACAAGCCCGTTCAGCCCCCATATCTTGTTCAAAATAAGCATAATCGGAATTATAAGCACGATATGGCGAATGATAGCAAGCAAAAACGATATTTTCCCTTTATTGACAGCGTTCATGAAGTTCACAACATGGTAGCCGATCATCATGAACGGCAGCGCGAAACATCTTCCGCGCAGAAATTCCGCGCCAAGACGTATCGTCTCTTCATCGTCGATAAACGCGCCTACTATCGGCTTTGCGAACACCCAAAACAGCACGGCACAAATCGCAGAAAATCCGACGACCGCTATCCTCGCAAGCGAGGAAAACTCGTTCATGCGCTTAAAATTCCGCGAGCCGAAATTATAGCCTATCAGCGGCACCATTCCGAGACACACGCCAAGCCCTACATTGATCGGTATTCTTTCGAGCTTTAAAACGATGCCCATAGCGGCAAGCTCAATATCGCCGTGATCGACGAGCAGACGGTTTATAACGATTGTCACAAGGTCGAAAAGGAAAATTGCGACAGCGGCGGGAATGCCTACGGAATAGAACGACTTTTTATGTTCTCCCCCGAGCTTTTCAAGGCGGCGCGGGATAGTAAGAACGCTCTTGTCCCTGACCCTGCGGAACGCTATAACAAAAAATCCCAGCGAGATGAAATTAGCAAGCGCCGTAGCAATGCCCGCGCCCAGAACTTCATTGCCCTTCGGCAATATCACGAACATGAACAGCGGGTCGAGTGCAATGTTCAGCAGGCTGCCGAACGCCACGCCAAGCCCTGCGCTCTTTGAGTAGCCGACGTTTCTCAGCAGCTGCGGCATACTCATCGAAAGCACAGTTGGAACGCCGCCGATAACGGTTGTTGTCAAAAGGTACTGCCTGCCGTAAGCGAGAGTATTTTCACCTGCGCCGAGCAGCCGCAAAAGAGGGTTCGTAAACGCCAGCACGACAAGTGAGAACACAAGCGCCGCTATTGCCGAAGCCGTCACGGTGTACGAAGCCGCTCTGCGTGCGTCGTCGGTCTTTTTCTCGCCGATAAGCCGCACCATAAGAGTGCCGCCGCCCACTCCGAAGATGTTGGCAAGTGCCGCCGCCGCAAGATATACCGTCACGGCAAGCGATGAAGCGCCTATCATGTAAGGGTCGTTGGTTCGCCCTATGAACCATATATCGGCAAGGTTGTAAACGAGGATTATCAGCTGACTGCCGATTGTCGGCAAAGCCATTTTTGCCAAAGCCCGCGCCGGTTTCATTGACTCAAATAGATTATCGTTTTCCAATCGTATCACCTGTTATTTAATTATTTTTATGCTATCTATGAAATGTGCAATTCCGCCAATTTCCACAAAGCCACCCTTCCTAAGACTTTTGATATGCCCCTGCTTTACGATTTTAACGAAAACTTTCGTTTATAGATTACACTTTCGGAATATCACAATGCAAGCTCATGAACGCTTTCAAGCAGTTCGGCAATATGTCTCTGCGCCGTGCGTATACGCTTTTCACCGAGCGCTCCGTTTTTCAGGTCGGTCGAAACAAGCAGATATAAAAACCTCACCATTGCAAGCAGCTGTATCTTTTCGCATTTCGTTTTTAGCGCCGATTCGTCGGCTGTATCGAAATAATATTTCATAATGTCCTGCCAGATACGCCCGCCCCATTCGTCGGGGATCCCGAGAAAACTCCTGAGATTGCCCGGTTCGTCCTCCGGGAACGCAACATACGTTACATACAGCGCCTGCAAATCGAATATCGGCTGACCCGTCGAGATCGTGTCCATGTCGATAAGCATGGGTTCGTCCCCGACAAGCATTACATTTTTCATCTGAAAATCGCCGTGAACCATGTGCAGATCGTCGGGCAGCGCGGTAAGAAGTCCGTGCAGTTTTTCATACTGATCTGCATTCAGATAGCCCTTGATAACATCAAGATACTCAATAAATCTGTTTTTCGCCGCTGGCAGAGTACCCTTGTCCATTTCCGCGCCGTGAATAACTTTCAGAAAATCCACATAGTTACGCAGTATCCCGTCAAAATCGTCAGGCTCGTTTATAAGATAATCGTTGAAGGACTGCGCGTCAAGCAGTTCAAATACGGAGCCGTAATTCTCGCCGACCTTAACAATATCATACGATATAGCGGTAGGAACGCCCTTGACGAACGCCAGCTTTGCAAGCCGCTGTTCGTTGCGTATCATCGGTATGCAGTCGGGGGTGCCGTATACCTTGACGATCGTTTCGGGGTCGATACGGTAGACCGTTCCGAACATTCCTTTCCCGATGACCTCACAGCCGTCTACCGAGATCTCGCGCAGACGCTTTTCGACCGTAATAAGCTCCGTAAAGCCCGTCATATCAAGTATCTCGTACACTTCAGAGGAAACATTGACTATCCGCAGCCCGTCCCCGACCTTCTTTCTGACCTTCATCAGCACGCGCAGACCCGCGCTTGAAATATATTCAAGCTCTGCCGCGTCAAAGACCGGGCTTGCGCCTTTGCCTAATTGTTCCATAACTTTTTTCTCCCATTCGGGAGCATTGACAGAATCTATCCTGCCTGTCAGCCTGATAATATTATTGTTATTATTCATAGCGCACCTCCTGTAAAGCTATCGTTTCCGCTTCCTTTATCGCCTGAGCCACAATTTTTTCCGCGTCCGTCCCGATAATATCAAGCATTTCGGCTTTGATAAGTCTTGTTTGCTTTATGCCGAAGCAGCTTTCCGCAAGCGCTTTGATATATGCGTAGCTGAAATCGGGGATAAACTGCCCGCCTGCCGTCGTGACGTAGATAAGCTCGTCCGCCTTGCAGAGACCCTGCGGCACACCGTCCGCGCCGTAGACAGTCACAATGCCGACCGCGTAGATATTTTCGATGTACGCCTTCAACAGAGAGGGGAACGAACCGTCCCAGAACGGCGCGGCAACAACTATTTTGTCGGCTTGGGCAAACTGTCTTGCATACCGCAGCATGGGGTCGTCAAGCTGTCCCGCCGCAAGCAGCGCGTCGCGTTTTGTGAGCGTTTCTGCGGTAAGGGGGTGAATATCCTCAGTAGGGAGAAAAAGCTCGGTATAAGCGCCCATTTTATCAAGGAGCGCCTTTGCTATACGGTTTGTTCTTGAATCCCTGCGAACGCAGCTGTTTATGTATAAGATCATTTTTTATACCTCCGTATCATTTATATTATTATATCATATCCTCCGCAACAAATCCGCAACAAAACGCATAATTTCAAGACGGCATTTTTCACGAATTATTCCTGCCGCTTTTGTTGAATATTGCCAAACACCGACACGAAAATGATATTTTGTGAAATATGTATAAATTTTGCACCGTAAATTCATGACTTTTTTCAACTGACCACTTGTAATTTGTTGCAGATTTGTTGCGCTTAGTATGGTATTACCAAACCAATTTCACACTGAGTACCACCGTGTCACACTGAGTAACACAAAAATTCCGATTCCACGGGGCTTTTTGATGGTAGAAAGCTCGAAAACGGCGTATCAGCGCAGTTCTTAAAATTTAAGGATTTTGAAGATTTTTGGTAGAAACTCGGTAGAAACCAAACAGCATAAAACTTGGTAGAAACTTGGTAGATACCAAAAGCAAACCTAAAACGGTAGAAAGCCTGTTGACAAAGCAAACTGAATAATGGACAATAGCGGACGGTGTTTCATAACAGAAGCGCTGTCCGCTATTTTTATGCCCGAATACCGTACATCGTTTCTCAGCAATGAGGAGCGATTTTTTTATTTCAGATGAACTATGTCAAGGAGGTCTTTCTATGCCAAATCCCAAAGCAATTGATGTGCCGAAGATCGGCTTCTCAGATGCAGAAGTTGCTGTCCTGCACACTATGATGAATCATGAGGATACCGACTATTCCACGGTCGATGAGGTGTCTCGCCTTGATACACTCTCGGCATTTTACTATGAGGTGATCCGTGATGCTATGGCAAACCTGAACCGCAGAGGTTTCCTCCTTGAAGTGAAGAAGCCTTATGGCATCGTGTATGCGGTGAACAAACTGCGAATACCGAACATGATGTTCAATTATAGCTGAGGGGTGAACGGAAATGGACAAGCGCAACAGGAAAAAGAAAACCGTGGACGATACTGTCTGCGAGATACATAAATTCAGCGGATATGCCGTTCTGAGCAACTGCTTCGTGCGGTCTACCAATCTCGGCTGTCCTGCTATTGGTCTGCTTGGCAGAGTCATGGATTTGCCGCCGGAACAGAAGGTAGAAAACCCGTATCCGGACATTCCGTCTGCTGAAACTCCGCTGTCTGAAAACCACGGACAATATAATACAAAAGATAAAATAAAAAATAATCAATTACTGAGTGATAAATCCTCTATCATTCCTTCTGCGGCAATTCCACAAAATTTCAACAGTGGGAATGTTGAAAAGAAGAATGAGGAATACAACGCAGAAGAAGTAGAGTATTACACGGAAGTCGTGAAGCATAACATCGGCTACGGCTATCTCGGAGACTGGCTGAGTGAGGACGGTCATGACGGTTACAAAGAAGCTGATGAAATTGTTGGCTTTATCGTTGACGAGATATGCTCCCCTCTGCCGTACACCACGCTCAGAGGAACGAATTTCCCCAGAAGTGTGATAAAGTCTAAAATGCTCCAGGCGAATATCAACATCGTCGAGAATGTCCTTGTGAATATGTCAAAGGTCGATAACATCAAAGATTTCCGCAGATATTTCATCAGTTCCCTCTATAACGAGGTTCTGACATATCATTTCAACGAAGGCTGCGAAAGCCGATGGGCTGCCTATGCGGTAGCAAGAGATTTCGGCTACGCTGTCTGACGGAAAGGAGGTGGTGGCAATGATTGCATCAGAAACAAACATCAGGGCTTCGGTGTTCCCGACCTTTACGGGCAGAGATGTTCCGATCAGTGAGCTTGCTCAGGCAACCGGCAAGAGTGCAGAGTTCCTCAAGCGCGGTCTGCGTGAGGGTATCTTCGACTTCGGCTATGTCATGAAGTCGGAAAGCGGTAATCAGTATCGCTATTTCTGCCCTGACAAGCTCGTATGGGAGAAGCTCGGCTATTTCAATCCTGCACCTTACAAGCAGGAAAACGAGCCTGAGCAGTCCGAAACCGGCTGAAAGTCAGTAACTGACCTGTTCAGCGACTTTCACGGTGAGTTTGAAGCGATCGTCATGGATATGTTGTCGTGCGAAGCTAAGACGGGTGAAAAGATAGATCGAAAAACGCTTGACATCGTGTTTTCTTCTTTTGACGAGCTTCAGGAGGACTATCACAACAAGCTCCATGAGCTTTTACGGAGAGAGGTGAAAAATCATGGCTAAGACTATCGTTACGCAGTTCGGTGAATTTCTGAACTACGATAACCTTGTCAGGATCGGCGTTGAAACGAATTGGGACGATGCCGAAATCGACGAGGAAAACGGCACGATCAAGCCCGATTATGAGATGATCGGCACGGATACCACCGGCAACAAGATTCCTATGGGTATTTATGAAACGCCCGATGAAGCGGATAAAGCACTCAAAGCCCTTCATGACTGGCTTTCGACTGAGGCGTATGCCGTCTATGAGATCACGGGCGGTGATGCGTAATGCCGTCCGACTATGAAAACGGTGCGAAGAAAACCATAGATATTTCCATCAAGGCGGAGAAACTGACCAAGGTATTTAACACCATTGATTTTGCGAAGTCAATGCACTACAACCCGTTTGCGTACATCAGCGAAAAGAACCGTGAAAAAGACATTCTGAAATTTGTCGAGGTCTTGATAAAAAACACTTCTTCCTCTCAGCAGCCGTCCGGAGATGACTTTTGGGTGAAAGCCGAAAAGCTCCTGTATACGGCATATATTGCCCTTATTTTCGCTATGTACCCCGAAGATCAATGGAACTTTGAAACACTGATCGACATGATAAACGCTTCGGAGTGCCGTGAGGACGATAAGGAGTTCAAGAATGCGATAGACCTTGAATTTGAAATTGTGGAGTGTTGGCTGAACGGTACAGAACACGATGATCCAGAAGTGATGGCGGATTACGCCGATCTTTTTGAAACCGAACCCGATGCCGAACAACGGCGCTTGGGTGCTTTTGCACTCAAACAATTCAAGGCGTATAAGCTCGCTGCCGGCAAGACGGCTAAGTCTATCCTAATTAGCTGTTCGACACGACTCGCGCCTTTTGCAATAGATGAGGTCTTGGAGATCACCTCCTTCGACGAGCTGCACCTTGACAAGCTCGGTGACGAGCTG
>CACYSH010000068.1 GCA_902776945.1 uncultured Ruminococcus sp.
CTCCTGCGGAGATAAACGAAAAGCAGTCCGAGCTTGACGAAAAACAGGCAGCGGCAGACGAATTATCCGAAGAAAAGGACTCGTTGCAGGAAAAGACAAACGCCGCCAAAAAAGAGTATTCATCGGCTGCGGAAAGCATCGAAAGCCTTCTGCCCGATTATAACGCGGCGGCGGGCGCGGTAAGGTATCTCGGCAATATGCTCGGGAAAAATGTTTCGCCAGTAAGCCTGAAACAGTCAGTGACCGCAGACATAAAGGAACAGACCTCCGCCGACAGCATGGCGGGCGCGGGTCGCGGCGGCTCAGACAGCGCAAAACCCGATGATATGGATATTCAGGGCGATATGCCGCAGGGCGATTTTGATATGTCTTCCCTGCCCGACGGCGCGGATATGGATTTTGGCGGCGATTTCAGCAGCAATTTTTCCGCAGCGGCTGAAAAAGGCGCGGAGATTGCGGTCGGAGAAGCACAACGCTCGGTTGATATGAGCATTTTCTCCGACAAGCCGCAGAAAACGTCGGGAACAACAGGCAGCCAGCCCACAGCCGATACATCAAAGAAAACAAAAACCTCCTCCGCCGAAAAAACAGCCGATACGGCTGCGAATATTTCCAAAAAGCAGGAAGAGCTGAAAAAATTGCAGGCGGAGACCGAAACTGTCAAAAAGGAAAAAGAAACCGAACAGAAAAAGCTCGAAGAATCAAATAAAAGCTACACGGCTGCCGTTAAGGAATACAATGAACTGGTGACGGAGTACAACGCAGCGGCGGGTACGGTACGCTATCTCGGAAAATCTCTCGGCAAGGACGTTTCGGGAATTTCGCTCAAGCAAGCCTATACAGGCTCCTCGCAGGAACAGCAGAACGGTTCGGCAGACGGCAAGCAGCAGGACAACAGCTCGGGCAGCAGTGAAAAAGAAAAGCCGCAGGGTAACTTCCCTTCCGACGGACAAAAGCCCGAATTCGGCGGTGAAATGCCCGATATGAGCAATTTCAACAAGGATACCCCCGCACCCGACGCGAGCCTTTCGGAAATGAAGCTCAACTCCCCTGCCGGCGATCTGCCCGACGACAACGCAAAACCCGCTGAGGAACAGGTAGAAGATCATCCGGAGAAAGAACCCGCAGAATCAGAAAAAGATAAACCCGAAACCGAAGAAAAAGAACAGCAGCCCGACGCGCTTACCGCTCTTTACGATACGGCGTTAAGCGAATACAATAACTTGAAAAATCAGCTTTCCGAAAAGGAAACCAAGCTCAAAAACGCCGAAAGCGAATACAAAAAACAGTCCGAAGCACTGACAAAGTACGATACACAGCTTGAACAGTTACAGAGCAAGATCACCGTGCTTGAAACCGAGATAAGCGTTCTGAGTTCTTCCCTTTCGGACATCGAGGGCGGCTACGAAACGGCGCTTGCGGAATACAAATCGCTGAAAGAAAAACTCGACAAGGCGGAAGAACAGTTCAAGTCCGCCGAAAAAGAATACAACGAGCTTAACAGCTCGCTCACCGAATGCAGCACCGAGCTTAAAGACGCTCAGAGCGAGATCAGCACACTCAGCAAAGAGATCAACACGCTCAACAATATGCTTTCAAAGGCGAAAACCAATCTCACAAAGCTAAAATCGCAGTACGATTCGCTTTACTCCTCGTATCAGAAGGATAAGCTGGAAATACAGCACACTCTCGATTCCGACAACGCTTCTTACGAAAACGCCGAGTATCACTACGAAATAACCTGCTCGACGCTCGAATCCGATCTTGAAAAGGCACAGGAGGCTTACGATACTGCCGGTGAGAATATGAGGATATTTGAGGAGCAGTTAAGCGGCGGATATATCTGCGCGAGCCGCGACGGCATAGTTTACTCACTCGGTTTCCGCGAGGGCAGGAACACAGATCTGAGTTCCGCTTTCGCTTACTATGTTGACGAAAGCGATTACTTTACAACCGTAGAGCTTGACCAGTACGACGTAACGCAGATAACGATAGGCGACAAGGTGCTTATCTACTCGTCCGAAACGGGCATATCTAACGGCAGGATAACGGCGGTATCGGCGGGCGAATCAACGAGCCTTGCAAACGTGAACTTCAATGTCGAGATAGCGGCGGACGAAGGCTCAGACCTTTACAACGGAGAATCGGTAAACGTATACTTCAATTACGACAACACGAAAAGCGGCGAACTGAAAGACTTCAGCGGCGGCAGCGGAAAGAGCGGCTCCGAAGGCGGTCGCCCCGATTTCGGCGGTGAAATGCCCGAAGGCTTCGACTTCCCGAATATGCCGGACTTTGACAGAAGAAAGGAAGAGTAATATGAAGAAGATTCTTGCGGGTGCCGCAGCACTTATCATCGCGGGCGGCGCATTTTACGGATACAGAACATATAACGATATGGAACTGAAAAGCAGTGCGGCACCGATCGTCAAGGAGGTAAGCGTTTCAAAGGGAAACGTTACCGCAGGCGTTACCGAAAGCGCGGCAGTCAGCATAGAATCGCTTGAACAGACATACGATCTCAGCCTGACATCAACAGGAATATCAGCCTCCGTTGAAAGCGGCAAAAGCTCGGGCGGCAGTTCGGGCGGAAGCGCAGGCGGCGGAATGGGCGGCGGTATGCCCTCTATGGGCGGCATGAGCATAGGCGGTATGTCGTCAGGCAGGAGCGGCGGCGGCAGTTCCGGCATGGGCAGCATGGGTTCCACAAACGTATCAACGCAGTCGGAATCATCGCCGGTGCAGCTCGTTATCGACAAGGTGCTTATCACCGAAGGACAGTCGGTCAAAAAGGGCGACGTGATAATGACTATCACTCAGGAAAGCATTGACGCGGCGCGTTCCGAGCTTACTAAGGCGGTAGACGACGCAAAGCTGGCACTTCGTCAGGCGCAGATCGACGAGGACGAAACAAAGCTCTCCGCGCAGTTCGATTACGACACACGCATTACCGAGGGCAAAAACGCCAAGACGGTATACAATACCACAATGAATGAGATAGCGCAGAACATAAACGGCCTTTATACACAGATATACGAAGTACAGGTTGACATCTCCGAATGCGACGAGGAGGACGAAAAGCAGCTGACCCAGCTCAACACGCAGCTCGAAAACCTGCAATCGCAGCTTACTTCGGCGCTGAACTCGCGGGAGGCTGAAGAGCTTTCCGCCAGGCAGACCTACGATGAAGCGGTAATGTACTATGAAAACGCGCAGGATCTTTACGATGTGTCGGTAAACGATGTCGGCACCGCTTCGGAAGAAGCGCAGGACGCGGTTGACTCGGCGCAGGCAGACCTTGAAGCGTTTGAAGAATACATAGCCGACGGCAGCATCCGCGCCGAATACACGGGCGTTATAACAAGCGTGGGTTACTCGTCGGGCGACACGCTCTCGGCAGATACCGCGATAGCGAGCTACGCCGACGCAGAAAGCATAACCGTTACCGTGAACGTTACGGAGGACGATATTTCCGCAGTACATATCGACGACGCGGTAGAGGTGGATTTCCTTTCCTACCCCGATGATATTTTCGAGGGCTATGTTTCCTCGATAGGCTCGTCCTCGACAAGCGGCAGCTCCAGTACCGTGAGCTATCCCGTCACCGTCGTTATAACGACCACGCCCGAAACGCTGCTCTCGGGAATGACCGCAAACGTTACATTCATAACAAAGCAGGTCAAGGACGTTCTCTATGTTTCAAACAAGGCAGTCACAAACGAGGGAACCGAAAGCTATGTACTCAGAAAGGCAGACGACGGCAGCGAAGAAAAGGTAAACGTCGAAGTCGGTTTCTCGAACGGCAGCATAGCCGAGATCAAGGGCGTTTCCGAAGGCGATACACTTCTTATTAAAGGAAAGGAGTCATGATACTATGCTTTTTTCCGAGATACTTCATCTTGTCAGGCTAAACCTGATACAGAACAAATTCAAGGTATTCCTGACCTCGATAGGAATTATCGTCGGAGCGGCTACTATCGTGTGCGTTATCGCGATAGGGCGCGGCGGCAAGGCTGACGTAGCCGAGCAGTTCCGCAACTTAAACGCAGGCGCTCTCGACATAAGCTATGAGCAGTCGGAAAGCAGCGGCGGCGCAGGATTTTCGTTCGGCGGCGGTTCGGAAGGATTTCCCGGCGGCAGCGAAAGACCGAGCTTTTCGGGCGGCGACTTTACACCTCCAAGCGGCGGCAATATGCCCGACTTCTCCGCGAATATGAATTCTTCTTCCTCATCGGGCAAAAGCGGCAGGTCGTCTGGCGGCTCGTCAAGAAGCGGCGGCAGCGGATTCCCCGATTTCGGCAGTATGTTCGGCGGAATGTTCGGCGGCAGCAGCGATGCTAAAAACACCGAGAACATAACCCTCTCGGCGGACGATATGGACGACATTACCGCGTCCGTACCCGGTCTCAGCGAAGCGACGATAACCTACACGACCAAGCAGAACATCTACGGCGGCAACATCGAGGACACAGAATCCTACACAATAGCGGGGACTCTTTCCAACTACGCGGAAATAAGTAAGCTCTCCCTGCTGATCGGCGACTACATCTCCGACGCGGACAACGAGAACAAAAACAAGGTCTGCGTACTTGGCTACAACGCGGCAAAGCAGATTTTCGGCAGCGCGGAAGATGCCTACGACAGCCTTGTTTACATAGACGACCGCCCTTACAATGTGAGCGGTGTGCTTGCCGAACAGGGTACTGTGGAATCGGGCATAAGCGCCGACGAAGCAATATTTATCCCCTACGCGACGGGCATTAAATACCTCACGGGCAGCGACATCAGCCCGACGATAACCGTAATCGCGGAGGACGTTGACAACATCTCGGCAGTTACCGAAAACGTAAAGACCGTTCTCGCGGCAAACTACCCCAATGCAGAATTTACCATATCCGACGCGGGCAGCAAAATGGAAGCGGCGAACAAATCGAACGAAACGCTCACGCTCATGCTTGTGGCTATGGCTTCGATAGTGTTCATAATCGGCGGTATCGGCATAATGAACGTGCTGTTCGTTTCCGTAAAGGAGCGCACTCAGGAAATAGGCATACTCAAGGCGATAGGCGGTTCAAGAAAAGACATTCTTCTTGAGTTCATGATGGAGGCGTGCTGCATAAGCCTTATCGGCGGCGTGATCGGCGTACTGGTCAGCTTTATGGTAAGCCCCGTTCTGACGAGCTTTAACATTCGCATGGAAATGTCGGCGGCGGGCGCAGGGATAGCGCTTGCGTTCTCGCTGGTGACAGGCACGGTGTTCGGTTTTTATCCCGCATGGAAAGCCTCGAAGCTCGTTCCCGTAGAGGCTCTTTCGGGCGAATAATTTTGTGACAGGAGAGAAAAGTTATGAAAATGAAAAAGATATTCGCAGCGGCGATCGCAGCCGCAATAATCGCGTCGCTGTCCGCCTGCGGACAGACTGCGGAGGCAGCGTCAGCCGCCGCAAACACGGAGTACATATACGGAAAGATCGACTCGGTATCGGGCAACGACATAGTGCTGCTTTTGGCTGATTATCACGAGGAAACCGAGACCGAAACTGCGGAAGGCGCTGACGAAGACGCTGAAAAGTCAGACGATAACGCAGAGGAAGGCTCGGGCAGCAAGAAGAAGTCAAGGAGCTTCCCGAGACCCGAAAACGGCGAAATGCCCGAAGGCTTTGACCCGAGCAAGTTCGAAGGAGAAATGCCCGAAGGCTTTGACCCGAGCAAATTTGACGGCGAAATGCCCGAAGGCTTTGACCCGGGCAAGTTCGACGGCGAAAGACCCGAACGCCCGAAGAAATCAGGCGACGGCGAAAGTGCCGACGGCGAAAAAACCGAAAGCAAGAAAAAGTCAGATGACAGCGAAAGTTCCGAAAGTGCCGACGGCGAAAAAACCGAAAGCAAGAAAAAGTCAGATGACAGCGAAAGTTCCGAAGGCTCCGACGGCGAAAGCACCGAAAGCGGCAGCGAGAAGAAGTCAAGAAAATTCCCGAAATTCGAGGACGGCGAGATGCCCGAAGGATTCGACCCGAGCAAGTTTGACGGCGAAATGCCCGAAGACTTTGACCCGAGCAAATTCGGCGGCGAAAGACCCAAGCGCTCCGGCGAATCAGGAAGCGGAAGCGGCAGTGATAAGCCCAAGAGTTTCGGCGGAAAAAGCGGCAGCAATTACACTCTGACAGGCGAACAGGAAGAACTGAGAATACCCGTCGGCGTGACAGTAACAACAAGTCTCGGCGTAAAGACCGATTTTGACACTCTCAGCGCGGGCGACATTATAAAGTGCAGCGTAGAGAAGAACGAAGACGGCAGCGATGTCGTTACGGAAGTCTGGATATTAGAGAATTGAGGTAGGTTTTATGGGTACGGAGCAGATAATCTCAATGAAACAGGTTCGTAAAAGCTACAAAATGGGCAGCGAGAAACTGAACGTGCTTAAAGGCATCGACTTTGAGGTGAACAAGGGCGAGTTTACCGCGATACTGGGTCCCTCCGGCTCGGGCAAATCAACGCTTATGAACATCATCGGCTGCATGGACACCTTAGACAGCGGCACCTACGACCTTAACGGCACGCCTATCCACAACACCAAGGAGCGCCAGCTCACCAAGATCCGCAACAAGGAGATCGGCTTTATCTTTCAGAATTATCATCTGATACCCACCTACACGGTAATGCAGAACATCATTATGCCGCTGCTTATGCGCGGCAAGGACAGAAAGACCGCCGAAAAGGAGTGTCTCGAAACAGTCGAAATGCTGGGACTTTCCAAAAGGCTCGACCATAAGCCCGCAGAGCTTTCGGGCGGTCAGCGGCAGAGAGTAGCCATTGCGAGAGCGCTGTGCAGTAAGCCTTCATTGCTTTTAGCCGACGAGCCGACGGGAGCGCTCGATCAGAACAGCGGTATTGAAGTTCTGCGGCTGTTTACTAAGCTGCATGAAATGGGAAATACTATCGTTATGATAACTCACGATATGAATGTAGCGGGTTGGGCGGAGAGAACTGTCCGTATCGTTGACGGCGAGATGTATCAGTAACGCATATCAAACAAAAGAGCCGGACGCTTTGGCAACGTCCGGCGTTTTTTGTTGTTAAATTCAAAGCCGAGAAACCGCAAAGCAGGGGGCGGACATCTGCTTTGCGTGTTTGTTGTTTGCTGTTATATCGCTATTTTCTCCGTGATCGGCTGCGGTATCAGCTTCCCGTTTTCGGCATTCAGCATAAAACGCCGCGTTCCGTGCGCTATCAGCTCATCTCCTATCGGCTCCTCGACCTCACGGCGAATTATCCTCCGCAGCTCCCTTGCGCGGCACTTGCCCTCACTGACACACAACGCCGCCGCAGTCTCCGCACACCCTCCGCAAATCTCAAGCGTACAGCCGATAGCCCCAAGCCGCTCTTTAAGCTGTTCAAGCTCCCGCCCCGCCGCCTGCGTGAGCGCCCCTTCATCAAGCGGACTGAACACGATCACCTCATCTATCCTGCCAAGCAGTTCGGGCGGCATAAGGCGTTTAAGAGCGTTCATACCCTCACTCCGCAGACTGTCGGCGGGACGTTCGCCAAAGCCCGCACGGCGGCGGTTCTCGATCTCCTGCGCCCCGCAGTTCGAGGTCATAACGATGATGCTCTCGGAAAAGCTCACCCGCCGCCCCGCTGTATCGGTAAGGCAGCCGTCCTCCAGTATCTGTAAAAGCAGATTGAAAACGTCGGGGTGAGCCTTCTCTATCTCGTCGAAAAGCACGACGGAATACGGCTTGCGGCGCACCTGCTCGGTAAGTCTGCCGCCCTGTTCAAAGCCCACATATCCCGGAGGAGCGCCGATAAGCCCCGAAACACTGTGCCGCTCCATAAACTCGCTCATGTCGAGCTTTATCAGCGAACCGCCCTCCCCGTCGGGAAAAAGCTGACCCGCAAGCTCACGCGCAAGCAGCGTTTTTCCCACGCCTGTCTCGCCGAGAAAGATAAAGCTACCCGCCGGACGGCGCTTATCCGAAAGCCCAAGACGCAGCCGCCTTACCGCCGCGCTGACCTTCGCTATCGCCTTATCCTGACCGAACACATTCTGCCCGAGTGCCGTTTCAAGCCGCGCAAGACGGTCGTTTTCACTCTCGTTCAGAATGCCGCATGGGATACCCGTGCGGCGCGAAACGGTCTCGCAGACAGTCCTTGCCGAAAGCTCGCGCTCCCCTTCCCTGCTTATCCTTGTGAGGTATTCGGTGCGGTCTATCATGCCGCTCACATACTCGTCAAAGCTCTTTGCGGGACAGCCTGTGCGCATCCGTGCGGATTCGGCGGCGCAGGATTCGTCAAGAAGGTCTATCGCCTTGTCGGGGAAATGCAGGTCTGTTATATATCTTTCCGATAGCTTTACTATAAGATGAAGTATCTCGTCGCTGACGTTCACGCGGTGGTGCGCGGAATATTTCGTCCTCACGCCTTTCAGAATTTCAAAAGTCTGTTCGGGGGTAGGCTCGTTAATGACTATTTTCTGGAAACGGCGGTCGGCGGCGCTGTCCTTTTCGATAGTGTCGCGGTACTCGTCAAGAGTGGTAGCGCCTATCAGCCGCAGTTCCCCGCGTGCGAGGGCAGGCTTTAAGATATTCGCCGCGTCAATAGCGCCCTCTGCCGCGCCCGCGCCCATTATGCTGTGAAGCTCGTCGATAAAGAGGATAACGTTACCCGCGCCCGTCGCTTCGGCAATGCAGGATTTCAGGCGTTCCTCAAAGTCGCCGCGATACTTAGCCCCCGCCAGCAGTGACGGCAGATCAAGCTCGAAAATACGCTTGCCCTCCAGCTGCGGGGGAACGTCGCCCGCGAGAATTTTGGCGGCAAGACCTTCGGCAACGGCGGTTTTTCCCACGCCCGCCTCGCCCACAAGACAGGGATTGTTCTTGCGGCGGCGGCAGAGTATCTCGGTCATGCGGGCGATCTCCTCGCTGCGCCCGATAAGCGGGTCAAAGCCTGCGCAGGCGGCGCGGGTGGTAAGCTCTCTGCCGAACTGTTCGAGCTTTTTAAGGCGGGGGCGGTCGCCCGTATCGGCGATAAGCTCGGCGGTGCCTACGCAGTCGGAGTACATCTTGTTCAGGTTGACGTTCATGCCGCGCAGCATTTTGACGGCGCTGCACTTGCTCTGACGGAGCATGGCGGCGAGGATATATTCCGTGCCGCAGCAGGTGGAACCGATCTGCCGCGAAAGGTTGACCGCGCCCGTGAGGATATTCACGCAGGAGGGCGTGAGGTCGCTTTCGGTCATGCGGCAGGGGGTACCTCGTCCGACGATGTATTCAAGCCATTCCTCTGTTTTGCGGCGGGTCACGCCGTGAGTTTTCAGCACCTGACCGCCGGTGCAGGAGCCGAGTTCCGCCATAGCGAGCAGAATGTGTTCGCTGCCGACGTAGGTATGCCCCCAGCTGCCCGCGCATTCTGCCGCGAGGGTGATAAGCTCGCGACCTTTCGATGTAAATGTAGCCATATCGTAGCCTGCCATAGATGTTACCTCCGAAAATAATAATATAATAGCCGATTGTAAAACTCCATAAATGCAGAAAAATCGCACATTTTACAATTTTGAAAGTCAAGATTTTCTCCACTATTTTTTATCAAAACAATAAATTACGTCTGTTTTTCAAGATTAATTGGTAAGAATCAAGTCCGAGTTTTACAATCGCCTATAATAAAATAAGCACCAAACCGCAAAACGTCATACAACGGTCGCGCAAAAAAACGGAACATATCATGATGACGAGAGAATCCGTGAGAACACGTTACTAATTATTTTTCAACACACTTTAAATCCCCTTCATATATCCCGCGAAATAAGTATCGCCCGCCTTTTACCATTTTATGCGGCTAAACAGGAAAAATGAATACTCACACCGACCGCAAAAGTCGTTAAATGATATGCAAAAATCAACATATGCGATATGATAACCTATAAAATGATTGTGAGAAATCTACAATAATTTACATAAAGCATTGTGTAAAATCACGATTTTCAATATTGACAAAAATTTAACCCAAAAAGTTCAAAAACGCGCTTGAAATGACGCGAATTTTGTAGTATAATAGATTATATGCCATACGGCTTGAAAGGCATATCTATTTTTCATAAGATACATTTAAACAGGAGGTTGGTGCTATGAATGAAAAAAACCTGATACCGTTTAACGGAACGGAAGTTCAGGAAAAGGAGCTTATGGAGGTCATCGCTGCACACCGCGATCAGGATGGCGGTCTTATGCCTATCCTTCAGAAGGCTCAGGGTATCTACGGCTATCTGCCGATAGAGGTGCAGACTATGATCGCCGACGGTCTCGGTATCTCGCTTTCCGAGGTATACGGCGTTGCTACTTTCTATTCGCAGTTCTCGCTCACTCCCAAGGGCGAACACCGTATCAGTGTCTGTCTCGGAACAGCCTGCTATGTTAAAGGCTCCGATAAGATACTTGAGGCAGTTGAGAGCAAGCTCGGTATCAAGTCAGGCGAATGCACTCCCGACGGTAAGTTCTCGATAGATTCCTGCCGCTGCGTCGGAGCGTGCGGTCTTGCTCCCGTAATGCTCGTTGACGAGGACGTTTACGGCAAGCTCACACCCGATCAGGTAGACGGAATTTTAAAATCCTACCTTGATAAGTAAAGGAGGCAACGAATAATGACTATTGCAGAACTTAATAAGATCCGCGACGAATACCATGACCTCGTCAAGGTCAGAAAGATCGTTGCAGAGGAGGGCGCAAAGCTCGCCGAAAAAACCGGTTACAGAAAGCAGATCCTTGTCTGCGGCGGTACCGGCTGTACGTCTTCGGGCAGCAAGAAGGTTCTTGAGGCTCTCGAAAGCGAACTCAAAAAGCAGGGTCTCGATAAGGAAGTACTCGTTGTAAGAACGGGCTGCTTCGGTCTCTGCGCACTGGGTCCCATCATGATCGTTTACCCTGAAGGCGTTTTCTACGCTCAGGCTACTCCCGAAGGCGTTGTAAGAGTTGTTGACGAGCATATCAAGAACGGTAATGTCTGCAAAGACCTTCTCTACAAAGAGACCGTTCACGAGGACGGCTCGATCAATCCCCTTTCTCAGACCGCTTTCTACAAGAAGCAGAAGAGAATCGCTCTCCGCAACTGCGGCGTTATCGACCCCGAGAACATAAATGAATATATCGCTACCGAGGGTTATCAGGCTCTTAACAAGGTTCTGACCGAGATGAGCCAGGACGACGTTGTTCAGTGCCTGCTTGATTCCGGTCTGCGCGGCAGAGGCGGCGCGGGATTCCCGACCGGCAAGAAGTGGATGTTCGCCAAGGGCGCTCCCGGAGATGTTAAGTATGTAGCCTGCAACGCCGACGAAGGCGACCCCGGCGCATTCATGGACAGATCTATCCTCGAAGGCGACCCGCACTCCGTTATCGAGGCTATGACTATCGCAGGTCATACCATCGGCGCAAACAAGGGCTTTATCTATGTCCGCGCAGAGTATCCCGTTGCCGTACAGCGTCTTGAGATCGCTCTGGGTCAGGCAAGAGAATACGGTCTGCTCGGCAAGAATATTTTAGGCTCGGGCTTCGATTTTGATATTGAGATCCGTCTCGGCGCGGGCGCTTTCGTCTGCGGCGAGGAGACCGCGCTCATGACCTCTATCGAGGGTCATCGCGGCGAGCCGAGACCCCGTCCTCCGTTCCCTGCTATCAAGGGTCTGTTCGGCAAGCCTACTCTGCTGAACAACGTTGAGACCTATGCCAACATCGCTCAGATCATCCGCAAGGGCGCTGACTGGTACGCTTCTATGGGTACTGCTACCTCCAAGGGCACCAAGGTATTCGCTCTCGGCGGCAAGATCACAAACGTTGGTCTCGTTGAAGTTCCTATGGGCACCACCCTCCGCGAGATCATCGAGGAGATCGGCGGCGGCATCCCGAACGGCAAGAAGTTCAAGGCTGCTCAGACAGGCGGTCCTTCCGGCGGCTGCATCCCCGCACAGCACCTCGATACTCCTATCGACTATGAGTCGCTCGGCGCTATCGGCTCCATGATGGGTTCCGGCGGTCTTATCGTTATGGACGAGGACAACTGCATGGTTGACGTTGCCAAGTTCTACCTGAACTTCACCGTTGACGAGAGCTGCGGCAAATGTACTCCCTGCCGTATCGGCACCAAGAGACTTTGCGAGTATCTTGAAAAGATCACCGAAGGCAAGGGTACTATGGAAGACCTCGAAAAGATCGAAGAGCTTTCCAATCACATGAAGTCCTCCTCGCTCTGCGCACTCGGACAGTCCGCTCCCAACCCCGTACTTTCCACGCTCAATTACTTCAAGGACGAGTATATCGAGCATATCCAGAACAAGCACTGCCCCGCCGGCGTTTGCAAGAGCCTTCTCAGCTACGAGATCATCGCCGACAAGTGCAAGGGCTGCACACTCTGCGCGAGAAACTGCCCTGTCAAGGCTATCAGCGGCACAGTCAAGAATCCTCACGTTATCGACCAGGATAAGTGCATCAAGTGCGGCGTATGTATGTCTAATTGTAAGTTCAACGCAATTGTACGGAAGTAAGGGAGGTACGATTTATGGCTAATGAAATGATCCACCTTAAGGTGAACGGGATCCCTGTCGAGGTGCCGAAGGGAGCTACCCTCCTTGACGCTGCCAAGGCGGTAAACGTTGAGATCCCCACACTTTGCTATTTAAAGGATATTAACTGCATCGGCGCGTGCCGCGTCTGTGTAGTAGAAGCTACCGGCAGAAGAGGTCTGCTTGCCGCCTGCGTATACCCCGCAGAGGAAGGCATGGAGGTATTCACCAACACCCCCGCGGTTCGCAAGTCCCGCAAGACCACTATCGAGCTGCTGCTCTCCAACCACAAGAAAAAATGTCTCTCCTGCGAGAGAAGCGAGATCTGCGAATTACAGAGACTTTCCCGCGAATACGGCTGCGATGAAGACCGTTTCGGCGGCGAGGACGACGAGCAGTTCGAGATCGACGATACCTCCGCATACGTTGTACGCGACAACAACAAGTGCATCAACTGCCTGCGCTGCGTTGCCGCTTGTAAGGACGTTCAGGGCATAAGCGTTATCGGACCTATCAGAAGAGGCTTCGCAAAGCACATAGGCTCCGCTTTCGACAAGAACTTAGCTGACGTTGCCTGCGTTGGCTGCGGTCAGTGCATCGTTGCCTGTCCCGTAGGCGCTCTGACCGAGAAGGACAGCGTATGCCCGTAGGCACCAACGCGGAGGGCAAAATGGTTGCCGCTATCAAGAGACTGGGCGATGTTAAGGTATTCAATATGGACGTTACCGCCGACCTCACCATTATGGAAGAGGCTAACGAGCTTATCGAGCGCGTAAAGGGCGGCAAGACTCTGCCCATGTTCACCTCCTGCTGCCCCGGCTGGGTCAAGTTCTGCGAGCATTACTACCCCGAGTTCCTGCCGCATCTTTCGAGCTGCAAGAGCCCGCAGCAGATGTTCGGCGCTGTTCTCAAGAGCTACTACTGCGAGAAGAACGGCATCGACCCCAAGGATCTCTTTGTTGTCAGCGTTATCCCCTGCACTGCGAAGAAGTTCGAAGTTACCCGCGAGGAACAGAGAACCGGCGATTTCGACGATGTTGATGTAGCACTCACGACACGCGAGCTTGCGAGAATGATCAAGAACTCCGCTATCAAGTTTACCGATCTTGAAGACGAAAAGTGGGACGATCCGTTCGAGACTGCTTCCGGCGGCGGCGCTATCTTCGGCGCGACCGGCGGTGTTATGGAGGCGGCTCTCAGAACCGCTGCCAACATTCTTGACGGCACCAGCAACGCCGTTGAATTCCACGAGGTTCGCGGCACTCAGGGCATCAAGGAAGCTACCTACACCGTAGGCGGCGTTGAGGTCAAGGTTGCTGTTGCTTCGGGTCTTGCCAACGCGAGAAAGATCGTTGAGCAGGTAAAGAGCGGCGAGAAGGACTACACCTTTGTAGAGATCATGGCTTGTCCCGGCGGCTGCATCAACGGCGGCGGACAGCCCTATCAGACCGACTCCGTTCGCAACTATGTTGACCTTAAGGCTGAGAGAGCTAAGGCTCTGTACGATCTCGACAGCTCTATGGAGCTTAGAAAGTCGCACGAAAGCCCTGTTATGAAGCTGCTCTATGACGAGTACTTCGAGGCTCCCGGCAAGGAGAAGGCGCATAAGCTGCTGCACACTCCCTATGTTAAGAGAGGTCACTGATCGCTTAATGGCGTAAATAATTAAAAGCAAGGCGTCCCGGACAAAGACGGGTACTCACAAAGAAGTTTTTATGATTTGAAAATAAGGTTGCGTAATCTCGACGGTTACGCAGCCTTTCTCTTTTTGTCGTACTTCATGCTGTCAGCAACGGTGGTTGCTACGGCAACGTTGAAACGATAGTGAATCTCGATTTCCTGAGTGCGATGCCCACTGCTCTTATCAGGAGCGTGAACAACGATTTTCTCGATAAGTTCGTGCATGATCTCAGGCGTAAGTTCAGTGATACACTCATACTTCTGTACCGCCTTGATGAATGCTGTCACATCGGCTGACTTCTGCTCTGCTGTTTCGATGTATGCGGTCAGCTGTTTGATATGCAATCAGCCAATATGTGCAATATGTCTAAATACCATTTGTAATTTTGTAACTTTCTACAAACTTGAATAAATGTGTTGACAATGTGATAAAAGTGTTGTATAATATAAATTGGGAAGGTATAAATGTATGTAAAAGGAAAGCATTTTCGGCTGAAAACACCTGAAAGGGGGACGGTCGTTTATGAATTTCAAAAGGTTTGTCGCTATGCTGCTGGTGATGATAGCTGCGGTATGCACCGGGGTCATGTCTCTGACTGTGAGCGCCGCGTCTGCCGTGTGGTCAATCGAGGTTCCGGGCTATATTGTCTCAACCGATCAGATCGTTTTGCCCAAGGGTTGGGAGTTTACCGAAACCACCGCTCTTTCAGAGTACGGTATCGTCACGGTAACGGCGGTAAATGCCGAGAAGGACAGCAGCGCTGACGTTATTATAACAAGGCTTTCTGATGATACATCCGTTAATGACAAGGACGAAAGCTACGGCAGAATGAACGAGACTCTTCTCCCGCAGCTGAAAAAGTCGGCTGACGGCTCGGACGTTTCGGACAGTTCTTCTGCTACCGGAGCGAATGACAGCGATATGCAGGCTCTTCCGAATGCGGCTGACGATGACGGTTTGCCGATCACGGGTGCCTCCGCAGGACTTGCTTCAATAGCGGCGGTTCTGTTGGCTGTTGCGTTTGTCATCGGAAAAAACAGCAAATAATAAAACAGGAGCGTTTTCGGGTTTTCTCCGGAAACGCTTTTTTTGTGCGCAAAAAAATGAGCGTGGCGTTTATCTGCCGCGCTTTGAACTCTTTTTTATAGTAAACCGTTGTCTGCAAATTGATGTTGACAAGGAGTAGGGCGGGGGAATACTCCCGCCCTACAATGAATGTCTGAAAACTTATATCGTTTACTTCCGGGCTAAAGCCGCCGATTCCTCTGTTACCTTGAAATCATGCGGTTTTTCTGTATTGCCGATCGGCTGTCTCAGTTCTGGAAAGCTATGCGGAAGAAGTTATAGAGGTGAGCCCTTATGCAGTTATCGCCGTGATAGCCGCCGTTTACATAGTGCCAGATATGAGGAACGCCGTTCTGCGTGAAATTATTGTGATAGGTCTTGGGATTGTCGTAAACAGTCCTGTCGTCGCTGCCTGCTGTTATCATCAGGAAGTAAGGCGAATTGTCGCTGCTCCAGTTGAACGAGCCTGTAACTCCGGGAGCAGGGCAGATAGCGCCGACATAGCCGAAGAGGTCGGGTCTCTTCATGCCGATGAGGAGAGATTCGCGTCCGCCCATTGAGAAGCCCGTGATAGCGGTGTTGTCCTTACCGGTCTTGATGCTGTAATTCTTCTCGATATAAGGCATAAGATCCTTTGTAAGATCGTTTATGAAGTTATCGTAAGCCTGGTTGTTTGTTTCGTCCATACCTGTACAGGCTCTGAGGGTGGGGCTTGAGAATACATCGGGGAATACGCAGATCATTTCCTTTGCTGCGCCTTCGGCGATAGCGTTGCCGATCATCTCGCGGGTGTGCATTTCGGCATTTCCCTTTGTAAGCATTCTGTCAATGCCCTCATAGTAGCCGTGCATGATGTACATTACGGGGTAAGTTTTGTTTGGGTCATAGTTGGGAGGCAGAAGTATATTTACGTCCTTCTGTCTGTTGCAGGTCGTCGAGTAGTAGCTCTTTTTCTGTATCTCGCCGTAGGCTACGCTGGCTCTTGCCTGATTAGCCGAGTCAGGTTCTTTTTCAACTATTGTGGGCTGTACCTTAGCGGTGAAATCCTTCATCGAAAGATGCTGGGGTATCGGCTCCGGAAATTCTGAGATCTCGCCGAGAATATATGACAGGAGCAGTTCTGCGTCGGTGTTATCAATCTCGCCGCTCTGGTCAACATCGGCGTTCACCTTTGCAGCGCCGCTGAGTGTTCCCCTGATGAGGTTTCTTTTGAGTTCAATAAAGTCAGCTAAATTGATCTTGCCGTCAAGGTCAACATCGCCTATTCTGGGACCCTCGCTGACCACTACGTTTGTTACAGGTCCTTCGATCTTTGTTCCTGCGGGAGCGGCAACGATCTCATCTACATAGAAATCGCAGGTCGATTCGGTCGTTTCAACCACGAGAACGAGGTCGGCAGCTCCTGCGGGGATAGTATACTCGGCGTTGTAGAGCTGAACGAACTTGCTGCGGTATGAGAAAGCCTGAGCTATCTTGTCATATTTCGCTTCGCCGTTAAGGTTATACTGGAGCGTGAGCTTGAATTCGGTACGATCCGGACCTTGAAGGTTAGTGAAGCAGGCGCTGAAAGCGTAGCTCCTGCCGGGTACGAACGTATTTGAGCTGAGTGCTTTCTGTCCGCCGTTCCATGCAGCGGTTCTTCCCGAAAGGAACAGCGAATTTGAACCCTTAAACTTGGTATCGCTGCTTACGGCAGCCGAACAGCTTCCTCTTGCCGACCAGTCGCCCTTTCCGTTTTCGAAAGTGTCGTGGAAAATGTAGCTGCTTGTGTCATATTCGGCTGCTGTGTAGTCGGCAGCCTGAGCGGTAAGCGCAGGAGCTGCCGGCGCAAAAGCCAGGCAAGACGCAGCAAGGGCTGCTGATGACAATACGGACACCAGTTTTTTTCCTATCATTTTCGACCTTGACATTTTAAATTCCTCCTATCTGACTATACCTGTTTACAGTAAACGACATAAATAAATTTCGATCATGCAGAGGCGGGCGATGCAGCGCCAATTTGTTGATGCGCCCGTAATTACAAATATTCCCGATTATTCAAGATCGAATTTATTCTGACGTTTGCTGTGATCTTACAGGAGTTTTTTATTCTAAAAATGCCGTTATACAGCATTTAATAGATTCGGTACTATAAATGGCGTTTTCGTTAAAATGCGCGACGGTCAGGATTTCCGCACGATTTATCAAACCCCTGATTTATAGCTCGCGGGGAGCTTCGCAATCGTATTTAAAAGATACTTCTGTATAGTAAGAGCGTCGTCCTTTGTGATTCCGCCGCCTGCTTCGCATACGTCCGCATTATAAGCGCCCTGTTCTGTCAGCTTATACTCGTCAGGTTTATTGATCGACTGCATTATAAGAACAACATCGCTCATATCCACTCTGCCGTCAAGATTAGCGTCACCCCACGTTGTGACCTTTGAATCAAGTATATCCTTCAAATTCTTCGGACCTTCTATAATGGTGCCGTCTGCTGCCGCAAAGAAATTATCAAGATAGAAGTTTGTCGCGGGATTATCGTCATCGGAGTCGCCTTCGGTTTCCACATATATGAAGGGACTCTTAGCGCCCGCAGGTATCTTGAAGCCGGTATTTGCAAGCTGCGTCCACTCGCCCTTAGTTACGGTCTTTGTGTCGATCTTTTCGTAGTAGGTCTCGTCGTCTGCACCTGTATACTGGATAGTAAGGTGGAATTTGGTAGAAGGTGTGCCCTCATTATACTTTACAATAGCGGAGAAGCTGTAACTCTCGCCTGCTTTGAACTTGTAATTAAGGTTCTTTCCAACGCCCTGCCATGAAGCCGAACGGTCTGAAACGTATACCGAGCTGCTTCCCTCATACGCTTCGTCGTCGGTCAAAGTCAATTTTGCGCCGAATCTGTCCGTAACGCCGTCGAGCTTGCCTTCGAAGGTGTTTTTGAAGATATATGTCTGGTCAGCCGCAGAGCTTGAACCCGCTCCGTCAAACTTCCACCAGTCAACGTTCATAAGATAACCGTCGCCGCCGTTAAATACAAGGTAGAGATCGTGTACGCCGGAAGCTCCCGCCACGTTGCAGGACAATTCTTCCCAGTTATGCCAGCCGCCCGTATCGCCGACTTTAAGGGTACCCACAACGGGACCTGTCTTGCTGTCAAGGTGAAGCTCGATATTTCCGCCGCTTCCGGCAGAAGCCACCGCAGCCGTGAACTTATCCGCGCCCTCGCCGAAGTCAACTCCCGCCACCTTGACATAAGAGCCTTTCTGGATAAACCCTATATTTACTGCACCCGAATCGTCCTTTTCGGTCTTGATGCCTTCGCACCAGCAGATAGTTTCAGCCTCTACTCTTTCGAAAGGATTGAGAGCCTCGATCTGTTCGGGACCGCTGTTTGTGAGCTTCACAACAGGGATAGTTCCGTCGGCGTTGTAGGTAAATTCATCGCAGGAGGCGCTTCTGTTGTAAGGACCACCGCCTGAAATACCGTTCTTATGATAGAAAAAGTAAGAATGATCTTTATAATCAATTATGCCGCCGTGAGTGGTGAAGCAGTTGGAACCCTGCTGTATCACGCCGCGATATGTCCACGGACCCGTAACAGACGGAGCCGTTGAATAGCACTGGCTTTCGCCGCCGAAGCCGCTGACAAACGAAGCCCACACAAGATAGTAAAGGTTATTGTGCTTGTAAATCCAGGGACCCTCGCCGTAGGTAGTGGTTCTGTCACCGTTGCCGGGACCAAATTGTTGTGTGGTCATGTTGAACTGCTGGATCTGACCGTCAAGCGTTACCATGTCCTCTTTGAGCTTGACATAATAACATTTCGGGTTGCCAAACATGAGCCATGCCTGACCGTCATCGTCAATGATCACAGTCGGGTCGATATAGTCCCAGTTGGGACCGCAGAGCGGCTTTCCGAGAGGGTCGCTGTAAGGACCTTCGGGCGAATCCGCCACCGCAACGCCGATAGCTCTTCCGCCGCCGCTCTTGTTGGTGGTTGTGAAATAGAAATAGAACTTGCCATTGCGCTCGATACACTGCGAAGCCCATGCGTCGTTTGCGTTGCACCACTTAAACGACGTATCTTCAAGTATTCTGCCGTGGTCTGTCCAGTTCTTCATGTCCTTAGTCGAGAAGCACTGCCAGCCTGTCATGGTGTAGAATTCGTTGTTGCCTTCACGGTCGCAGCCTGTAAATACATACAGCTCGTCGCCGATCACGACGGGAGCAGGGTCGGGCGTGAAAGATGTCTGTACGATCGGATTTTCCGCCTGAGTAACAACAGGCGATGATGCGCAAATGGTCGCGGTTGACAGCACAGCCGCAGTAATTGCTGAAACTACTTTCCTCATTACGATTCTCCTTTTTAGCATTTCTTTTCTGACGCGATCACAGACAATATCTGTAATCAGTTACGATGTATATAATATATACAGCATAATATTAACACTAAATTTTACTAATGTCAACCCACAAAAGTTAGAATTAAGTGGATAAAATATATAAATGGACAAAAAAATTAACTAAAACAGGTGATGATTCTCCGAATGCGGGTATGTAATACTATTCCTCGACCAAATTCGCAACAAACTTCACCACCCTGAACACGATGGTTGCATTAACCATGTTAATGCCAACAAGTTCGTACCGTCGTCTTCCTCCTCGATTAACGCCACGCCCTTCAAGGGCGTGCAACGCAGAGAAAATTCGCCTATGTGCGAATATATTGTGGCATTTGGAATAGAGGGCAGTATAAAACGAGTATTGACATATATGTTTTCCTGCTGTATAATTATTTATGGAGAGTATCTCCGTATCTTCAATAAAGGAGCTGTTTGATATGAAACAAAGTTTTGACAAGGGTTTTGTAACGCCGCTGCCCGTATTTATCATCGCGACCTACGATAAGGACGGCAAGCCGAACGCCATGAACGCGGCATGGGCGGGTCAGGTCGGCGGAGACCTCATCTCGATAAGCCTCGGCAGCCATGTTTCGACCGACAATATCAAGGCAAACCGCGAGTTTACCGTGAGCTTTGCCACAAAGGATTTCGTTGCCGAATGCGATTACGTCGGCATGGTGTCGCAGGCAAAGGTTCCCGACAAGCTCGATAAAACGGGATTTACCGTCACTAAGTCTGAAAAGGTCAACGCGCCGATAATAGACCAGCTGCCCGCCGCGCTCGAATGCAGGGTCAAGGATATTATCGAGGAATACGGCGAGACCCGCGTGGTGGCGCAGGTAGTCGGCATGGTCGCGGACGACAGCGTGCTTACCGACGGCAAGGTCGATCTCGGCAAATTGCAGCCGGTAATGTTCGATTCTTCCGCAAGAGCCTATCGCGTCATCGGCGAAAATGTCGGCGGCGCATGGAATGCGGGCGGAAAGTTCGCGTAAGCCGGGTTTCTGATAAATCGTAAAAATTATATATCGTCAGCAGCGGTCTCCGGGCTTTTCGGAGACCGCTTTTTTATGCTCAAATCTGTTTTTAACCATTTTGGTGAATGACTATGTACAAAAAATCTGCTATAATAATATATGGGCAGCAGCGGAAATATACTCACATCTGTTTCAAGCTCACCCTTAGATTTGTGCAGAAATAAAATTTATCAAGGCGAACGAACGCAGGCTTGCTGGCGCAAGTCAAGGTCGTGCAACGCAGAGTGACGAAATGATAGCCGCCTGCATGAACGAAGTTCATGCCATTGTCTGTGGATTGATGATTAAATAGTATTATGTGCGGATAAAAGGGTGAGGTTGGAGCAGATGTGAGTATAATGCCGGCATATTATGTGGTACACCTGTTGCTTCGGGGAGGTGATGTTATGTTGGTTTACGCTTTGGACACAAAAAAAGAACTGAAAATGTTGAAAAAATTTCTGGACGAGCTTTGCCGCGGAGAATTGGAATTTGTGGGCTTTACAGATGTGAAAGAGCTTATCTGTGCGGCGGCTGAGAGGGCTTTTGACGCGGTATATATAAATCTGGACTACAATGCGCAGGACTATTCGCGTTCGGGAGAGCTTGCCGCGAGATCGCTTTTTAAGAACTTCAATGAAAGACAGCTGAATATTATCGGGGTATCCGATGTTCAGAATGAAAAATACGGCAATCTGCTTTTTGAAATATATGCAAGTTCGTTTATCGGCAAGCCCTATGAACGAGATAAGCTGATAGATACGCTG
Source organism: uncultured Ruminococcus sp. (assembly GCA_902776945.1). Classification (GTDB taxonomy): domain Bacteria; phylum Bacillota; class Clostridia; order Oscillospirales; family Ruminococcaceae; genus YE71. The sequence continues at coordinate 21,458 of CACYSH010000068.1, forward strand.
AAAAATCTTAGGTTTCCTGTCCGCGTCAAGGACAAAAGCAATCCGTATATAAGGTATTTCTGACAGTATTAAAATCACTATCCACAACTTAAGAAAAAGATTGACGAAAATCATCTTTAAAAACCGTTCATTTACGGGCGGGAGCAAGCCCCCGCCCTACACCTTATTAACCTT
>CACYSH010000069.1 GCA_902776945.1 uncultured Ruminococcus sp.
GTGGAGATTGTTGGCGATAATGACTTTTTTTGCAACACCGATTATTATGCGGGTAAATCCTTCGGAGTAATCCTCCGCAGAGGTGTGGCGGTCTTCTATTTTGGCGGCGATGTCGGAATATCTGACTATGGGACCCGCTACCAGCTGCGGGAACATTGATATATAAAGAAGGTATTTGAAATAGCTGCGCTGCGAGGGCGTTTTGTCCCACCAGCAGTCGAGCGTGTATGAGATATTCTGAAAGGTGAAGAACGATATGCCGATAGGCATATGGATCTCGGGAACGGGTATATCCACAAAAGGCAGCAGATCAAGGTTTTCAATAAAAAAGCCCGTATACTTGAAAAAAGCAAGTGTTCCGAGGTTCGTCAGAAGCGATATGATAAGCACGGTCTTGCCTTGCTTTGTATTCTTGTATTTATCGAGCGCCATGCCCGCCGCGTAGTTTAACAGCGAGCTGAAGAGCAAAAGCAGAATGTACCATTGCTCGCCCCATGCGTAAAAAATGAGCGAAAACACGATAAGCACACAGTTTTTGCATTTCAGATTCGGCATTATAAAGTAAAACAGTATGCAGGCGGGAAGAAACAGGAATATAAAAAGCAAGTCCGCAAAGACCATTTTCTGGAACACACCTTTCAGCAAAATAGATTTTTCGACAAATATTTACACATGATAATTATATCTTTTTTTATGTGTCATGTCAATTGACTTATTATACAAAATCTATGAACGCCCGGTTAAGTACGGGAAAGGGCGCTTTGATAAACGGAAATTTGTTTATACTGCGTTTTTTCGGTACGGTGGAACCTTTAAAAAATCAAAATGATAAAAAATATACAAGAAAAATTAAAAAATCACTTGATTATTGCATAAATGTGTGGTATAATTATATAGAATTGTTTTTAACAAGAAAACAGCAGGGACGGAGGTAGCTGTCCATTATGAAAAAGTCAAACAGAACGACGGCGATCATCATATCTGTTGCTTTTGTGCTTATTGTGGCTATTGTTCTTGAGATAGTCGTCATGTTCGGGGTAACGTCGCGGCAGACGGTCGAATCCGGTACATATCGCCTTGAATCTATCGGCGGCGAGCTTGAAGAGACCATTAACGAGGCTGAAAGAACTTCTATGCGCCTGGCGCTTGAGATTCAGCCGCTGCTTGACGACCGCAGCAGAGTGGAGGATTTTATCTCCCGAAAAAAGACCGAGCTTGCAGAAAGCACAGGCGGCGTATGCTACAATACTTATATAGCAGGCAGAGACTGGTTTTTTATCCCCGATTTCAACGCGCCCGACGGGTACGAGGCAAATCAGCGCACATGGTATCAGGGCGCGGTGAGACGGCAGGGCGAGGTTTTCGTTTCCGATCCTTATGTTGACGCTGCTACCGGGAATATCTGCTATACCGTTTCTGTTATGCTTAACGATAAGGAAACGGTGCTGGCGTTTGATTATACTATGGATAATATCAGGCGGCATATTCTGAGAATGTATTCCGGCGGTGAGCGCAACGCTGTTATCGTTACGGCGGAGGGTATAATAGCGGGCTGCACCGACGACAGCCTTGTTGGCAGTGAGCTGGCAAAGTCTCTGCCGGATTACGCGGGGATATTCGCCCTTGCCAAGACCAACGAAGGCTCGGTACACGTTAATGTCAGCGGGATAAGCCTTTTTGCGGCAAAATCGGGCTTTGGTTGGTATCTTATCGTAAGCGAGAACAACTGGTCGCTGTATAAGACATCGTATATACAGATGTTCGCCACGATCTTTATTTCTCTTATTATATTTATTGTTATCCTTATCATGCTTTTTATGAGCTCCAGATCGGAAAGAAGGATCAAGGAGGCTCTTGAATATAAGGAAGAATTTCTTGAAAATATTACCGCAAAGCTGAGAGCGCCGCTCGATCAGATCATTACGGGGGCAAGCGCCGAGAACGTCGGAAGCTCCGCCGATTATAATATTGAGTTTGAAAAGATACGCAAGGCGGGCGCACAGCTTTCCGAAATGATAAACGAGATCATTTCGTTTAAGAGTATCGTCAGAACCGAAAAGGAGAAAAAGCAGCAGCCTGACGGCAGCTCCGACGAGATAAGGCTTACCAAAAGATTCCGCAGATTTGTTACGGGTCTTATGGTGGTAGTCATGGTCATAAGTATGTATACAAATATTTCCGCCACGATGCGCTGGGGCAGGGCGCGTATGCAGAACGACGTAAGCAGCTATGAATATCAGCTCGGAGAATGGGTAAACACCCAAAAGAGCATACTCGATATGTTTTGCAGCTATTTCTCCACGCATTCCGAAATACTCAAAAGCTATGACGATACTGTTAATTTGCTTGATCAGATCACTCACCAGTATCCGGAAATTTCCGTAAGCTATATCGTCAATCCTTCACTTGAATATCCTGTATATATGAATAACGGCTGGGTTCCCGATTCGGATTTTAAGCTGGAAACAAGAACATGGTATCAGGAGCTTATGTCGTCCGAAAAGGACTGGATAATCTCCGAGCCGTATTATGACGCTCAGAACGGTATCTACTGCGTGACCTTCGCCGAAAGAGTTTACGACGACAAGACAGGCGAATGGATAGGCAATTTCGGTATAGATTTCTATATGGATAAGCTCGTGGACATTCTCGGAAACAGCTACTCCAACAACGGCTACGCCTTTCTTACCGACGCAAGCGGATACATAATCAATCACCCGAATGGCAGATACCAGATGGCGAAGGATACGCGCACAAATATCAATACTCTGTCATACGGCAATATCGTTCCCGACGGAAAAACGGTAAGGCTGTTTAAAGACTACGACGGCAAGCGGAAAACGCTTATTGCGGAAAGCAACGTTACAACCTCGTTCACCGTGTATGTGGTGGGCAGCATCGGGAAGATATATGGAAACGTTATCATTTATGGTATGACTGCGCTTGTTGCGTTCGTTTTCTGCCTGATAACGGTCTATCGGCTGATGACGCGGCTTATGGTAATGCAGGACAAGGTGAACGAAAACCTGAGAAAATCGGCGGAGGCGGCGATAGCTGCCGGCAACGCAAAGACCTCGTTCTTGGCGCAGATGTCGCATGAGATACGCACGCCGATAAACGCCGTTCTCGGCATGAATGAGATGATACTCCGCGAGTGCGCCGACAGCAGCATACGCGAGTATTCGCTGAATATCAAGAGCGCGGGCAGAACGCTGCTTTCGCTTATCAACAGCATTCTTGATTTCTCGAAGATAGAGGACGGCAAAATGGAGATACTCACGGTGGAATACGACACCGCCGCCGTGATAAACGATCTTATCAATGCCATTACGCCGAGAGCCGCTGCGGGAGGTCTTAATTTTATCGTAAACATCGACCCGACGCTGCCTGCGGTTCTTTCGGGCGACGATGTGCGTATACGACAGATCATATCGAATCTGCTGACAAACGCCGTAAAATATACCGAAAAAGGCTCGGTAACGTTTCTTATGCGCGGCGAGAACCGCACCGAAGACAGCTTAGAGATATACGTTGCTGTGATTGACACGGGGATAGGCATACGCGACGAGGATTTAAGTAAGCTCTATGAATCGTTCATAAGGCTTGACGAAAAGCGCAACCGCAATATCGAGGGTACGGGGCTTGGCATTTCTATCGTAACAAGGCTGCTCGCGATGATGAACAGCGAGCTTTCGGTAGAGAGCGTTTACGGCGAAGGCTCGACGTTCAGTTTCCGCCTAAAGCAGGGGATAGTCGATCCTGCTCCTATCGGTAATGATTACCGCAGAGCCTCCGCTGATGACGATGAGCAGAATCGGGAACATCTGTACGCGCCCGATGTAAAGGTGCTGATAGTTGACGACAACGAGATGAATCTTAAAGTCGCGGTGAATCTGCTTAAAATACACGGCATGATCCCTGATACGGCATCGTCGGGACAAAGGACAATTGAGCTTGCCGAAAGCAGGAAATACGATATGATCTTCCTCGACCATATGATGCCTAAGATGGACGGCATTGAAACTCTGCGCGAGCTGAAACGTCTGGAGCTGCTGCCCGAAAGCACTGTTGTTATAGCCCTGACCGCGAACGCAGTTCTCGGCGCAAAGGAGATGTATCTTGAAGCGGGTTTCAGCGATTATCTTTCGAAGCCGATAGAAGGCGCTTTGCTGGAGAAAAAGCTCGCGAAGTATCTCCCGCCTGAAAAGGTCTCGTTTAAGAAAAATCAGCTCCCGGAGATAAAGCCCGCGCAGGCAGAAGCGGACAGCGATTCGTTCACCTTTACGGAGCTTGCGGACATCAGGGAAAAGTGTCCTTCGCTTAACGTAATGACAGGTATGGGCTACTGCATGGATTCGCGTGAGTTTTACCTTGATACCTTGCAGGGATATTTTGAAGCCGATAAGCGCGGCGAGCTGGAAAAGGCATTCGCCGCGAACGATCTTGAAAATTACAGGATAATCGTTCACAGCGTGAAAAGCACTTCGCTGACGATAGGCGCGGTACAGCTTTCGGAACACGCGAGGATATTAGAGTTTGCCGCACGCGACGGGGACGCGGAGCTTATCCGCTCCCGTCACGGCGATCTCATAAAAGAATACACAGATACCATTGAGGGTATCGGAAAGGTCTTGAAAAAATGAGTAAAATACTTATTACAGACGATGATTCGATGATGCTCAGAATGGCGAGCTTCATTGTGAAAAAGGCAGGTCACGAGGCGGTGACAGCCTCCTCAGGGGAGGAATGCCTTAAAAAACTGAAAGAAGAGTCTCCGACGCTTACTGTCATTGACGTTGAAATGCCCGAAATGAACGGCATTGAAACTCTTCAGGCTATCCGTGCGGAAAGCGGGATCGCCGATGCGGCGGTATGCCTTATGACAGGCTCGCTCACCGACGAGGTAAAAAGCCGCGCCGCAGAGCTTGGAGCAGTCGGCTGTATAGGTAAGCCGCTCGAAGCAGGAGAGCTTATGGAAATAATTGCAAAAGCAACAAAATGATCGTTAGGAGGTATTTGATAATATGAATTACTGGATAACCGTAGTTGACGACGATGCTTCGAACCGCAAGACGGCTGACAGGATACTCAGCTTTAACGGTTTTAAGGTAAACTGCCTTGTTTCCGGCGAGGAACTGATCGCTTTCCTTAAGGAGACCAAAGTAAATCCCGATCTTATCCTTCTTGATATTCACATGACGGGTATGGACGGATTCGAGACTATGAAGGAGCTTAAAAAAATGAAATCGGCAAGGAATATACCTGTAATATTCCTGACAGCCGACGACGATGCCGATACCGAAGCAAAGGCTCTTACCGCAGGCGCTATGGATTTTCTTGTAAAGCCCTTTATCGACACCGTAATGCTGCTGCGCGTTCGTCATACTATTGATCTTATCCGCCTTGAAACCGATCTGAAAAGCGAAGTAAAGCGCATGAGCGGCGAGATAATCAAGGAGCATGAGAAGAACGAAAGGCTTTCTCTTCAGGTAGTAAAGACTTTGGCGGGAGCTATCGACGCAAAGGACAAGTACACCAACGGTCATTCGCTGAGAGTTGCGGAGTATGCCCGTCAGATCGCCAAGCGTGCCGGATATAACGAAAAGGCGCAGGAGGAGATCTACATGATGGGTCTGCTTCACGATGTAGGAAAGATAGGCATTTCCGACGCGGTTATAAACAAGCCCTCCAAGCTGACCCCCGAAGAGTACGCGATGATAAAAACTCACCCGAATGTAGGCTCGGAGATACTTAAAAATATTACCGATATGCCGAAGCTCGCGGTTGTCGCCAAATGGCACCATGAACGCTACGACGGCAAGGGCTATCCCGACGGGCTTTCCGGAACCAGTATTCCCGAAGAGGCGAGAATTATTTCCGTCGCCGACGCATACGACGCAATGTCCTCTCACCGCAGCTATCACGATGTTTTCGCACAGCAGTATATCATCAGCGAATTTACCAACGGCAGGGGAACGCAGTTCGATCCTAACTTTGCCGATATTATGCTTTCAATGATAGCGGAGGACGTTGAGTATCAGATGAGGGAGCATACCCCGAACGAGCCTGACCGTCCGCTCACCGAAGACGGCACTCCCGAGCCTGACGAAGCTGAGGAGAGGATCTTCACGTTCCTTTCCATGCTTGAAACCGTCGGGCTGAATACCGCCGTCGGCATAAAGTTCAGCATGAACGACCCGAATTTCTATAAGGAAATGTTAAGCGAATTTTCGGTAAGCGCTCATGACAGAGAGGCTTTGCTGAACGCATACTTTACGCTTAAGGACTGGAATAAGTACCGCACTTACGTTCATTCGCTCAAGAGTGCTTCAATGAGCATCGGCGCGGTTGAGCTGTCTGATTTTGCGAAGGCTATGGAAGAGGCTTGTAAGAATGACGATACCGACTATATTTCCGCAAACCATGATGAGCTTATCTCCATGCTTAAGAGTGTAGTGGGGAATCTGCTTATGACGATCGCCGTTTACGGAGGTACCGGCGATGACAGGATATGATATATCCCGAGAGTTTTGCATATAAAAAGCAGGGCGGTCAATAGACCGCCCTGTGTTGTAATTAAAGCAAAGTCCACAATATCTTTTATCTCTTATCTGCTTTGCGCTTTTCCGTTTAAGGATTATTTAATAAATTCTATGATAGAATTATATCAGAGAAAGGAAGGCGACAAATATGTACCTGAGAATACTAAAAAAAGACCTTAAACGCAAAAAGACGATGAACCTGATAATATTGCTTTTTGTGATACTTTCGGCAATGTTCTTCTCATCGAGCGTGAGCAATATCATCTCGATCACAGGCGGAATAGAACGCTTCCTCAATATGGCGGGCATGGAAGATTATATCGCATTCGTCGGCGAGCCTGACAGCGGAACTCCGCTGGGCGAACTGCTTGACAAGTCGGAGGATATTTCTTCATGGAAAAGAGAAACCGTTATAGCCTGTTCCCCCGAATCGGTAAAGCTGAACGGTGTAAAGCCCGAGCATTTCGGAAATATCGGCGCTATCGTTTCCGTCGATGAAGCGGTCATAACCTGCTTCGACGATAAAAACGCTCCTATAACGCAGGTGGAACGGGGCAAGGTATACGTTACCAATTCGCTTATGAAAAACGCGGGAATAGAGGCCGGCGACACGCTTTCGTTCGAGATGTGCGGCGAAAAGCTCTCGCTTGAAGTCGCGGGTCTCTGCAAGGATGCTGTTTTCGGCAGCGATATGGTAGGTCTTCCGCGTTTCATCGTAAACCCCGACGATTTCAGCGCTCTTAACGATAGCGGCGAGGTACGCGCCGCCTGCCGCATGGGAATCTACATCGTTTCCGCAGACGACATAAAGGCGGTCGAGCAGGTGCTTAAAACCGCCGAAAACGTCAGGTTCTCCGCTTCAAGGTCGCTGATAAATATGACCTTCTTAATAACCATTTCGGTGGCGGGTATCGTAATGGCGGTCAGCGTGTTCCTGATAATAATATCGTTCGTGGTGGTGCGGTTCACTATCGGCTTTACCATAGCGGAGGAGTTCCGCGAGATAGGCGTTATGAAGGCTATTGGCATGAAAAACAGCTCCATTCGCGGGCTTTACCTTGTGAAATACGCGGGGATAGCCGTTATCGGCTCGGTAATAGGATTTTTTGCGGGCATTCCGTTCGGAAGAATGCTGCTTGATTCGGTCAGCGGAGATATGGTGCTGGGCAACGACCACCCTGTACTTATTGGGATAGGCTGTTCTGCCGTAATAGTGGCAATGATCGTTCTCTTCTGCTACGGCTGCACCGCGAAGATAAAAAAGCTCTCGCCGATAGATGCGGTAAGGAACGGTCAGACGGGCGAGCGCTTCAAAAAGCACAGCATGATGAGTCTCGGGAAAAGCAGGCTCGGCACATCGGGATTTATCTCTCTCAACGACATATTCAGCAGCCCGAAGCAGTCGGCGGTGCTTACGCTGGTGTTCACGCTTTGCACGGTGCTTGTAATGGTGCTTTCGAATACCGCCGAAACGCTCGGCAGCGACAAGCTCATGTATCTTATCTCGCAGACGAACAGCGACATCTATATCAATATGCAGAGCAAGATTTCGGAGGTGCAGAGCGGCGGCAAGACCGTTGACGACATTTACCGCGAAATGGAAAGCACTCTTGCGGAAAACGGTATGTCCGGAAAGGTACACACCGAAGAGCTGTATAATGTTTCGGCGGCATACGGCGATACCACCGCGCAGGCAAGGTTCATGTTCTGCGACAGGACAAAGACCACCGATTACTATTACAACGAGGGTACCGCTCCCATGTACGATAACGAAGCGGCGCTCGGCATACCGCTTGCCAACGAGCTTGGCGTTACGGTAGGCGACAAGATAAAGCTGACGGTCGGCGGCGAGGAAAAAGAGTACATCGTTTCGGCGCTGTATGATTCTTTCAGTCAGCTGGGTATGTGCGGCAGGTTCCACGAATCGGCAAAGCTGCCGCTGGGCGGGCTTATGGGCTTCACGCATTTCCAGATCGACTTTGACGACGAACCAGACGCGGAGACTATAAGCAGCCGCATAAAAACGCTAATTGACATTTACGGCACGAACGATATTCTCGACGCACGCGGCTATGTAGCGGACTGCACAAAGGCGGCGGACGCGGTAAACGGCGCGAAGAACCTCACCATGATAGTTTCGATGATAATAATCGTTATGATGAGTGTGCTGCTTGAAAGGTCGTTCATTTCGAAGGAAAAGTCCGAGATAGCGCTTATGAAGGCAATGGGCTTTGGCAGCCGTTCGGTGATAGGTATACATCTGCTGCGGTTCCTGCTGATAGGTGCGGTCTCGGTAGTTACGGCGGCGATCATCAGCGACCCGATGACCGAGCTTATCATGAATCCTATGTTCAGTCTTATGGGGATTTTAAAGGGGCTGACATACGCGCATAACAGGATAGAATCGTTTGTGATATTCCCTGCGGCGGTGCTTGCGGCGGTAATGGGCGGAACGTTTTTTACGGCGCTCGGCACAGGCGGGATAAAGGCTTCGGATACATCGAATATTGAATAAAAAAACAAAGCAAGGGCATACCAAAAGTCTTAGGAAGGGGGTGGCACGAGCGAAGCTCGTGCAGGGGGATAACCCTTCTTCAGAAGGGTTATCCCCACAAAAGCTGTCGGCATTCGCAAACTAACGGTAAAAAGAAATTTGTTAGGTTCAAAATTAAAATCGGCAATTTAAAGAAAAACTAACAAAAACAAACAAAATGAAAGAATCTGCATTTTGTGACGGAAACGAACGAATTGCCGATTTTAATTTGCGAAAGAGCGCAGCGATTTTCGCAAATAGAATTTCCCTTCCGTCAGTAAAGTTTAGAACCACACGCTTTCATTGTGTGAAAATCGGCAATTTTCTTGTTTCCGTACTGATTTGCAGAATTTATCAATTTGCTTGTTTTTATAGGATTTGCTTTAAATTGCCGCCCCCTCGCCGGCGCACGGGCGCTGGCTCCTGTGTATGCCCTCACTTGCGATATTTTTTAAAGGCGACGGACTTTTATCTTTCGCAGGTAATTGACAGGGTAACGGCTTACTATTCCGACAAATTGAAGCTGACAGGCACGGAGTTTTCCGTCGGCTCTCTTTCCGACTGCCTTATCTCGGGCGACCCCGACAGGCTTGAAGAGGTCTTGCAGAACATTTTCGAGAACGCGATAAAATACGGCGACGGCAGGGAAATCTCGATGAGCTTTTCCGACGAGGAGGACAGCAGGCTTATCACCGTATCGAACAGCGGCTGTACCTTGTCCGATCAGGAGCTTACGCACATTTTTGACAGCTTTTGGCGCGGTTCGAACGTCGGCAGCCGTCAGGGCAGCGGACTGGGGCTGTACATTTGTTCGCGGCTTATGAAGGAAATGGGAGGGGACATTTTTGCTGATAATTCGGACGAGGTAATGAGCGTTACGGTGGTCTGCAAAAAATGCGGCTGAAAATATGCTTGACATTTTGTTCAAAATACTGTAAAATATAAAGGTGTAGTAAACGGCATCACAAACGCGCAAAGCGAGGGCAAACCAAAAGTCTTAGGAAGGGGGTCTGTGGGATAACCCTTCTTCTTGCACGAGCTTGTTCGTGCAAAGGGTCTTCCCCCAGAGACTGAGCGGTTCAAGCAATCAATCGGAGAAAAAATTGAACGGTTCAAAATTTAAATCGGCAATTTAAAGTAAATCCCACAAAAAAGCACGATCTATGAATCAGCATAACGTGGCGGAAACAAATAAATTGCCGATTTTCGCAAAGAAAAGCGCGAATGTCAGAAAATCGCAGCGGTGGGGCAAATCATGTAGGGGCGCTCCTGTGTGAGCGCCCGTTCCCCCGAACAATTGGACATATATGCGGGCGCACATATAGGTTCGCCCCTACATAATGCCGCAAGGCTTTGTTTCGGGCAGAACATAGGGAACACCCCACGCCCTGTAAGCCCATGTCCTGCCCCACTGTGAAGAAAGTGCTGGAGATACGGTTTGCTCGTTCGCTCCGCTCACTTCGCCCCCTGACCCCTGTTCCGCTTCGCGGTTTCTTGGTCGGTTTTGCGTTTGTTGAAGCTCATTTAAAAACTATTTTATTCAGAAAGCTGAGGATAATTATGCCTGAAAATAACAGACCGCGTGCAAGACAGAAAACAGTTTCGTCGGGCGGCACCGGCGTTCACAGAAGAGAAAACGGACTCGGTACGGGACCTGTCGGCTCCGGCGGAGGCTTTCACGGCGGCAGCTCCGGCGGAGGAGGAGGTGTCAGCAAGGCGGCTATCGGCGGCGGCGGTATCGGTCTGATCGCAATAATCGTCGCGCTGCTGAATTTCCTGGGCGGCGGCGGCTCTTCTCAGCCCGACAGCGGCATCTCGCAGGATAACACCGCCGCAGGCAGCTCAAGCTATTCTGCGCCCGCTGTCGGAAAGTTAGACCGCACCGTTGCCGAAGGCTCGCGCCCCAAATATCTGCAAATGCTCGGCAACAGCGAGGACAAAGTGACGATAATGATGTATATGTGCGGCACCGACCTTGAATCCAAGCACGGTATGGCTTCGGCGGATATTCAGGAAATGGCGGCGGCAACGCTCGGCTCGAATGTGGATATAATTATCTATACAGGCGGCTGCAAGCAATGGAAAATGGGCGGCATAAGCAATTCCGTCAATCAGATATACAAGCTCGAAAACGGCAAGCTGCGGCAGCTCGAAGACAATATGGGCAGCAAGGCAATGACCGACCCCTCAACGCTGGCGCAGTTCATTCAGTATTGCTCGAAAAATTATCCCGCTAACCGTAACGAATTGATATTCTGGGATCACGGCGGCGGTTCGGTGAGCGGCTTCGGCTACGACGAGAAAAACTCTCAGGCGGGGTCTATGGGTATCGACGGAATCGCGGCGGCGCTCCGTGCGGGCGGCGTAAAGTTTGATTTCATCGGTTTTGACGCTTGCCTTATGGCTACCGCCGAAACGGCGCTGGCTCTCGGGGAACACGCCGACTATATGATAGCTTCGGAGGAGACCGAGCCGGGCATAGGCTGGTACTATACCGAATGGCTGACGGAGTTCGGCAAGAACACCTCAATGCCTACTATCGACATAGGAAAGCTCATCGTTGACGGCTTCATAGACCAGTGTGCAAGGCGCTGCCCAAGCTCGGGTACTACGCTTTCGGTCATCGACCTTGCGGAGTTTACCCACACCGTCCCGGACAAGCTCGCGGGATTCTCGCGCTCCGTTACGGATATTATTACCAAAAAGGATTACAAGACCGTGTCTAACGCTCGTTATGGAACGCGGGAATTTGCCAAGTCGAGCAAGATAGATCAGGTCGATCTTGTCGATCTCGCAGACAGAATGAACACAGCTGAAGGCAAGGAACTGGGCGACGCGGTAAAGGGCGCTGTAAAGTACAATCTCACCTCGCGGAACATGACAAAGGCTTACGGCGTTTCCATATTCTTCCCTTACAATAAGACCAAATACGTTGACAGAGCGTGCAGCACTTATCAGGCTATCGGCATGAACGACGAATACTCGCGGGCGATAAAGCAGTTTGCGAGCATCGAAGCGAGCGGTCAGGCGGCGACGGGCGGCACTCAGTCTCCTGTGCAGTCGCTGTTCGATCTGGGCGGCGGAAGCGGCGGTGCTGAGCTTATCGGTCAGCTGCTGAGTGGTTTTCTTTCAGGCTCTGACAGGAGCGTTGACGGCTTAGACGACGAAAACACGGACTTTTTAAATGACAATCCGCTTTCGGAGGGCGAGACCGCCGAATATATCTCCGCTAACTACTTTGACCCTACGGCGCTTGTTTGGCGCGAGGAGGACGGCAATTATGTCATCGAGCTGACCGAAAGCCAGTGGGAGCTTGTCCACGACACCGACCTCAATATGTTCTACGACGACGGAAACGGATATGTCAATTTGGGTCTTGACAATATCTTCACTATTGAGGGTAACGAGCTTATCGCCGACACCGACCGCGACTGGATCTCGATAAACAATCAGCCGGTCAGCTATTTCCGCACCGATACCACCGAGCTTGACGGCGGCGAGTATGTGATCTCGGGCTATGTTCCTGTGCTGTTAAACGGCGAACGCGCAAGCCTGATACTGCGATTTGACAACGAACACCCGGAGGGCATTGTTGCGGGAGTTACCGACGAATATGTAGACGGCGAGACCGATACAGTTGCTAAGTCGATGACTGAGCTTCAGGACGGCGACAAGATTGATTTTATCTGCGAATACTATACCTATGACGGCAAATATCAGGACAGCTATCCGTTAGGCACCACGATCACGATAAACGGCGATTTGAAGATCACCAATACCGATGTTGGAAGCGGTAATGTAAGATTACTGTACAGATTTACGGACATTTATAATCAGGAGTATTGGTCTGAGGCGATAATAGTTTGATAAATAAACTATATCACAAAATCGCAAAGTGAGGGCTCAACCGCACGAACAAGTTCGCACTAAGCGAGGAACCCCACTTGCGGGGTATGGGGCATAGCCCCATTTGCGCCGCAGGCGCAACCCTGCAAAGCCCACAAATTAATACTATTCCTCGACCAAATTCGTGACAAGATTCGCCGCCATGAACACGAGTGCTGTCTGAACCATAGTTCAGACCGATGACGACGAAGGCTAACTGAATTTGGTCGAGGAATAGTATAAGCAAAGCTGGGTAATAACCGCAAGCCGAACGGTCAAAATTCTTTCTCGGATTTAATTACTTGAACCGCACGGACTTTTGGTTTGCCCTTGCTTTGTGCAAATTGACGGCATTGCTCATTTATGGTATGAAATCGAATAATCGGCTGTTCTCCGGCATATCATTATCCGAAGGGGGAATGGTCTGATGAAAAGGATATTTATAACGATTGTTGTTTGTCTGCTGATGTGCGGCTGCGCCGAAAGAGACAAACCCTCGCTTTCGCAAAACAGCCCCAAACCGCCGATACTGTCCGATATTTCGTACAACACTAATAAAGAGTACGATATTCAGGACAGCAAATATATTCCCCTGAAATATGAGGAAATGCACGCCGTATGGCTAACCTACATAGAACTTGCGGAGCTTTTCGCCGATGAAAGCTGTGCCGACGACCTGCGCCGCGATTCGGACAAGCTGTTCGGCAGGCTTTCGGAGCTTGGCATAAACACCGTTTTCCTGCACGTTCGAGCCTTCGGCGACGCTTTTTACGATTCGCAGCTTTTCGCGCCGACAAGATTTCTGACTTTCGACTGCGACCCTTTGGCAATAATGCTTGAAACGGCTCATGCGCACGAGATCGCCGTTCACGCATGGGTCAACCCTCTGCGCTGCGAAACTGAGGAAAATATGTACGCTTCGGCTGGTACGCTAATCGGGAAATGGTACAAAAATCAGGACAGTTATCCCGGATATATCGTCATGCCGGATAATGATATTCACTACTGGCTGAACCCCGCAGTCCCGGAGGTAAGACAGCTTGCCGCCGACGGCGTGACCGAGCTTTGCGAGGGCTACGACATCGACGGCGTTCATATCGACGATTATTTTTACCCGACGACCGCCGAGAGCTTTGACGATGTTCAGTATGCCGCCTGCGGGGGCGAGCTTTCCCTTGCCGACTGGCGGCGGGAAAACTGTACTCTGCTCGTCAGGGAGCTTTACGGGGCTGTCAAAAATGCCGACCCTGCGCTTGTTTTCAGCGTTTCTCCGCAGGGGAATATTTCCAATAACTATGACCTGCTTTATGCCGATGCCGAACGCTGGTGCAGTGAGGAGGGGTGTCTCGATGTGATAATTCCGCAGATATATTTCGGATATGATAACAGCGTTTGTCCGTTTTCGGAAACGCTTTCCGAATGGATAAGACTGGCTCATGGGAAAATGCTTGTCTGCGGGATAGGTATGTATAAGACGGCGGCGGGCGGAGAGCTTTCGGGCGGCGAATATAGCGGTGTTATTGCCCGACAGATAAAAGAGGTGTTGGCATCGGAGGGGTGCGACGGGTTTGCTGTTTATAGCTGTTCGAGCCTGCTAAATGAGACCGACCCTTCGCTTATAGGTGAAAGAGCGGCAGCGGCTGCGGTAATAAGAGGAGCAAACAATAGTAGATAAAAGCAAAAAGTGAGGACAGACACGGGGTTCAGCGCCCGTGTCTGTCCTCACTTTGTGATTTCGTTCATTCATAACAAATTTCGGAAAATCGCCGCAGTTTCCGGCAAAACACTTGATTTTTTTGGATAAATGTGATATAATTATAAAGCGCGGAAATGCGTGAGTTTTCTTGTGCAGCCCGGAGGAATTGCTATGAACGGAAATCAGGAGATATTCAATAAGATAGCGGAGGCTCTGCTGATAGATTATACCAGCGTATATTATGTAAACGCTGTGACAAATGAATATGTGTGGTACTCCGCCGATAATGATTTTCACTCGCTGTGTATCGAGCAGAGCGGAGAGGATTTTTTTGTAAATCTTGCCAGAGATGCGGAAAAGGTCATCTATAAGGAAGACCTGCACATATTTACCCGCGATATAACAAAGGAAAAGCTCCTTGCTCAGATGAAACGCGGCGGAATGCAGAACATAGAATACCGCCTTATGATCGACGGCAAGCCCGTTTATCATACTCTCAGGCTCATTCGCGGCCCGCGCAAGGGCGACGCTTATTTTATACTCGGCGTTCTGAACATCGACGAAGAGGTTCGCCGCCGCCAAAACGAGGAAAAGCTCGAAAAGGAACGCCATATCTATAATCAGATAACGGAAAGCCTTGCCGAGCATTTCGACACGCTTTATTACGTCGATACCGAAAACGACAATTATTTCGAGGTGTCTTCAAGCGACGTATACAAAAGCATGGAGATAAATCCCGCCGGCAGCAATTTTTTCAGCGAAAGCAAAAAGAATCTGAACAAATTTCTTCACCCCGACGACAGGGAACGCATAATGCCGCTTTTCACAAAGAAAGTCATGCTTGAAAACTTAAAAAACGTCCGTACATTTCCGCTGACTTATCGGCTGGTGATCAACGAAAAGGTCATGAACGTGCGCTGCTCGCAGATATGGGCAAGCGATAAAAGACATATCATCGTCTGCATAGAAAACATCAATGACGAGGTATCGGCGCAGAAAGAGCTTATGGAAAGCAAGCGCAAAAGCATTACTTACGGGCAGATCGCCGAAAGCCTTGCCTCACATTACGATGTTATTTATTATATTGACTCCGTGAACGGCGGCTATGCGGAATTTACTGCCAATTCGATCTACGGCAGCCTTGAAGTACTTGAGGAAGGCAACGACTTTTTCTCCGAAGCGCAGCGGAACATAGAGCAGATCGTTTTTCCCGATGATAAGGACAGGCTCCTTACCGTCATCGGCAAGGATTATCTTATCTCCGCTCTGGAGGATAAAAAGCAGTTCGCCGCCGATTATCGCCTTGTGGTAGACGGCAAAACGCAGTATACAAGAATGACCGTTACATGGGCGGGCGACAAGGTGCATTTGATTATAGGCGTTGAGAATATCGACGAGGAGATAAAACGCGAAAAGGAACAGATCAGGGCGCTAAATCAGGCAAACGAGCTTGCCCGCCGCGATGAGCTGACAGGCACCCGCAACAAGACCGCCTATCACGAGCTGGAACAAAGAATACAGCAGAATATCGACGACGGCATAGAGGTCTTTGAATTTGCTATAATCGTCTGCGACATCAACGGGCTAAAGCAGGTAAACGACACAAAAGGTCACAAGGCAGGCGATGAATATATCCGTTCGGCAAGCAGACTTATCTGCCATATTTTCTCACACAGCCCCGTATTCAGGATAGGCGGCGATGAATTTGTCGTTTTCATCGCAGGCGACGCATTCGCGGACAGAGAGCTTTTGTTCGACACGCTGCATAAACACGTTCTTGAAAACATCAAAAAGCGCGAGGGCGCAATTATAGCCGCAGGTATGGCGACCTTCGAGGAAGGCGCAGACATAAAGATCAGCGACGTTTTTAACCGCGCCGATTCCAAAATGTACGAAAACAAAAAGCGCCTTAAAGAGCTTGCTCTTATCGAGGAGAGCAGCGACCAGGAAAACGTGCTTATACCGATAACCGACGAGCGGCAGAGACAGCTTGACAGCTTTTTTGAAGCGCTCAGTATGGTAGCGGGTGGGGCACATATCTTCGTCTGTGATATGAAGCATGATTATTCGCGCTGGTCGAAATCGGCGGTGGATTACTTCGGTATGCCTTCGGAATATATGTACAATGCCGGCGTAAAATGGGGAGAGCATCTCCACCCCGACGACAGAGATATTTACCTCAAAAACAACGCACGGCTTTTCAAGGGCGGCGTTAAGACCCACGATATGCAGTACCGCGTGAAAAAAGAAAACGGCGATTACGACGTTTGCACCTGTCGCGGAGTGATCGTGCGCGACAAGGACAATCTGCCCGATTACTTCTGCGGCACGATACGCAATCACAGCATACTGGGCGAGCTGGACACGCTCACGGGTCTGCGCAACCAGTACGGCTTTTTCGAGGATATTCAGTCCGCGCTTTCGGCAAGGCAGACATTTCATATTATCCTTATCGGCATAAGCAAGTTTTCTGAGATAAACGAAATTTACGGCTACGGCTTCGGAAACCGCATACTTCAGCGCTTCGGCAGATTTTTGTTTGAAAAGATCGGCAACGACGGCGCGGCTTATCGTCTTGACGGAACGAAATTTGCCATTATTTCAAGCACTCGGACGCTTGATGAATCCGAAAGGCGATACGGCAGGCTTCGCGCATTATGGAGAGCAGGTACGCTCGTAGAAGACAAGTCTGTAATTCTTGACCTGAACGCGGGTTTTCTTACAGTAGATAATTTCAACGTCGATCACCGCACAGTTTACGCCTGCCTGAATTACGCATACAGCGAATCAAAGCTGCGCCGTCACGGCGACCTTGTGGAATTTCGCAACAACATCGGCGACGACAACAAGCACCGACTGGAAAAGCTCCACGCGATCAGAGCCTCGATCATGCAGAAATACAAGGGCTTTTATCTGCTTTATCAGCCCGTTGTTGATTCGCAGAGCGAAAAGCTGATAGGCGCGGAAGCGCTGCTGCGCTGGAGAAGCGACGAGTACGGCATGGTGCCGCCCGATCACTTTATCCCGCTGCTCGAAAAGGATCCTCTTTTCCCCGAGCTTGGAGAATGGATAATCAAAACGGCGCTTTCGGACGCTAAAAAGATAATTGAACATCAACCCGATTTCATGATAAATGTCAATCTTTCATACACTCAGCTCGAAAAGCCCGATTTTGTCGATATGGTGCGGCGGCTGCTTGACGAAAGCGGATATGCCGCCGAGCATCTTTGCTTCGAGATAACGGAGAGGTGTCGTCTGCTGGACATGGAGCTGCTTAAAAACATCACGGTTAATCTGCGCGGGCGCGGAATAAAGATAGCGCTCGACGACTTCGGCACCGGATTTTCCTCGGTCGGGATAGTTAAAAACCTGCCCTTTGACTACATCAAGATAGACCGCAGCTTTGTCCGCCGCATCGAGGAGGACAAAAAGGATCGCGAGCTGATAAAGTCCATTGCGTGGGTAGCTTCGACCTTCGGCGCGGAGGTCTGCATAGAGGGCATCGAGACCGAAGGCATGAAGGACATTCTGCAAAGCTACAACGTACACAGCTTTCAGGGATATTATTACGCCAAGCCGCTGCCGTTTGACGATTTTATCAAATGGAATGAGAACAGGAAATGACAGATTTTCCAAAAGTCTGCTGAAAGGACGAAATGAAAGAATTTACTATCGGTAAGAACGACGCGGGACAGCGTGCGGACAAGTTCTTAAAAAAAGCCTGCCCCGCCCTGCCCGACAGTGCCATGTACAAATATATCCGCAAAAAAAGCATAAAGCTCAACGGCAAGCGCCTTGACATCGCGCAGAAGCTCGCGGAAGGCGACGTTCTTTCGCTTTACATAAACGACGAGTTTTTTGTCCGCGAAAGCGACAGCCGCAGCTTTATGTCGGCGGGCGACAAGCTGGACATTGTTTATGAGGACGAAAATATCCTGCTGCTGCAAAAGCCCGTCGGTTTGGTCGTTCACGGCGACGAGAGCGGCTCTCCCGACACGCTTATCAACCGTGTGCTGAAATACCTTGCAGCTAAGGGCGAGTATCAGCCCGACAAGGAGCTTTCCTTTACGCCGTCGCTTTGCAACCGCATTGACCGCAATACCGAAGGTATAGTGATCTGTGCCAAGACTGCCGAAGCGCTGCGCGTTATGGATCAGAAGATACGCGACCGCGAGCTTAAAAAGCTATATCTCTGCGTGACCGTCGGGATACCGCCGAAACGCAGCGGCAGACTTACCGCTTTCCACAGCCGCAACGAAAAGACCAAGATTGTCACTGTGTGGGATAAGAAAAACAGCTTTAACAAGACTATGATAACCGATTACCGCGTTATCGCCGATGACAGATCACGCGGGCTGGCGCTTGTCGAGGCTGATCTTATCACGGGAAGAACTCATCAGATACGCGCACATTTTGCGCATGAGGGGTTCCCGCTTTTGGGCGACGGCAAATACGGCAGTAACCGTATCAACCGTGAATATGGACTTAAAACGCAGGCGTTGTGTTCTTATCGGCTGACGTTTGCGTTCACTACGGACGCGGGTAGTCTTGAATACTTAAACGGCAGGAGTTTTACAGTGGGGAAGGTATGGTTTGCGGAGAAATTCTTTCCCGGAACAGCCTACGATTAAAAAGATAAAAGATATTGCGAGCTGCAAAGCCCGCGAATATCGCAAAACAAGGGCATAATGCCGGGTTCCTCGCCGGCTCGCGCTGGCGAGGGGTCAACCGCACGAACAAGTTCGCGCTAAGCGAGGAGCCTCATTTGCGCCGCAGGCGCAGCCAACGCAAAGCCCGCCAACAAGGCAAAGCCAAGAAAATACGCAGAATTGAACAGATAAAATAAAATCGGCAATTTAAAGTAAAGCTCACAAAAAGCACAAGCCTGTAAATCGGCAGAAGTGAGCGGAAACGAATAAATTGCCGATTTTATTGTGCAAAAGAGTGGAGCGATTTTTGCGCAAATCTGATGTAAGATAAAAAAGTCTAATGCAAGCACATAACAAGTGTACTGCAAACGCGAACAAAGCACAACAGGCAGAAAGTTACATTTGTCACTCGAAATAATGACTTACGACATCTTTTCATGCGCCATTAAATGGTGTATAATATGCTTACAAAAGAACAAACGAAAAGCAGATAATAAAGGAGGAAAAAGGTCATGAAAAGAAAAGGAATATTGGCATTTTTGGCGGCATTGGCATTATGTACCGCAACCGCCTGCGGAGAGATCGAGGAATTGACCCCCGCCGCAGCAGCGGTTATTGATTCTTCCGAAACGATCGCGGCGGAAAACAATTCAATCGCTGAAACTCCGACAGAAAAAACAAAGGAGGAAGCTCCCGTGTCAGACAACAAACTTCTTATTAATGACGACAACTGCATTATTATCAACGACAGCGATTTTACATTTGACAAGGAAACGCTTTACCAAATGACAGAGCTTGCCGCCGAACAGTACAACGCGGTTATCGGCAGCGACAAACAGAGCTATTTCGACACGGTGAATATTCCCGGGCTGCTCAAAAGCGAGGGTATGATAAACGCCTTTTGTGACAACTTTTATCATTACGACGATCCCGAGCAAGGCTTTTATTTCCTTGCCTTCCTTGCCTGCGACGAATCCGTATTCGAGGATAAAAAGGATTTTTTTGAAAACAAGCCCGACGATACGAACGATGAAGCCTATAAGAGCAAGCTGCGCGATACACTCAGCGATGCAGCAGAAAAGCTCACAATAGAAAATACTTCCACGCTCTTTGAGGACGATTCCTCTGCGTTTGCCCGCTTCATCAAAATGAAAGAAAAATACGGCGGCGAAAACATAGAAGGACTGCGGCTCTCTGCCGAAGACGGCGCAGTTTACACCGTTGACATCGAAGATTACAGCTCTTCCGATTTGGGAACGTTCGCCGAACTTTATATAAATATCTACAAAAACGACAAAAAATTCGTACTCGATCGATGCACGGCGGGTATCTACGATTCCGGAAGCAGCGCCTATATAAGCAATATCTACTTCAAGAACGCCGAGCATGAAAATATGAGCGTCGAGGAGATAAGAAGAGACTCGGAAGACCTTTCCCGTCTTGACGAGATGAACGCCGCCGCAAAGGTCGCCTTCAACGCCGCTGCGGAATACATCACCGACTGCGAGTGCTGCGGGATTTCCATGAACGAGGTTTTCGAAAACGGCAGCTTTAAGCAGGCTGATTCCGAAACGGGTCTGCTTTTAGGGGATAACTCCGTCGGCGCGGACGGCGACAAGGCATTGGCAAAAGCATTGAAGAGCTGCGAATTTACAGACGGATTTGTCTTCGTCGGAAGAACCGAGATCAACGGCGAGGATACGTTCTTTGTCCAGTACCGTGCGCAGGAAGGCGGATATATCGGGCAATACCCCTCGCGGATCACCGCAGAAAGAGCCGAACGCGCAGAGTGGGGGACATATCTTCCGTAAAAAAGGAGTGATATATCATGAGCAGAACCGCAAAGATAAGAACAGCCGCATTTGTCATTATACTTTTGATACTCGCGTATTTTTCGGCGGGATATGCCTTTTCGCTGTACAGCTCGGGAGCCAACGCGCATATTATCGACACCGAAGGCATGAACGTAAACATTGATGGTTCGGATTTCACGCCGCTGTTCAGACTATTCGGGGACGGCATAAATTCCCTGTTTGGGTTTCTCATGTGTGGTATTTACGCGATCGTAATGGTGATACTTAGCCTTTTGCTTATCCTTCCGCTCAGGCTGATAGGCGTGCGCAAAACGACCGTACTTTCGGCAATGGAATATCGGATCTCGAAGTGTATTCTGCCTGTGGTGTCCGTATTATCCGTTATTATCGGGCTGATACTCACGCGGGGAACATATATCGTGCCGCTGCTCATCTATACGGCGATATGGTCGGGACTGGCGCTTTTGATCTATATTCTCGGCATTTCGGAAAAGGTCGCAAAGAACAAATAATTCTGATAAAAGATAGGGATCGGTACACAAATCCCACAAAAAGCGCAAAGTGCTGGATCCGGTGTCCGTCCCTTGCTTTGCGTTATTTAATAATAAATGACGGTAAGCATACAATCCGTATGCTTACCGCTTTTTGCATTTATTTAATGATATTTTCAACTTCCTCGCGGGAATGCTTATTGTGTTTCTCACGTTCGGTAGCGATAACATCGCCGTCCACGCCTTCGGTCGATTCGGGCATGAAAATGATCTTGACGGTCATCAGTATCAGCTTAAGATCGAGCAATATCGACTGATTTTCGATATACATAAGATCGAATTTCAGCTTATCATAGGGAGTGGTGTTATATTTTCCCATTACCTGCGCATAGCCCGTAAGTCCCG
>CACYSH010000070.1 GCA_902776945.1 uncultured Ruminococcus sp.
TCTCTTGCATGAGCTTGCTCGTGCTGACCCCATTCCTAAGACTTTTAGTATGCCTACGTTTTGCGCATATTAATTATATCACATCTGTTTCCAAAATGCCATACTTTTTAAGAATTTTTACAATTTCGGGTGTGATGCGTTCCCCTGCCATTACTATCGCGACCGACGGCTGACAGCTCATGGCGGTTCTTGCGGCTATCCGCCCCGAAGCGTCGTCCGCAGCTATTCTCTCAGCAGGCGAAAACACAGCCCGACGTATGCTCATGACCTTCTCGGGGCGCAGCTCCGAAAGCAGATTATCCGCGCCTGTCAGCGGGGGACGTATTTCAAGCCCTGAAAAAAAGTCCTCCAGCCTTGCGAAATCGCGTTCGGTATTGAAGGGCGAACACATCAGCACGACGGCTCCCGGGTCGGAGTATTCGCATTCGATCATAGCGCCGCGCAGCATTTCCGCAAGCTCGCCGCCGTCATACCCGATCTTTTCCGCAGCTGCGGTGATCTTTGCAGGCTCCTCCGAAATATCGGGAATGCCCCGCCGCCGCATAAGCTGCTTTACGCGGGCTGTGCGTTCGCAGCAGTTCCTTATCATGTCGGGAAGCTCTCCGTGAAGCATATCGGCGCACTTGTCGAGCGACTGCATGATAAGGTACGAGGGGCTTGTCGAACCAAAAAGCGCCATTGCGGGCTTTGCAAGCGCGTCAAACCCTTCCGGCGCGGTCTTTGATATGTGCAGATACGCCCCGCCCGTATAGACGGGCAGCGTTTTATGCGCCGAATCGCATACGATGTCGGCACCAAGCTCCAGCGGGTGAAGCCCCTCTCCCGCGAATTTAAGGTAAGCGCCGTGAGCGTTGTCGCAGATAAGAAAAGCCCCTCTGCGGTGGCAAATATCGGCAATTTTTCTTACGGCGGCGATGTTCCCGAGATAGTCGGGAGAGGTGATGTAAACCGCGTCGATGTGCTGTCCGTCAAGGCAGCGTTCAACGGCTTCGGGAGAAACGGCACATTCGCACAGCAGGGTGCGTTCGCTGTCGGGGAAAATCCATACGGGGTCGATGTCGAGCAGAGCGCAGCCGTTAAGAAAGGCGCGGTGACAGTTTCTCGGCGAAGCGACGGAAATATCTCTTCCGAGATATTGCTTTACGATACAGAGCGCCGCTTTTATCGAAAGGCTGGAGCCTTCGGCGGAGTAGCAGGTCAGCCGCGAGCCGAACGCCTCCGCCGTGAGCCTTTCGCTTTCGGCAATAATTCCGTCAGCCTCGAAAAGAAAATCCGCGCCCTTGATCTCGGTAATGTCGAGGGGTTCAAGCCCGTGCAGCTTTACCCCCTTGTGACCCGGCATATGGAAACGAGAGACCCCCGACGCGGCATATCTTTCGGCAAAGCCGCATACAGAAAGCGGCATGGCTCACCAGATAAACGGTATCAGCCGATATTTTACAAAGGTCTTGTAATCGGCATAGCCGGGCATTTCCTTGTCAAGCTCTTTTTCCTCAAAAATTATCTTGACAATGACCAGTCCGAGATAAACGAAGGAAATACCGAAAGCGATATACGAACCGAGCATCAGCCACATAAATATCATCATGATTATCGAAGCGGCGTACATCGGGTGACGGATTATGCCGTACAGTCCCGTGTCTTTAAGTTCGAGATTGTCGATAGATTCATAAAAATGGAATTTCATATCGTTTTCCCTGAGTACTTCAAGGAACATGGCATATCCCGCCAGGAAAAAGACAGTGCCGACAAGCATTCCCGTTTTGCCGACCTGCGCCCATTTGAAGCGGTTGGAAAGACCGCACATCACAAAAAGCACCAGTATCAGCGAGCAGAAAATGATAGTTTCTTTTTTCGTGAAAAATTCCTTCGGGTCGAAAGGTCTTCTGCTTTCGAGCAGATCGGGGCGCTGGGTAAGCATAAGGGCTATTATGATTATCAGCGGCACTATAACAAGCCCCATAAATATCCAGCCGCGTTCAAAGCCCAGTCCTGCGGGTGCAAAGACGAGTATCATCAGGATAAGAATACCGACGAGAAATTTCCCAAGTGTTTCAAGTATAAGTTTTTTGTCCATGAAATACGACCTCCATTCGTATATTATAGTAAACGACATAAATAATTGTTCGTTGATTATGTAGGGCGGCTGCACAATCAAATCACAAATTTTAATGTCGTTTACTATATTTATTAATGAGCAGTTTCGGTAAATTGCGCAAAATGCAGTTCTGCTTCTGTTGGGATATGCTGACCGTTTCGTGCAAGAAGAAGGGTTATCCCCCTGCATGAGTTTGCTCGTGCCACACCCTTCCTAAGACTTTTGGTATGCCCTTGCTTTACGCATTTTAACGAAACCGCTCATTTATAAATATTATAACACATTCTTTCGGAAAAATCAACCATGCTTATTGACATTTTATCTTTTTTTTGATATAATATCGTCAGATGAATTTGAAGGAGCAGAGGATATTTGATGAAAAGAGCAGTTACAATACAGGATATTTCCTGCTTCGGGAAATGCTCGCTTACAGCGGCGCTGCCCGTAATGTCCGCAATGGGCGTGGAAACGGCTGTTATACCTACCGCCGTGCTGTCTACGCATACAGGCAGCGGCTTTACAGGCTACACGTTCCGCGATCTTACCGATGATATTACACAGATAGCGGCTCACTGGAAAAAGTTAGGGCTGCGTTTTGATACGATCTACACGGGCTATATCGGCTCGTGCAGTCAGATAAACGTCATAAAGCGCTTTATCGCCCAGTTCCGCACCGATGAAACGCTTGTTGTGGTCGATCCCGTTATGGGCGACGGCGGCAGAATGTACGCGGGCTTTGACAGCCGCTTCGTCACGGCGATGAAGGAGCTTTGTTCGATAGCTGATGTTATCCTTCCCAATCCTACGGAGGCGGCGCTGCTTCTCGGAAGGAATTTTTCGAACAGCCTGACCGAACCCGAAATAAAGGATATGCTTGAAAGGCTGACCGGGCTTGGCTGCAAAACGGCGATAATGACAGGTGCTTCGCCCGACAATACAAGAAACGGTGCCGCCGCGTATTGCTCATGCGGGGAGGGCTTTGTTTTTTCCTACGGCGAGAATATCCCTGGCAGCTTTCACAGCACGGGGGATATTTTTTCGAGCGTGGTCTCGGGCGGGCTTACTCTCGGCATGACGCTTAAACAGGCGCTTGATCTTGCTGTCGGGTTTACTCACGACTGTATCAAAGCCACTCTTCCCGTGCGGGAGGAGGAATGGTATTCGGTGCGTTTCGAGCCGTGTCTCGGAGATCTTGCCAAAGCCTGCAAAAAGTATATGGAGTGACCGAAATGGAAAATATCAAGATAAGACCGGTTGCCCTGAATGACTCTGACCGGTTATTGGAAATATACAGCTATTACGTCAGGGAAACGGCTGTTTCCTTCGAGCTGGAGCCGCCCTCCGCTGAGGAATTTGCAGAGCGGGTAAGGCGTATCTCTTCGCATTTCCCTTATCTTGTCGCGGAGGAGAATGGCAGGCTTCTGGGGTACGCTTACGCTAATATCTTTAAAGACCGCGCCGCTTACGACAAGTGCGTCGAGGTCACGATCTATCTTGATAAGGACGAGCGCGGACGCGGGCTTGGCAGAATGCTTTACGTCGCTTTGGAAACGGCGCTTGCGGAGCGCGGCATAACGAACCTTTATTCGTGTATAGGCGTCCCGGTCAGCGGTGAGACCGGCTTCCGCATCGACCGGGCGAGCGAACGCTTTCACCACAGAATGGGTTATGATATTTGCGGCGAATTCCATAAATGCGGGTATAAGTTTGGACATTATTACAGCATGATATGGATGGAAAAGTTCCTTCCCCCTGCCGCTGCGGAATAATTTTTGTGATAAAAACGACCGCTGTGCCGATCAAACGGACAGCGGTTTGCGGTTATATTTTAAAATGCGCAAAGCGAGGGCAAACCATGTGAAATCATGAAGATTTGCTGTCAGAGCGGCGAGGGTAAGCCCTCCTGCCCTACAATGCGCGTTATATGACCCGTTATGCAGGGGCGCACCTATGTGTGCGCCCGCAAATAGGTGCATTGTCCACCAAAAAATGGGCGCACACAGGCATGAACAAGTTCATGCCGTGCGTCCCTACAACAATTGCACAAATGTTCGGGCAGCACAGTTCGCCCGAAACGCTCTATCCGAATACGATCTCGTAGCTTATCCTGTCGGCAAGAGCTTCCGCAGAGCCGCATTCGCGCAGCAGGGCGGGGAAACAGCGCCGCAGAGTTCTTTCCGCGCCGAGAATTTCTTCGCTGTCGGAGCGGCACAGCTTTACAGCAAGCCTATCTGTCTCGGCGGTGAGCTTTTTCAGAGCCGCCTTGTTGAAGCCCTCGCGCTCGGCGCTGTCGGGAAAGAACTGCTCGTCTACGGGAACGGCGGCGAGCCTTGCGCGGATAATAATCTGCCCGTTTTCCTGTGCGGCGGTGATATTGCGGTCGGTGATTTGCAGCGTGCAGCCGAGCCGCTGACCATTGTATTCCGTATCGGCAAAGACGTTCGTGCCGCTGCCGCTTACCGCCGCCGCCAGTCCCGCCTCGCTGCCGGAAAGCTCTCCCGCAAAGCGTCCGCCGCGCAGTACCGCGCATTTATTCAATACTATCTCCGAGCTTTCGGGGAGCTTATCGGGCGTGGAGCCTTCCTCGTCCGCCTTGCCTGCGGCATCGTCCTTTTTCTTTTGCAGGAGCGAAAATTCGGGAAGTATCACGCTGCCGTTTTCCTTCTCCACCGATTCGAGCAGCTGCATGAGCGTACATTTTGCGCAGCGACCGCGTTCACACTCGGAGCTTATCATCATAGCGAGTTTTTCCGATGATATGCCGCCCGACATTATCGGCACGGAAAGCAGCTCCTCCGCCGTACCCGACGACATGGCGCAGTCGGTGTTCAGATACGTTTCGGACGAGGAGAGAAAGAACCCGAGCAGCTCGTTTTTTCTTGCAAGGTCAATGCTTCTGCCGAATACGATCAGCTTGTTCTGCCCGATGAATACCCGCCCGCCGAGATCGGTCTCGCAGTCGTTTATCGCTTCGGCGACGTTCCTGCCGCTGCCGCTTACAATGCTCACGTTCGGCTGCGAGGGGTCTATCGCCGTTTCGCTGCCGCCGCTTGTGGGGCTGAATACCTGCATTGTCACGCGGAAACTGCTGTCTTCGTGGTCAATGCCTATCGCGTGTATCATAACGCGGTCGGCTATTTCCATTGGTCGCCCTGCGGAGTAGTAGATAATGCCGAGCAGTGCTATCGAGATAAAAAAGAATATACGTTTCATTTGATTCGCTCCTTTTCTGTGCGGGTAGATTTGCAAAAAAACGTAAACAAGCTGACTTGTCAAAATACACAAAAGCGCTTATGAACATCAGCTTACAGATAATGCTGTTTATGTGACAGTTTTTTGCCACCCCGCGTGACAGTTTTTTCGGCTTTTGCGACAGAATCAAATTAAAACTGTCACGCAAAACCGTTGATTTACGGGTATTTGCGCGTAAATGTGACGATGTTACAGTTTTAAAATACTCTTTGGGAGAAAAATAGTGTGTGATGAATTTCTATTTATACGGATAAAGTGTATAATAGAGTGAAAAAACTGTAACATCGTCACAGAGCGACGCAAAGCATTGATTTTCAAGGGGTTCGGCGTGACAGTTTTCATTTATTTCTGTAACAAAAGCCGAAAAACTGTCGCGCACAGGGTCAAAACTGTCACCGTATAAATTTTTTTACAGGAGAAATATCATGTATTACAAGATAAAAGAAACACTTGTTCCTTGCGAGACTCGCCCTCGCGAGGCTTATGTGGCGGTGCTTACAAGCGAGGAATGGCTGGAGGAAAGCTCCGCTTTCGATATGGGTATCGAGCTTGAAGTGAACGCCCGCGACGCAGACAGCACCAAAGCGGAGGTCAATTACGATTCCCTGACGGGAACGTTCTCTGTCCCCGACCGCGACGATCTTTCAGCGACACCCGCGCATTTCGCGTTCGCGCTCGATGAAAAGGGTATCGTCTTTATCGACGACAGCGGCACCGTGCAGAAGATAATTCAGGCGGTAACGTCATCAAAGCGCTGGAAAATGCCCTGTCTTGAACGCTTTCTCTACGACTTCCTCGAACAGATCGTCCACCGCGACCAGAAAGTAATGGAGCGATACGAAGCCGAGCTTGACGACATCGAACACGCCATAATGACCGACCTTGACACCTGCTATCCCAAGCGCATAAACGAGATAAGGAGCGATCTGCGCGAGCTGCGTATCCATTACGAGCAGCTCATGGATTTGGGGCAGGAGCTGGAGGAAAACGAGAATAACTTTTTCAAGCAGAAGAACCTGCGGTATTTTCATTTGTTCAATCAGCGTATGGAGCTGCTTCACGATGTTGCGGCTTCGTTAAGGGATTATACCATTCAGGTGCGCGACCTTTATCAGTCGCAGCTTGACGTAAGGCAGAACCACATCATGGCGATACTTACTATCGTTACGACGGTTTTCACGCCGCTTACGCTGATAACGGGCTGGTACGGAATGAATTTCGTGTATATGCCCGAGCTTGCATGGAAAGGCTCTTATCCCGTTGTTATTGCGCTGAGTATTGCGATAGTTGTCGGGTGTCTGTGGTTTTTCAAGAAAAAGAAGTGGCTTTGAGATATTGATTTATAAATGAGCAATGCCCGCAAAGGGTCTTCCCCCACAAAAGCCGACCGCATTTTCAAACTAACGGTAAAAAGAAAATTGAGCGGTCAAAATTAACCACAAAACCGCGATTTTGCGGAATTTTTGAATAGGTTAGTGCGTATGAAGACAAGCCCCCGCCCTGAAATACCGTGTAAGTCAATAAGGTTAGCGGACAGCTCTATTTATAAGATTTATGTAAACATTTTAATAACACGGCAAGTTTTATTGACTTTTTTGTGAGAATGTGATATAATTTAACAATATCGAGGGGGTGGAATATGGATAAGATCAACTTTACCGATATGGGACTGGGATTCAGCATAGCGGCTTTCCTGATAGCGCTTACGGATATGGTCTTTTCGCTTGTAAGCAAGCATTACGGCAAGGTGCAGAACAGAATATATATTATTCAGCTCATTATACTAATGATAAACGCCGTCTGCGGAATGATCTCGACCTTTACGGAAGATTCAAGGTATATTTCCGACGCGGCTTACAGAGTTCTTGTTATTTCGCGGTATGTTTATTTCCTTACTCATGCGCTTATACCGCCGGTCTTTTTCTTTTATATCAGCAACGTTACGGGAAGAAATTACCGTAAGCGGGGCGGAAAGAGCCTTAAAGACTTTCTTACCGACGAATTTCTTTTGCTTTTGGTGCTGCTTAACGAGCTTATCATAGCGCTTAACCCGCTTACCAACTGGATATACTTCTTTAACGAAAACAGGCGTTTCAGGCGCGGCTGGGGAGAATATGTCTTTGTTTACGGCTATTCGGCGGTGTGGATGCTTGCCGCGCTGATACTGTTTCTGTGTTCGCGGAAATCGCTTTCGAAAGGTCGTAAGTACGCTATCGTGGTCTGCTATTTTCTCGGGCTTGCGGGTGTGCTGTTACAGCTGTTTTACAGCAAATTCCGCATTGAAGTGCTTATGGAAACGCTGGGCTATACGGGCGTTCTGCTGTTTGTGGAAAACGAGGACGACCGCATGGACGTTACGGTGGGCGCGTACAACACCGCCGCTTTCAAGCTCGATATTGCCGCCGCTGTCAGCAACGGCATACAGACAAGGCTTATCCTTGTAAGAAACATCACCTGCGACGAGCATCGCGTTATCGGCGGCTCGGAATCCGATTACGCCCCCGAAAGGACGGTCGCGAAGTATCTCGGAAAGCTCGTCGGAAAGAATTTCATTTACTCTGTCGGGCGCGGAAAGCTCGCCGCTGTGCTGTACAATAAAACGGACAGCGAAGCCCTGGAGCTTGCGTCGAGGGTCGCGGATTGCTTTAAAAAGAAATGGGAAAGCGAAGAGCTGAAAATGCGGCTCGACGGCAGGGTACTTCTCATAGACGTACCCGGAAGAGCCTCGACTGCCGAAGAGGTGCTTTACATTGCCGAATGTCCGATGCCCGTAAATGCCGATCACGGCGTTATGAGCGGCAGCGACCTTGACTGGATAGTGCGGCGTTCGGCGGTCGAAGCGGCTGTAAAGCGCGGTCTTAAAGACGGCAGCTTTGACGTTTGGTATCAGCCGACATATACGATAGACAAAAAGCTGCACGGCGCGGAAGCGCTCCTGCGAATGAACGACCGCGAGCTTGGCAGGGTCTTTCCCGACGAGTTCATTCCTGTGGCGGAGCAGCTGGGGATGATAGGCGACATCGACGAATTTGTTTTCCGCGAGGTGTGCGCGTTCCTTGCGTCGAACGAGCCGCAGAGGTTCGGCGTAAGCTGCATAAATGTCAATCTTTCCGTGACAGAGTGCATGAAGAGCGGCTTTGCCGAGCGTTTTATGGAGATAGCCGACCGCTGGGGGATTCGGGGCAAAGAGGTGGTCTTTGAGATAACCGAAAGCGTTGCCGCCGAAGACATCAGCCGTATTTCCGCCGTTATAGAGACGATGAAGAGCAGGGGATTTTCTTTTGCGATAGACGATTTCGGCACGGGTTATTCCAATCTTACGGCGACGCTTTCGCTCGGTGCCGAGCTTATCAAGATAGACAAGAGTGTTTTGTGGACATCGTGCAAGGACGAGAACGGCGGCGAGCTGCTGGCTGCGTCGGTCAAAATGGTAAGGGCGATGCACAAGTAATCTGTTGTCGAAGGTGTGGAGACGGAAGAGCATATTGCGAAGCTCGCGAAGCTGGGGTGTGATTATTTGCAGGGGTATTATTTCTCGAAGCCGCTCTCGAAGGACGAATTTTTAAGATTTATTTCGGAATAGTATTAGCGAAAAGTGCTTTGTGATTTTTTCAACTTCCTAAAACTTTTGGTCTGTCCTCACTTTGCGCTTATTATTGCGCCTTCGCGGTCTCCTCGCGGGGGCGCTTTTGTCTGATCATTTCTGCGGAACGCCAAAACGTCATCATAAGCGCAGATACCGTTATTATCGCAAATGACGAGGAAAAAAACATAAAAACACCATTCGCCCGGTCAATAAACGCGCCGTGAGTATTCCCCGCAAGCGTATAAAACGCATAACCCGACTGACCGAAAAATCTGCCCGTAACACTTCCGCACATAAGGAAAAACGATCCCGATACAAGCGCGTCGGCGATAAGAAAAGGCTTTACGGCGCGGGAAGGCGAGCCGTCAGTCCTGCCGATAAGTCCCGCAAGCATGACAGGCTCGGGAAAAAGCCGCAGCAGTCCCGCAGCCGTGAGCGTTATCTCTCGCACCGGTTTATAGGAGAGCGGGTCAAGGCGGTCGGAAAGCATACTCCCGCGCATTTCGATAAGCACAGGCGTACAAACGAGAGCAAAGCCCGCCAGCATGAGCGAAGCAGTCCGCGCCGTCCCTGCCAGCCCCATTGAGGCGACATAAACGCAGATACATAAAAGCACGATGAACGTTGTCAGGCGGGTGCAGCGCTCGGGGTATGTCTCGGCGGTCATTTCGGCAAAAGCATTCGTGCAAATTATTACCATGACTGCGGATAGCGCCGCCGTTGCCGCAGAAAAAGCCCTGTTTTCCCCGAAATGTCTGCCGAGCAGGGCGGCGGCGGTCATGATCGGGAGTTTCAGCAGACAAAGCCCCGCTGCGGTGAGCGCCGTTATTGCCGCGTTTTCGCCGCCGTGCGGCATATAAAGCGAGAGCGAGAAAAGCCTTGCCGCCGTAAGCAAAGCAGCCATTGTCAGCGCCGATATGCGGCTTTTTTCAGATTTGTTCATTTTAAATCCTTTGTTGTGGGTTCGTCCTTTTCCATGCGGCGGAAGGTCTTTCTGCCGAGCATTTCCGACATTCCGTCGGGGTTAAAAGGCGCTGCGGGCGAGGAAAAAGGTACTCCGTCAAGGCTTTGCGAACAAATATTCGCCGAAAGCATGACAGCGCAGGCGCTTATCCCGAAAAATCCCGCAAAGCCGCCCGCGAAAATGAACATCAGCCGCAGAACGGACAGCTGCTGCGAGAACGACGGCAGCACAAACGACGCGGTAGCCGTTACGCCGACGATTATCAGGAGCGGCGAGGAGATTATGCCGCTTTTTACCGCTGTGTCGCCGATGATAAGTCCGCCCGCTATCGACATCGCGGTGCCTATCGCGTGGGGCAGGCGTATGCTTGCTTCGCGGAGAATTTCAAGCAGCAGCATTATCACGACAAGCTCGGTGAACAGCGAAAGCAGCGTGGTTTTTTCGCCCGCCGCGAGGTTCAGCAGCAGCTTTAGCGGCAGCATTTCGGGGTCGTGGTTCACGGCGGCGAGATATATTCCCGGAAAGGCAGCCGCCAGCATAAACGCCAGCCACCGCATTATCTTCACGAAAAAAGCGTAATATCTTTTCACCGAGTAATCGTCTACTGTGCCGAAATTTTCCGCGAAAAGATACGGGACGATCAGCGCGAAGGGCGCACCGTCAACTATAACGCCTATCCTGCCGCGAATAAGCTCGGTACACAGCAGGTCGGGGCGTTCTGTAACGCCGACCTCCGAGAACAGCCGCCTGCCCGGATCGCGCTCTAAAAACGGCTGAATGTAGCCGGGCGTGAGAACGCTGTCAAGCTGTATCTCCGAGAGCCGCTGTCTTATCCCCGCAACGGCGTTTTCGTCGGCTTTTCCGCGCACATAGGCTATGCAAACGTCAGTTGATGAGAGCTTGCCGCATTGTATCATCTCGAAGGTCAGCGCGGGGTGTTTTATCCGCCGTCTTATTAGCGAGATGTTTGTGCGCACGACCTCCGCAAAGCCCTCCTGCGAGGCGAGCAGCTCATTTTCCGAGACCGGCGGGGACACCGATCTTACCGCATAGCCCTGAATACCGAACGCCGCCGCGAAAGGCACGCCGTCAACGAAAACAAGCGCAAATCCCGAAAACAGCAGCCCGAGAGCGCTGCCGTAGGTATAACAGACCGTTTTATTGGACGACATCATGCTTTCGTCCGTGCAAAAGCGCATTATGCTTTGCGGAGTTGAGTGCAGACCGCCGTTTAAGGACATCAGCGGGAGCAGCAGCAGTTCGCCGACGGTCTCGCCCGAGACCATGCCTTCGGCGGTGACGACGGCGCATTCGGTGCCGTTTATTGTCAGGCGCGGAGCGTTTATGTCCATGCTCCCGCCTGTTATTTCGCGAATATCGGCAAGAGTTTTTTCAAGCGAATCCGCAATAAGGATGTTTTTATAAGCCGTATAATCGGGCATTTTTATCACCTCACATTTATGTAAATGAGAATTGATTGCACTCACAAACTCACAAAAAAACGCAAAGTAAGGGCATATCAAAAGTTGCTAAACATGCTCTTGGTAAGGGGGTGGCACGAGCAAGCTCGTGGAAGGGTTTCCTAAAAAGACTGAGCGGTCAAAGTATCGTGAGAAATAACAAGAATCCAGTCCGTATTCTGCGTTTACAACAGTATTGCCCGATCTGTGCAGATTATTCAATCCGAATAACAACTATGAATGCGGCACATAATATTCCCGTGACAAGGGGGCTTGAAAATGCTGATAGTCTTTCTGCGGGCAATAATCCTTTACGCCGTGATAATATTCTGCATACGTCTTATGGGCAAAAAACAGCTCGGCGAGCTTCAGCCAAGCGAATTTGTGGTTACGATAATGCTTTCAAACATCGCCACGCTGCCGATAGAGGATTCCGATATTCCTCTTTCAATGGGGCTGATACCGATTCTGACATTTGTTTGCATAGACGTATTTTTTTCGTATCTTTCGCTGAGGTCGCAGAGCTTCCGGCGGCTGATATGCGGTTCGCCGAAGGTCATAATCTCGGGCGGGCAGCTCGACCAGCGGACAATGAAGGAACTGCGCTACACGGTGGACGATCTTATGGCGGCGCTAAGAACGCAGCAGGTGTTCGACATTTCCGAAGTGCAGCTGGCGGTGGTGGAGACCACCGGGCAGATTTCCGTCTTCATGAAGAAAGGCTCTCAGCCGCTTACTCCGGAGGATATTTCGCTTGAAAAGCCGAACGCCGACCCGCCTATGCTGATAGTCAACGACGGCGAAATCTTGTCGGGAGCGCTTGAAGGGCTTGGCAGGGACAGCGCATGGCTCGAAAGCGTGCTGAAAAGCGAGGGCGTGACTTTGGGCGAGGTATTGCTGATGACCTCCGACGGGAGCAGCTCAACGGTCATACCGAAAAAGCGCTATCGGCGCGGAGGGGAGGACAGCCCGTAATGAAGAGAAATATCGCGGCACTCGTTTTGTTTTTGCTGCTGATACTGGTGTCGGCGGGGCAGCTGTGGCTTTTGGGCAGGACAACGGAGCGGCTGACGGCTATTATCAGCGAGTGCGAAAAGTCCGTAAATTCGGACAGTAACGACTTGGACGAAAGGCTGTCCGAGCTTGCCGGATATTGGGAGAAGTATTATCGTACCGCGTCCTTTCTGACACGTTCGGATTCGCTTAACGATATGGCGGCGGACGTTTCGCGGCTGCGTTCGATGAAGGACGGCGGTGAGCTTGCGGAAGAGCTGCGTTCGCTGCGGACGAGGGCGGAGCTTATTCTTGATGAGCAGATACCGCACCCCGAAAGCGTTTTTTGAAAAAGCAAAAGTTATACTGCCCTCTATTCCAAATGCCACAATATATTCGCACATAGGCGAATTTTCTCTGCGTTGCACGCCCTTGAAGGGCGACAGCCCGTCTGCGGGCGTGCGCCTTGATAAAATCCGCCTCTGCACGAATCTATTGCGGCATTTGGAATAGAGGGCAGTATAAACACAAGTACAATTAATAAAACGATAATTATTATTAGAAAAGTTGATAATTGTGCATGATTGCGGGCGTATCCTTGTGAGCGCCCTTTTATTCTATTGACAAATCCGCGAGGTTATGGTATCATCAGAATATAGACAAAAAGCGTGTCCTGATACTATTCCTCGACCAAATTCGCAGCAAGCCTCACCACCATGAACACGATGGTTGCATTAACCATGTTAATGCCAACAAGTTCGTACCGTCGTCTTCCTCCTCGACTAACGCCAGTTAGCCTTCGTCGTCATCGGTCTGGCCAGTTAGCCTTCGTCGTCATCGGTCTGAACTATGGTTCAGACAGCATTCGTGTCCATGGCGGCGAATCTTGTCACGAATTTGGTCGAGGAATAGTATAAGAACGGAGGTTATTTTTATGCTGATAGATATTTCACAGGAGGTTTTCGGCTGCAAAGTTTTTCCGGGCGACCCTCAGCCGGAATGTGAAAGAATGCTCTCGCTCGATGCGGGAGATGTCTGCAATCTTACGCGGGTGTCAATGTGCGCTCACAACGGAACTCATGTTGACGCGCCTTACCATTTTTTAAACGACGGTAAAACTATTGACCGCATGGGGCTTGAACCGTATGTCGGGGACTGCTGGATTGCCCGCTGCGAGGGCGATGTTACCGCCGAAGCCGCAGAGCGGATAATGAAAGCGGCGGAAAATTCCGGCGCGGGTAAGCGGGTGCTGATCGCGGGCAAAGCCGTCGTGACTGTGGAGGCGGCGCGGGTCTTTGCGGCTCACGGTATCATGCTGATCGGTAACGAAAGCCAGACGGTGGGACCGGAGAACGTGCCTAAAGAAGTTAAAGAAGTTCATTTGATACTTCTCGGCGCGGGGGTAACGCTGCTTGAAGGCGTGGTGCTTGACGGCGTGGACGAGGGGAAATATTTTCTGAGCGCGGCTCCGCTGAATTTTGGCGGCTGTGACGGTGCGCCTTGTCGGGCGTATCTTATCAAGCAGGACTAATACTCATCTTAATCATCAACCGCAAAGTGAAGGCAAAACCAAAAGTCTTAGGAAAGGGGTCGGCACGAACAAGTTCGTGCAGGGATAACCCTTCTGAAGAAGGGTTCCCCCCACCCCCTTCCTAAGACTTTTGGTTTGCTCTCACTTTGCGGTTTTCCGGACTTCAGATCCTTGCGCTTGACTTTTACCGGCAGATTGTGGTATAATCTATATGAAACTATTTACAGAGGGACTGATATTTATGGATTTTCATATCGTACTTAATCCGGCGGGCGCTTCGGGTCGGGCGCGTCTGATATGGGAGGAGATCGAACCAATGTTCAAGGCTCGCGGGTGCAGATATTTCGTTCATTCCTCTACGGAAAAGCTCACTATCGGCGACATCTGCCGACGGCTGACCTCTATCGGAAAGCCCGTTGAGCTTATTGTGATAGGCGGCGACGGAACGGCAAATGAGGCGGTAAACGGCATTGTCGATTTTGAAAATACACGAATCGGCTTCGTTCCCTGCGGCACGGGCAACGATCTCCAGCGCGATATGAACGCTCCTACTGACTGCAAAGCCCTTGTGGAACGTATGCTCGACGGCAAGGTAAAGCGCGTTTCGGACATCGGCGAGCTTACTGTTCTTGACAGACTAAAGCCTGTCTCGCGGCGCTTTAATATCAGCTGTGATGTGGGTTTCGGCGCGGCTACCTGCGCTTTTGCCAATAACTCCCGCATAAAGCCGCTGTTAAATTATCTCGGTATCGGGCGGGCGATTTATCTTATCGAGGCGATAAGGGTATGCTTTACCTCCGAGCCGAACGTGGTAACGGTCGTCAGCAAGGACGAAAAGCGCATTTACAAGAAGTGTCTCTGCGCAATTGCCATGAATCATCAGCACGAGGGCGGCGGCTTTCGCTTCTGCCCGAATGCCGATTTCACTGACGGCAAGCTCGATCTTGTTATCGGCAACGGGCTTTCTCACCTTGAATTTCTGAAATTGCTGCCGCTTGCCTATCTCGGAAAGCATTTGAAGCTGCGCGGTATACACTCTTCGCGGACAACTGATGTGTTTATTAAGTCGCGCCGCCCGATATGGGTACACACCGACGGCGAAGTTATGGGTATGGTGCGCAAGGTAAGGATTCGCATATTGCCCGAAAAGCTGAATCTGCTGTTCTGAAACGGAGAAATAATTATGCCAAGAATAGCCATAATTGAGGACGACAGGGAGATAAGCGGCATTTTAAACGAGCTGCTGACAAGAAACGGCTATCAGACCGAAAGCGCCTTTGACGGCGGCAGAGCGTCGATAATGCTGCGCGAGGAGAGCTTTGACCTTGTGCTTATGGACTTGATGCTGCCATACAAGGACGGCGGCAGCCTTATCG
This sequence comes from uncultured Ruminococcus sp., assembly GCA_902776945.1. Lineage (GTDB taxonomy): Bacteria > Bacillota > Clostridia > Oscillospirales > Ruminococcaceae > YE71. The sequence goes on from CACYSH010000070.1 coordinate 15,261, forward strand.
CGGAGCTGCGCAGCCGATGTGATACGCCTGTAATAGTTATCTCCGCGAAGTCGATGACGGAAACAAAGCTCGAAATGCTGCGGCTCGGCGCGGACGATTACATAATCAAGCCTTTCGACCTTGACGAGGTGCTGGTGCGTATCGAGGTGGTGCTGCGCAGAACGGGTACCGCGCAGAAGCGCGACAGTATTAGTATCGGTGATATAACATATTTTATGAAAGAGAACCGCGCCGAATGTCACGGTGAGCCTTTAAAGCTGACCGCAAAGGAGCTTATGTTGCTTAAATTGTTTATGGAAAGTCCGCAGCGCGTTTACAGCAAGGCGGAGCTTTACGAAACGGTCTGGGAGCAGCAGTATTATTACGAAGATAATACAATAAACGTCCACATGAGCAATCTGCGTTCGAAGCTGAAAAAGGCTTCGGGGCAAGACTGCATCGAAACGGTGTGGGGTATCGGCTACCGTATGAAGGGCGGCTGAAATGAAGTGGCTGATAATTGCGCTGTTTGCGGCGCTTTCGGCGGTAATTATCCTGCTGATACTGCGGCTCATTTCGCTGAGGCGCGATATAAAAACGCTCGCGCTCGAACTTCGGCGAACGCATGAACCCGGATATGACAGGCTTGTGCGGGTGCGGCTCTCCGACAAGGCAGTGGAGGAGCTTGGCGCAGAGATAAACCGCACCATTGACGGACAAAAGCGGCTGAAGCTCAACGCGGAGGAGGCAGAACGCCGAATGCGGCGCTCGATGTCGGATATTGCTCACGACCTGCGGACACCGCTTGTCGTCATCAAGGGCGATCTTCAACTGATAGCCGACGGTGAACTGTCCAAAAAAAGTCGCGGTTATCTTGATGTCTGTCTGCAAAAGACCGAGCAGCTTAAAGATATGACAGACCAGTTTTTCGAGCTTGCAGTCCTTGAAAGCGACAACGGGCGGGTGCCTGTCGTCCGCACCGACCTGACGGCGGCGGTGATGAATTTTCTTGTCGAAAACGAGGGCAGGATAAGGCTTGCGGGTATCGAGCCGGAGGTCATTTTTCCGCCGAAAACGGTGTTTGTCCGTGCCGACGGGCAGCTTTTGGGGAGAATGCTCGGGAATTTGCTCGGGAACGTGCTGAAATATTCGGGCGGCGATTTTTCGGTTATAGTCGGCGCGGAGAACGGCGGGAGCGTGTCTTTTGAGAATAGCGTTGGCGGAAATATCCCCGACCCCGAGCGCATTTTTGAGCGCAGTTATCGCGGGGATAGTTCTCGGGGCGGCGGTGTGAACGGCAGTCAGAGCGGCGCGGGACTGGGGCTTTATATTGTCAGGCTGTTGGCGGAAAAGCAGGGTGCGGAAGTTTCGGCAAGGCTGACAAACGGCAGGCTGAGAGTGACGATAGAGTTTACAGTGAATAGTTAATAGTTAATAGTTAATGTATCGCCTTCGGCGATGTTGCGCGGCGATGGCATGAACAAGTTCATGCAGCCGCGCATTGACTCGCTTCGCTCGTCGGTTTTGAACCGCAATGAGTATTTTTTGAGGGGCGAAGCCTCCGCATAATCGCGCCGCAGGCGCTCCTTAACTATTCACGGCACGAACTTGTTCGTGCAATCACTATTAACTATTAACTTGGAAAATTGTGGTGATAGTTGTGGATCAATACAAAAAAATGACAGAAACTCCGATACCAAAGCTGATACTTACGCTTTCGGTGCCGACAATAATCTCGATGCTCGTTACGAATATCTATAATCTTGTCGATACGGCATTTGTCGGAAAGCTCGGTACCAGCGCCAGCGGAGCCGTCGGCGTGGTATTCGGGTTTATGTCGCTTATCCAGGCTTTCGGGTTCATGTTCGGGCAAGGCTGCGCGTTCGCTCGGGCAGGGCAACAAGGAACGCGCCTCGATCCATGCTTCAATGGGCTTTGTTTCCTCGTTTGTCTGCGGAGCGATAATATCGGGGATAGGCTTTCTGTTCCTTGACGATATAGTGATGCTTCTCGGCAGCACCGACACTATCGCGCCCTACGCGAAACAATACATCGTCTACATCACCGCCGCTGCGCCGTTCATGAGTTCGAGCCTTACGCTCAACAATATCCTGCGCTACGAGGGCAAGGCTTCTCTCGGAATGGTCGGGCTGATGTCGGGCGCGGTGCTGAACATGGCAGCCGACCCGATACTTATGTTCGGTTTGAAGCTCGGCATCGCGGGTGCGGGTATCGCTACGGCGCTTTCGCAGTTTTTAAGCTGGTCGATACTGCTTTCGATGTTCCTGCGCGGCAAGACCGAGACCAAACTAAGCCTTGAAAATCTCCGCAAGGGAGAGCTTATGTTTGTGCTGAACATCATGGCGACAGGCTTTCCGAGCCTGCTGCGGCAGGGCTTGAACAGCCTTTGCACGGTGCTTTTCAACTCGCGCTGCGCGGTATACGGCGACGCGGCGGTATCGGCGATGAGTATTGTAACAAGGATAATATTCTTTTCGTTCTCGATAGCTTTGGGAATCGGACAGGGATTTCAGCCTGTGTCGGGGTTCAATTACGGCGCGGGCAAGTACAAGCGGCTGAAAGCGGCGTTCAGGTTCGCGGCACTCGCTTCGGAGGGGATAATCATTGTCGGCTGTGTGATACTCATGGTATTTTCGGGACAGCTTATAGGTATTTTCCGCGATGACCCCGATGTAATAAAGATCGGTACGAGGGCGCTGCGATTGCAGGCAGCGGCGCAGCTGCTGCTCCCGCCGTGTATGATCTCGGAGATGTTGTTCCAAAGCACGGGTAAGCGTTTGTGCGCGTCGCTGCTTTCGTCGCTGAGGAGCGGGCTGCTGCTTATTCCGTCGCTGCTGATATTGTCAAGTGTGAGGGGGCTGGCGGGGATACAGGAGTCTCAGCCGTTGGCGCAGCTGCTTTCGCTGCCGGTCACGATACCCTTTGTGATACATTTTTTCCGCAGTCTGCCGCATGAGGACGCTGCAACGGCTTTCGATAAAAAAACGGAAAGCGCCAATTAACAGTGAATAGTGAAAAGTGAATAGTGAATAGTTATGGTGTCCGCTTCGCGGACTTTATTATGCGGAAGCTTCGCTCCGCACTGAATTATTCACATTTGAGCTGTAACCATTATTTGCAGAGCGAAGCTTCTGCATAATACGCGCCGCAGGCGCACCTTAACTATTAACTATTCACTATTCACTGTTCACTATTCACTTTATACAGATGTTCGTTTATAAATAAAAAATTTTCGTGATTGACAATCAATTTGAAATATGTTATAATGTGCTTGCGAGGAGGTGAAAAAATGAGTAACAGAACGGAGGATCTGCCCGAAGAGCTTTACCGGGTGCTTGCCGATTTGCTCAACCGCCGGAAAAATATCGAGGTCATCAACAGTATTCGCGGCGAGTACGGGGTGCTGAATTATCTCTGCGCAGCCCAAGAGGGCGCTTCGGCGGGCGATCTGTGCAAAAAATTGCACGTCGTTCCCGGCAGAATGGCTGATATTTTAAAGAGCCTGGAGCAGAAGGAGCTTATCGAAAGAACGCACGACTCAGCCGACAGACGGGTGGTCAAGGCACATATCACCGAAAAAGGCAGGGAAGTATCCCTTGAAAAGCGTCAGGAGATACGCGATGATTACACGGGGCTTTTCACGCTTTTAAGCGAGGAGGAAGTCGTTGAGCTTATCAGACTGCTGAAAATAATGCTTTCCTTCTGCCCCGAAGAATGACGGTTTTACAGGAAGATTAAAAATTGCTAATATTTCGTTTTTTTCCGCTGAAATGTTTGGTAGGTCTGCCTATTGAAATATAGCGGTAATTTGTTGTATAATTAGTTCGTAATACGAAATGTTCGCAATGCGAAACATTGGCAAAAAATGAACAGTATATTGTTATTTTGAGAAAGGAAGTCGGATCATGGAGAAGGTCATTGGCGGAATCAAGCGCGAGTGCTATCCGCTTACATCACAGCAGATGGTACATATCTATACTCTCAATTACAGCCCCACACAGGAGGTAGTAAATATCGGTTCGGGAGCGTATCTTCAGATGAATCTGAACCTTGCCGCGCTCCGTGAGGCTCTTAACAGAGCGGTAGAGCGCTGCGAGTCCATGCGCATGAGGATTTGGAAAGACCCCGAGACCGGAGAGGCTTTCCAGTATATCGAGCCGTATCAGAACGAGTATTTTGAGTACTATGACTTCTCCGAATGGGACGAGAAGCGTGTTGAGGAAGTTCTTTGCAAGTGGACTTCACAGCCCTTTGACACCTACGGCGGCAAGCTCTCAAGAATAGTTATCGTGTCGCTGCCGAACGGTTACAACGGTTTTTATTACAACGTTCATCACGCCTGCATGGATTCAGGCTCTGTTATCGCTTTCTCCCGCGACGTTGTTGAGCTTTACTGCGCGTTGCTTTACGGAATGCCTTATCCCAAGCCGATGACCTCCTATATCGAGTCGGTAAAGCAGGATCTCCAGTACGAGGGCAGCAAGAAGCAGAAGAGAGACGAGGAGTTCTGGAAGAAGAAGCTCGAAGAACCCGAGCCGATCTACACCGATTTTACGGGTCCCGGAAGACTTATGGAGCTTAGGAGAAAGAATAACAATCCCGACCAGCGTTGGGGTATGCTTCCGAGTGCCAACGGCGACGGCAATACTATCACCTACGACCTTGATGTGGAATCCACGCAGAAGATCATGGACTTCGCAACAAAGTATCAGGTGCCTGTAAGCGCTGTTATTCTTCACGCGATCAGGACTGTTCTTTCGAAGTTCAACGGCGACGAGACCGATATTACTATCCGTGATTTCGTAAGCCGTCGTTCCACCCTGCTGCATAAGAAATGTGGCGGTGTTCGTATGGACTGCTATCCTATGAGAACTGTTATGCCTCTTGATACAACGGTACTTGAATCGATGCGTATTATCAAGAAGGCTCAGGACGAGTTGTTTATTCATGCCGATTATGGCACGCTGCGTTTTGCTAAGGAGCTTAGAGAGAGATACGGCGTTGCTCCCGGCGGCTGCTATCATAGTGTAAACTTTACCTATCAGCCCGGCACTTTGGGTGGACTTGTTCCCGCGCTTAAGGATATTGGATTCAAGAGCAGATGGTATACGAGCGGCAAGCAGCCCCAGCCGATGTACATTACGGCTATGCACCGTCCCGGCGACGGCGGTTTGACCTTCTTCTTCGGCTATCAGACTGATTGTGCTACACCCGAAGAGATCGAGTTCCTTTACTACTTCACGGGCAGAGTGCTGTTCCGCAGTATTGAGAATCCGGATAAGACGATCAAAGAGATCATTGATATGACCTGATATATAACTATAAATAAGCAATGCTGTCATTTGCGTAAAGCTCACAAAAAAGCATAAATATTAAAATCTGCATAACGTGACGGAAATGAATAAATTGCCGATTTTATTTTTGAGCGGTCGGATTTGCGTTTATTGCACAGCTTTTGCTGATTTGTGGCTTTGTGCAAATTGACAGTATTGCTCATTTGATTTATATTTATAAAAAGTATTTGGAAATATATAGAGAGAGGTATTATGAATATGGATATGCTTGCTAAACTTAAAGAAATAATCTGCAACTACGTTGAGATCGACCCAGAGACCATTACCGAAGATTCGCGCTTTATCGAGGATCTCGGCTTCAACTCCTATGATATTATGTGTATGCTCGGCGACGCTGAAATGGAGTTCGATATTCAGATCGACCAGGAAGAGATCGCAAATTGCAGAACAGTAGGAGAGCTTATCAAGTATTGCGGAGGTCTTATAAATGGATGAGTTAAAAACGCTTAAAGATCTTGTTTGCCGCGCCGACGAGCTTTACGGCAGCGAGCCTTATATTATCGAATATATCAACAAGGAATTTGTAGAAACGAGCTATCACGCTCTCCGTACCGACAGCGAAAGCGTCGGTGCATGGCTGCAAAAGCACTTTGAGGGCAAGGTTCATACGGCTATATTCGGCGCTACTTCCGCTAATTATCTCAGAGCATTTTTCGGCGCGACGACAAGCGGCAACACAGCTGTTCCGCTTGATAACGCGAATCCTACCGAGAAGATAGCCGACGAGATCGACCGCTCGGACAGTGAAGTGGTTTTCCTCGATGACAAGCACGTTAAGGACATTGAGACCTTCAAAAAGCTCTGCCCGAAGGTAAAATATTACGTTCATCTGAATACAAAGACAGAGGGTATGCTTTCTCTGGGCGAGATGATCGCGGAATGCGCGGGCGAAAAGCCTTCCGGCACCGTTAATGAGGACGATCTTGCGGCTATCCTCTTTACCTCCGGCACGACAGGCAGAAGCAAGGGCGTTATGCTCTCGCACGGCAACCTCATCGACAACACAACCTGCTACGATGACGGCGATTTTCACGGCTGCCGCTCGCTTTCGGTACTGCCGATACATCATGTTTACTGTCTTACCTGCGATATTCTGTGCGGTCTGTACTACGGCGTTACCGTCTGCGTGAACGATTCGCTTATGCACATTACCCGCAACCTTAAAATCTTCCAGCCTGCGTATTCGACATTCGTTCCGATGATTGCGGCTACCATTCTTGCACAGATGACGATAGCGGCTAAGAAGATCCCCGACAAACGCGCTATTGCAAAGCAGGTGTTCGGCGAGAACTTCTCCCGCATCTATTCGGGCGGAGCGTACCTCAGCCCCGAGATAATCGCGGGTTATCACGAGTTCGGCATAGAGATCTGTCAGGGTTACGGCATGACGGAATGTTCGCCGCGTATCTGCACGGGTATACCCAATTCACCTAAGCCCGAGTCGGTCGGCAAGATCGTAAACGGCTGTGAAGTAAAGATAGTTGACGGCGAGATCTGGGCTAAGAGCAAGTCGGTAATGAAGGGCTATTACAAAGACCCTGCCGAGACCGCAAATTCGCTCACTCCCGACGGCTGGCTGATGACAGGCGACTTGGGCTACAAGGACGACGAAGGATACCTTTATATTACCGGCAGAAAGAAGAACCTTATCATTCTCTCGAACGGCGAGAACGTTTCTCCGGAGGAGATCGAGAACAAGTTCGCCACCTTTATGCCGATTAAGGAGATAGTCGTTTACGCCGCCGACGAGAAGATCACCGCGCAGATATTCCCGAACCCCGATTTCCCCTGCGACGATATTGAATCCGTTATCCGCGCTAAGGTCGAGGAGGTAAATAATTTCTTCCCGCCCGCCTACCGCATAGTAGACATAATCTTCCGCGACCACGAGTTTGTCAAGACCGCCTCCCGCAAGATAATCAGGGGCAGGATAAACGAGTAATAACGGCTTTAATGAGACTGCTTGTTATCAGGCACGGCGAGAGCGAGGCGGATATTCTGCACGTTCACGAAGGACGCGCCGATTTTGAGCTTACCGAACGAGGACACCGGCAGGCAGAGGCTATGAGCGTTTACGTTGCGGAGCATTACAAGGTTGACAGGATATGGCATAGTACGCTGAAACGTGCCGCGCAGACAGCCCGTTATCTTGCGGATAAGACCGGAGCGCCGCTTATTCCCGATGAACAGCTTATGGAGTTCGGCAACGGGCTTCTTGCGGGATTGCCGTATGCCGAGGCAGCGGAGCGCTATCCTGATGTGAATGTTCCTGCGCATAGATCGGTGTATGAGCAGGAGAGCAGGCTTATGTTCCGCTATCGTGCCGAGACCATGCTTTCTATGCTTTTGTCGGAAAATAATGATGATATGACAGTAGCCGCCGTAACTCACGGCGGAATGATAGGTCAGCTGTACCGGGCGTTTCTGCGCCTGCCTTACGATATTGACTATTCGTTTTGGTCGGGCGATGCCTGCATACACGAATGGCTGACAGATGGAGAAAAAAGAACTGTTGTACGGGCGAATTTCTGTCCGCACAATATATAATAGACTTCCTCGAAAACTAACGCGCACCGCCTGTCGAAATCTTTTGCCATGCTGCTGCGTTGTCCTCCTCACCGTGCGACAGCACGCTGGCATTAACGAGGAAGTCTAATGCGAACGTAAAGAATATGAAATATAGGAAGACCCGCAGTTAAAAACAGACCGGACGGCTTTTTAAGAGCTTTCCGGTCTGCATTTTTTGGGACGGATAATTTCATTCCGCTTACACACAGATTTCATAAATATATGCTACAATGATCAAGACATATAATCGTATTATTGTGCAGATTATATAGTACATATATCAGGAGGTTTTTGATATGAAATACGTTTGCGAGGTTTGCGGATATATCTACGACGAAGCAGAGGGCGCTCCCGACGCGGGAGTGGCAGCCGGAACAAAGTGGGAGGACGTTCCCGAAGATTTCGTATGTCCTCTCTGCGGAGTGGGCAAGGATCAGTTTGCCCCCGAGACCTGATTGCCGATCCTGCAAAATAGCTGCGCCGTCCCGCGTGGACGGTGC
>CACYSH010000071.1 GCA_902776945.1 uncultured Ruminococcus sp.
TATTGTTCATACTTTCACCCCCTACATTTATTATACCATTTGGGTCTAATAATTTCAAGGGGTAATCAAAATAGGTTAATGCATATGGGGGCTTGCCCCGACCTTTTTGTGCCAATTCACATGACTTGTGAAAATGCGGTGTCACAGGTGAGGGCAGTATACATAAATGTTCATTAAAAATACGAAAAAGGGGAACCTTCCGCAATGAAAGGCTCCCCTTCAATTTATTAAACCCCTCTGAGAAAATCAGCTGACAACGTTGTGCTTTACTCTGTCCTCGACTTCGGAGCGCTTTGCGTTGTTGAAGCGGTCAAGCGTGCCTACGAGATAGCCCGTAATGCGCCTGATCCTCTGGAACGGTACCTCCGAGAAGTGGTAGTCAACATCGACATAATCGCCGTCAACCTTAAGATCAATAGCCGAGATAGTCTTTTCGGGGAACTCCTTCTGACCATGCGTGATATACGCATTGATCTCTGCCTGAGAAAGCTCTCCGCCTTTAACATTCACACTTATCATATCGTTTTCCTCCCGTTTATTCCGCTCTGCATGAGGTGCGCCGCAATCCCTCCGCAGAACGTTGATACACAATATATTGTGGTGTCCAATTTTTTGACCACTAAATATTCGATTTCCGTATATATATTATAGCACCGGCGAGCGGTTTTGTCAAGCGGATATATATAAAAAATCTGAATACATTTCTGTACAAAAATCACAATTGGTTAAAGGAAATATGTTATATGAAAAAAGGGCAGACTTTTCGCCTGCCCCACTACATATAGTGTACTATAAATTACTCAGATACAATGGGCGACGTTCACAGCGCCCAGCACCTCGCCGACCTTCTTATGTATAACAAGCTCCATGTGAATATCGCGCTCGCTTTTCGAAAGGTTGATTATCGCCGAATGCTTTCCGTGGAAATATCTTACAAAGCTCGCCGCCGGGTACACTATAAGCGACGTTCCGGCGATTATGAGCATATCCGCCTCCTCGATAGCAATTATGGTATTTTCGACATCCGCGTCTTTGAGCGACTCCTCGTAAAGCACCACGTCGGGCTTGACGATACCGCCGCAGCCCGGATTAAGGCAATACGGAACGCCAGGACTGTTCTTGACGAACTGAACTGAATGCGCGGCGCGGCACTTCATGCAGTAGTTTCTAAGCACCGAGCCGTGCAGCTCGATGACCTTTTTGCTGCCCGCCAGCTGATGCAGACCGTCGATGTTCTGCGTAATGATCGTTATATCCTTGCCTGCCTTTTCAAGCTCCGCGAGCTTCATGTGTGCGGCGTTGGGCTTTGCGTCGAGATACAGCAGCTTGTCGCGGTAAAAATCGTAAAACTCACGCGGCGACTGGTCAAAGAACGACCTGCTGATTATCATTTCGGGACTCAGCTTGCCGTATCTCCTGCTGTAAATACCGTCTGCCGAGCGGAAATCGGGTATACCGCTTTCGGTGGAGACACCCGCCCCGCCGAAGAAAACGACCTTATTGCTTTCTTTAAGCATTTCTTCAAGCTCTATGATCACGTTACGACTGTTTTCCATAATAATGCTTCACCTCCGTGATGTTTTGGCTCATGTTGTTTGTAGGAACGCACCTACAATGTGTGTTATAAAACACGATACCATGTAGGGGCGAGCATCGCTCGCCCGTGAATGACCCGACTATGTGAATAATCCCAACCCAGCGCAAATTATTTGCGAAAATCGCTGCGCTCTTTCGCAAATTAAAATCGGCAATTTGCTTGTTTCCGCTCAATTTTGCAGAATCATTCACTTTGATTGTTTTTGTCACATTTTCTTGAAATTGCCGATTTTATTTTAAACTTAACGGCTTCTCTTTTACCGTTGATTTGCATAAGCCGCCGGCTTTTGTGGGGGAAACCCTTCTGAAGAAGGGTTATCCCCCACACCCCTTTCCTAAGACTTTTGGTTCTGCTTTAACCGTTGCTTCTATGGAATTATCTTCCTCTTGCGCAGATTATCTTATACTGCTCATACGCGGTGTCCCACTCATCGACATTCTGCGGCTCGTAAACGGTAAGCTCGACAGAATTTCTTATCAGCCGCCGCCCAGCCGCAAGGTCTTCAAGATCGCCCTTCGCAACAAGCTGAACGATAGCATTACCGTAGCTTGTCGCCTCGACGGGACCCGAGATCACCTCGCAGCCCGTAGCATTCGCCGTGAACTGCGCCAGCGTCTTGAAACGGCAGCCGCCGCCTACAAGATAAATGCGCTTATACGTCTTGCCCGTGATCTCCTCAAGCTCCTCCTTGGCGGAGCGGAATTTCATTGCAAGGCTCTCATGTATGGCGCGGATATAGCCGCCGCAGCCTTCGGGAATTTCCTGTCCGGTAAATTCGAAATAATCGCGCAGACGAGCGGGAACGTTGTCACCGCCGGCAAATTCCTCCCACATGGTGTCGAACATCGCGGCGAAGGGCTTTGTGGCGAACGCCATTTCCGCAAGGTCGAGGTAGGAGTAGTTCTTGCCCTCATTCTGCCAGACATGATAGCAGTTCTCCATGAGCCACAGACCGATCATTGTTTTGAGCAGCGTGGTCTTTCCGCCGAAGCCCGTTTCGTTCGACCAGTTGTATTTCGCCGTTTTCTCGTTGATTATAGCCTCGTCAAGCTCGGTGCCGAACATACACCACGAGCCGCTCGATATGTAAAGAATATCCTCGTTTTCCTCGGCGGGAACGGCGGCAATGGCGCACTGGGTATCGTGACCGCAGCCAAGTACGATGTCAAGCGGCTCGACCTCCATTGACTTTGCAAGCTCGGGAAGCAGGGGACCCAGCACCGTTCCGCTCGGGGCGATACCCGCGGGGTGCGGGCGGTCAAGCTCGATAGCGTCAAGTATCTCACGCGACCACAGCTTTGTTTTTGCGTCGATCATCTGCGAGGTCGTGGCGATAGTGGGGTCTGTCCTGTCCTCGCCCGAGAGCAGATAATTGAAGTAATCGGGCATGAAAAGCATCTCGCTCGCTATTTCGAGCTGAATGTCATGGTTTACCATAAGCGCTTCGAGCTGGAAAATCGTATTGAAGCCGATGACCTGAACGCCTGTTATCTCATAGAGCCTTTCAAGGGGCATTTCGGTAATGTTGAGATAATCCACCATGCCTGCGGTGCGCTCGTCCATAAAGTGTACGGGATTGCCGACAAGCACGCCGTTTCGGTCAAGCAGCGCGAAATCGCACCCCCAGGTGTCGATAGCAAGGCTCTGAGGTTTGTAGGGTCTGGCGGCGATGATACATTTTTTTATCTGATTGAACTGTCTGAGAACATCCCAATAAAGAGTTCCCTTGACCTTTACAGGAGTATTGTTGAACCGTATGATTTCTTTAAGAGTGATCTTTTCCCCGTCTGTCTCGGCAATGGTGCCGCGTCCCCAGGTCTGTCCAAGATCAATTGCAAGTACCGTTTTTTTCATAATACCGTCCTTCCCGATCTCCCGATCTTCTGCCTCAAAACAACCGTATAACGTACAAAACGACTTATCTATATTATACAACAGGCGACTGCGAATGTCAACCCGAATTGAGCATTTTCACAGAATATTTATAGATGATAACATATTCGTTTAATAATTTACCCTGTGTTGATTTTTTATTCGAATCTGCTTTACAAATGCTGATTTTTGTGATATAATTAATGTACGCACCCCGAAAGACTTCGCCCGTCCCCGGCTGCTGATTTGATTATATCACATAGGGTGCAACAAATCCGCAACAAATCCGGGCGATTTGGCGGCGAAATTTGTAAACTTTTTATAAACGTTAGTGATATGGTGCGCTTTTTGCAGACTTTGCATATTTACAGTTTTTAATTATGCGTATATTCCGCCGCATTTCGATCATTTCCGCAAATAATATTGAATTTTATATAAGAGGTGTACTATTATGAGCAATGAAATAAGCATAAAAGAACGTGTAGCCGAAATGAAACTCGCTTCGCCCTACATGGCGGCTTCCACCAACGAAGCAAGAAATCAGGCGCTTTCAAACATCGCCAAATTCATGATGATCGACCAGGGCAAGATCACCGAAGCAAATGAACTTGACCTCAAAAACGCCGCCGAAAACGGCATTTCACAGGCGGTCATGAAACGTCTTAAATTCGATTACAGCAAGCGCACCGCCGTTCAGGCAGGACTTGAACAGCTCAAGGAACTGCCCGACCCTATCGGCAAAACTACCCTTTCCCGCGAGCTTGACAAGGGACTTGTGCTTAACCGCGTTACCGTGCCGATAGGCGTTATAGGCGTTATCTTTGAAGCCCGCCCCGACGCTCTCGTGCAGATAGCCTCGCTTTGCATAAAGAGCGGCAACTGCGCCGTGCTGAAAGGCGGCAAGGAGACCCTTAACACCAACCGCGTGCTTTTCGAAATTATCCACAGGGCGGCGGTCGAGGCGGGTCTGCCCGAAAACTGCCTTATGCTCGCCGAAGCTCACAGCGAGATAGACGAGCTGCTGAAATGCGACCGCGAGGTTGACCTGCTTATCCCCCGCGGCTCCAACGCTTTCGTGCGCTACATCATGGACAACACCAAGATCCCCGTAATGGGTCACGCCGACGGTCTCTGCCATATCTACGTTGACAAGGCTTGTGACGAAAATCTCGCGCTTTCGGTCATCGCCGACGCAAAGACCCAGTACACCGCCGCCTGCAACGCCGTTGAAACGCTGCTCGTTCACCGCGATATTGCGGCGGATTTCCTGCCGAAGCTCAAAGACTGTGCCGAAAAGTCGGGCTTTGCGCTCAAAGGCACGGCGGAGGTCGGCGGGATGATCGGCTGCGAGGTCATCGACGAGAGCGAGTTCAAAGAATATCTCGATCTGATACTTTCCGTCAAGCTCGTCGGCAGCGTTGACGAGGCTATCGACCACATCAACCGCCACGGCTCGCACCACACCGACAGCATTATCACCACCGACGACGAGACCGCCGAGCGTTTCATGCAGCTTGTCGATTCGGCGGGCGTTTACCGCAACTGCTCCACGCGATTTGCAGACGGTTTCCGCTACGGCTTCGGCGCGGAGGTAGGCATCAGCACAAGCAAGATCCACGCAAGGGGACCCGTCGGGCTGGAGGGGCTTGTCACCTACAAATACAAGCTCTACGGCGAGGGGCAGATCGTCGGCGATTACGCTTCGGGCAAAAAGAGCTTTCACTTCAAGGATATTTAATTTAAATTATTAACTATTGTTGCCCGAAATATGTACATTTTCCACAAATGTACGGGTTGATTTTTAGAAGATTAATATATTGAATTAATCTTTAAAAAATGGTATAATAAATGTATATAGTTGTATGAAAGGACATTCTTTCTTGTTCGGGTACGTCAGGCGTATCGGCACAGCTTATACTATTTTTCGGAGGGGAATTATAATGGCAGAAATACTGGAGCTTTTGATAGACATCTGCGGCTCGCTGCATGACATAACTAAGGATCTGCGCGAGGTCAAGAGAGAAGTCCGCGATATAAAGGATCAGCTTAACGGCGGCGCTCCCTCGTCGGGTACTTCAAGAAGAGCATCAAGACCGTAATAAAAGAATAAAGCGCCCGTTGCTGCGGGCGTTTTTTTATAGGAGGTAATCATCATGACGGAATTTTCACAGCTTGCAAGAGACAGATTTTCGGCGAGGAAATTCGACCCCGCCCGCCCCGTTACGGAAGAGCAGATCGGGAAGATAGTCAAGGCGGGGCTTGACGCTCCGACGGCGGTAAATTTTCAGCCTGTAAAGATATGGGTATTCAAAAGTGCGGAGGCTAAAGAAAAGCTGCTTTCCGCCACGAAAATGAAATTTATTGCCGACGCGCCCGTTATCTTCATGATCGGCGGCAAGCATGAGGGCGCGTGGGTAAGACCTTTCGATCAGAAGAATTTTGCCGAGATCGACGCGGCTATCGTTGCCACGCACATGATGCTTGAAATACATGATCTGGGGCTTGGTTCGACATGGATAGGTCATTTTGACGCGCCGCAGGTGCATGAGATATTTCCCAAAACGAAGGAATATGAGTTGATAGCGTTGTTGCCTGCCGCGTATATGGCTGATGATTGTGAACCGTCGGAGCGGCATTTGGTCTGCAAACCCGATCTTGTGGAAACGCTGTAAAAGCCTTTTTAGTAACTTTTTGTGCGTGAATATTTGACAAGATCTATTCGATTTCAAGGTGCAAAAGCGAAATAAGCCGTGTGCAAAAGTTACCAAACCGACTCTAAAGCAAAGCAAAAAAGCGCAAAGCCCACGAAAAGCACAAAACGCGGGCTTTGCGCTTTTATTATGTCATTTCTGCGCCGTTATCCGTCAGTCTTTTTACCAATTCCAACATTACCGCGTGTTCGGGCTTTTCAAGCGCCGGATCGCCGTCAAGTATCTCCTTCGAAAGACTTTGCGCATCTTCCAACAACCGCGTATCCCGCGTCAGATCAGCTATCTTAAACGCAGGCAATCCATGCTGATTCGTCCCGAAAAAATCTCCGGGTCCCCTCAAACGCAAATCTTCCTCAGCAATACGGAAACCGTCCGTCGTCGAGCTTATCGTCTTCATGCGCCTTATATTGTCAGGCGAACGGTTATCCGAAATAAGCACACAATACGATTCACTATCCCCTCGCCCGACACGCCCGCGAAGCTGATGCAGCTGCGAAAGCCCGAACCTGTCCGCATTCTCTATAAACATAATAGTAGCGTTAGGCACATCGACCCCGACTTCTATTACCGTCGTGGACACAAGCAGGTCTATCTCCCCCGCCTTGAAACGCTCCATAACGTCCTCTTTCTCGGCGGCGGGGAGCTTTCCGTGCAGCAGCCCCAAACGGTAGTCCTTAAAAACGCCGTTCGAAAGCGTTTCGTAATAGCTTGTCGCGTCGATAAGATCGACCTCGTTTTCATCGACGGCGGGGCAGACGATATACCCCTGATGCCCCATGTCAAGCTGCTTTTTCACAAAGCCGTATGCCCTTTCACGCAGCTGACCCGTCACGGCGTAGGTCGAAATGGGCTTTCTGCCCTTCGGCATTTCGTCAAGCACAGATATTTCCAGGTCGCCGTAAAAGATAAGCGCCAAAGTGCGCGGTATCGGCGTGGCGGTCATGACAAGCCTGTGAGGATTCCCGCCCTTCGCTGCCAAAGCCGCCCGCTGTTCCACGCCGAAACGGTGCTGCTCGTCGGTTATCACCAAAGCGAGATTTTTAAAGCCCGAATTTTCCGAGAAAAGCGCGTGAGTTCCCACAACGCAGTCAAGCTCGCCGCGCTGCGCCGCTTCCTGCACCTCGCGCTTGTTCTTCGGCGTGAGCGAACCCGTCAGCAAGCCTATCTTCATGCCGAGCGGTTCAAGCAGCTTTTGAAAGGTCTTGTAATGCTGAGAGGCGAGTATTTCCGTCGGTGCCATAACGCAGGACTGAAAGCCGCTCATATAGACGAAATACGCGGCGGCGGCGGCAACGACGGTCTTTCCCGAGCCTACGTCCCCCTGCAAAAGCCTGTTCATACGCCGCCTGCCGTTCATGCCCGTGACTATCTGCCCGATAGCCCTCATCTGCGCCTTTGTCAGCTCAAAAGGCAGACTGCGGCGGAATTTCTCCAGACTGCGCGGCGGCAAGGGATAGTTATTCAGATTGGTTTCCATTATGCGGTTATAGCCCACCGCGAGCGAATAGATAAGCAGTTCGTCGAAGATGAGCCGCCGCCGTGCCTCGTGTGCGCCGTCAAGGGTGCGCGGGAAATGGACGTTCTCCCATGCGTATATCTGCGTGCAGAGGCAGCAGCGTTCGCGGACGGTGCGGGGCATGGTGTCCTCTATCTTTTCGCCGATGAGGTCGAGCGCCTTCTTTACCGCGCCGCGCAGGGCGTTCTGCGTAAGCCCCGCCGTCAGGGGGTAGACGGGTATTATCAGGTCGGGGGAATTAGCGGGGAATATCGTGGGGGAGTTCATTTCGCGGCGGAGCATATTGCCTGTGATTTTTCCGTAAAGCACATAATCTTCGCCCTCTTTGAGCGTGGAGAAAAGATATTCCTGATTGAAAAGCGTAACGGTAATATCATCGGTATCGTCGGTAAAGACCGCCTTACAGATAGTCATACCCTTGCGGATATGCGAAGGCGGCAGCTTTGCGGCAACACGCGCCCGCAGGACGACCTGCTCCTCCGCGCCGGGAGCTGCGTCCTTTATACAAACAGGCTTAGACAGATCGACATAATCGCGGGGGCAATATTGCAGAAGGTCATAAACGTTCTTAATGCCGAGCTTTTCAAGCAGCTCCGCCTTTTTGGGACCCACGCCCTTGACGTAGGTGACATCTCTTTCAAGGAGTTTATCCAAGCTATGCGACCCCCTCTCTTTACAGTTAATAGTTAATAGTGAATAGTGAACAGTTAAGGAGCGCCTTGCGGCGCGTTTTTTTGAATCTATAAACGAGCAATGTCGTCAATTTGCACAAACTCGGAATATCACAAGGCTTGCCCCATACGCACTAATTTAACTAAAAATGCTGTAAAATCGCGGTTTTGCGGGCATTCACGGGCGACTGCGCGAACAAGTTCGTGCCATGCACGCCCGTACAATATTTGTATTGCGAAACCATGAGGATTTGCGTGACAAGCGGCGGGGGCAATGGCACGAACAAGTTCGTGCAGCCGCCCTACAACATTTGTTGTACGAATCAATGTGCGATTATCCGCGAATGCTTCTGCCCTCTTCGTAATCGTCGAGGAAATGATGATATTCCTTCCCCCGATGATATGAGATTATCGTTTGCAGATTGACGTTCTCCACGCTGCGGAAAATATTCTTGTCAACGCCAGGGTTCACCTTCCTGAGTTCGCAGAGAAGATTCTTTATCTCCTGCCGCTTCGAGCCGCCCGTATCGCAGGTGACGTTCTGCTCGGTCACGCGGCAGGCGCAGCGGATAAATTCAAGCCCGTTGTAGGCGCTCCATTTGATTATATCCTCCTCGCGGACAAGGTACATCGGGCGGATAAGCTCCATGCCCTCGAAATGCTCGCTGTGGAGCTTCGGCATCATCGTCTGCACCTGCGAGCCGTAAAGCATTCCCATGAGTATCGTTTCGATAACGTCATCAAAGTGATGTCCGAGCGCTATCTTATTGCACCCGAGCGACCCCGCGTGTTTATAGAGCCACCCGCGCCGCATTCGGGCGCACATATAACAGGGGTTCTGCTCGAAAGTATCTACCGCCTTGAATATCGGCGTATCGAAAATATGTATCGGGATACCGAGCTTTGCGGCGTTGTCGATTATGCGCTGACGGTTGCGCTCGTTATAGCCGGGATCCATAACGATGAACTCGACCTCAAAAGGCACCTTCGAATAGCGTTGCAGGCGTTTCATGCAGAGCGCGGTAAGCATGGAATCCTTACCGCCCGAAATGCAGACAGCTATTTTGTCGCCCTCACTGATAAGCTCGTAATCCTTAACGCCCTTTAAGAATTTTGACCATATCGTTTTACGGAACTTGCCTACCACCGTTAGCTCTGTCTCGTTGGGGATAATTATATCGCGGCTTTGGGCGCGTTGGGTGCGTTCCTCGTCGGTGGGGCGGCGGACGTTCGTTTTGAAGCGTTCCTCGCAAGCGCCGAAGGCAAGATAATTTTCACGCGCTGTATCGAGCGAAACGCCGTTAGCACCTATCACCTCGTCGGGGGATTTATGCGCCACCTTGTCGTATTCCCAGAAGCATACGGGGCAGATGTCACCGTCGCCGTCGGGTATGGTAAAGAATCCGCAGCATGGGCAGCAGATCATTTTTCTCAGCTCCTTCATTATGATGTATTGTTATGATTATACAACTTTCGCGGCGAAAAGTCAAGCAAATAGAAGATATTTTGAATAGCAAAGCCCTCATTTTGCAGGTTTTGTGGTTTTTTGTAACGCGCAATCTATTCTGACACTTACTATAAATCCCGTGACAATCCCGAATAGTGATTTATCACAAAATAACCGTCCCCGATTTGTACATATTGCCGTCTATCTCTTTGACCAACCTCATATTAATATGAAAGTATACGAAAATATCTTCGTAATAATTAACACATTATTTGGCAACATTTCAAGTAGTATAATAATAATTGTCGTGAAAAAATGTAAGAATCGTATGAAAAGGAAATGGAGCTGAAAAATATGGAAGTCTACAAGAATCCCCATGTCAAGCCTACCGAAGAAAAACTTAAACCAAAGCTGTTCTCGGTAATCAAGGGCTACACGCCCCAGCAGTGCGCAAAGGACATTACCGCAGGCGTTATCGTCGCAATTATCGCGCTGCCGCTGTCTATTGCGCTGGCGCTGGCTTCGGGCGTGAACCCCGAACAGGGTCTTTACACCGCGATAGTCGCAGGCTTTATCGTATCGTTCATGGGCGGCAGCCGCGTACAGATCGCGGGACCTACGGCGGCTTTCGCTACGATAGTCGCGGGAATAGTCGCCTCGCAGGGCATGGACGGTCTTGTTATATCAACTGTTATGGCAGGTATCATCATGATACTTATGGGGCTTTGCCGCTTCGGTAAGCTGATCAAATACATACCCGGCACGATAACCGCGGGCTTTACGTTCGGTATTGCAGTAACGATAGTTATAGGACAGATAAAGGACTTTCTCGGGCTGACCTTCAAAAACGCCCCCATTGAGACCGTTGACAAGGTGACGGAGATATTCTCCTGCATGAACACGTTCAATCCGTGGGCGCTGCTCATCGGAGCTATCTCGCTTGCGATACTTATTCTGTGGCCTAAAAAGCTCGAAAAGATACCCGCGTCGCTCATCGCCGTTATCGTCTGCTCGGCGATAGTTGAGCTTACGGGAATGAAAGTTAATACCATCGAGGATCTTTATACAATATCCTCCGACCCGCCCAAATTCGCGCTGCCTGCTGTCAGCTTCGCGAGGATAAAGGCGCTTGTTCCGTCGGCGTTCACAATTGCGCTGCTGGCGGCGGTTGAGTCGCTGCTCTCCTGCGTCGTCGCGGACGGCATGATAGGCTCAAAGCACCGCT
Organism: uncultured Ruminococcus sp.; assembly: GCA_902776945.1. Lineage (GTDB taxonomy): Bacteria > Bacillota > Clostridia > Oscillospirales > Ruminococcaceae > YE71. The sequence continues at coordinate 11,040 of CACYSH010000071.1, forward strand.
CGAACATGGAGCTTATCGCGCAGGGTGCCGCGAACATCGGTTCGGCGCTGTTCGGCGGAATCCCCGCAACAGGCGCTATCGCAAGGACTGCCGCGAACGTCAAAAACGGCGGCAGAACGCCAATTTCCGGCATGGTACACTCGGTCGTTGTGCTGCTGATACTTGTGATTCTCATGCAGTTTGCAGGTCTGATACCGATGCCCACCATCGCCGCGATACTCTTTATAGTAGCCTACAACATGAGCGGCTGGAAGAATATCCGCAACACCATTAAGACCGCTCCCAAGAGCGACATTGCCGTGCTGCTCGTTACGCTTACTCTTACCGTTGTGTTCGACCTTGTTGTTGCTATCGGCGTTGGCATGGTTATGGCTGCCCTGCTGTTCATGAAGCGCATGGCGGACGTTACCGAGGCTCACACATGGGTCGATGCGGACGACGAGGAGACCGACCCCGACAACATCTCCCTGAAACGCATACCCGAGCATACCAAAGTATACGAGATAAACGGACCTATGTTCTTTGCCGCGTCCGAGAAGTTCGGATATATGCTTGACGATAAGGAAACAAATGTTCTTGTTGTCCGCATGAGGAACGTTCCCGCGATAGACGCTTCGGGCGTTGCGGCGCTGACCGATGTTGTTTCGCGCTGCCGTAAGCAGGGCGTGAAGGTAGTGTTCTCGCACGTCAATCCGCAGCCCATGCACGCTATGGATAAGGCGGGGCTTGTTGAGATAGTCGGTGCGGAGAATTTCTGCGACCATATTGATACTGCGCTGCTCCGTGCGGGGAATATCTCGCTTTCGGCGGCGGTAAGCAAGGGCGCATAAAAGAACAAGCGAAAAACGCAAAACAAGGACAAAGCAGGGGCATATCAAAAGTCTTATTTATTATTACGTTTACTATAAATCGTGGACGTTGCTACTATAATTACAGGGAGTGTTCCTCATGAAAATAGCCGTACTCGGCGATATTCACAGCAATCATATCGCGCTTGAAGCCTGCCTTGACCGTATCCGCGCCGAACGCGCCGACGGTATAGCATTTCTCGGCGATTACGTCACCGACTGCCCCTACCCGCAGAAAACAATGAAGCTGCTGAAAAAGGCGGCTGATGATTACGAAACATGGTTCGTGCGCGGCAACCGCGAGGACTATCTGCTCGACCACACCAAAAGGCTTTCGGAGAACTGGCACTGGTGTTCGCAGAGCGGCTCGCTGCTCTATACCTACGAAAACCTGACTGGCAGCGACCTGCGCTTTTTCGAGAGTATGCCTATCGGAATGGAGGTAAAGCCCGAGCGCTTTGAGCCTTTCGAGATTTGTCACGGCTCCATGCAGAACAACCGGCGGCTGTTTGTCGGCGACTGCAAGGACACCCGCGAGGTTATCGCCGATATGAACACGCGGCTGCTCGTCTGCGGTCACTGTCATAAATGCTATGAGCTTTCAGTCGGCGAAAAGACTATCGTGAACGCCGGTTCGGTGGGGAATCCCCAGCACCCGGGACTTGAAGCGACAATAGTTATGCTGACGGCGGAGGAGGGCGAAAACTGGCGGCACGAAACGCTTTACGTCCCCTTCGACCGCGAAGCCGTTATTGAGGAATTTAAGACGAGCGGTCTGCTTGAAAAGGCGAACGTATGGTCGCGGGCGTACATAGCGGCGCTGCGCACGGGCAGAAATTATAACGATGAAGTCGTGCGCTGTGTGTCAAAGGCGAGCCGCAAAAAAAAGCTGCCCTTCGATGACGAAGGCTTGTGGCAGGAAGCCGCCGAAAAGCTGGGGATTTGAAATATTGCGCATAAAAAAGCCACGATAATTCCTGCGGGAATATCGTGGCTTGTTTGTTATTAATCACTATCCACAACTTAAGAAAAAATTGACGGAAATCATCTTTAAAAAACGTTCATTTACGGGCGGGAGCAATGGCACGAACAAGTTCGTGCAGCCGGCATGGTAAGATCGTCAAACTGCGGCGCTTCTCCCACAAACTCATCTACCGCATTCTTCATATTTAAAAGCAGCGTCTTCGGGTCTGCATCGGGAGCAATATTCAGCGCGGAAATCATTCTCTCCGTACCGAAAAGCTCATTTTTGGCATTAGTCGCTTCCGCCACACCGTCGGTATAAAGGAACAGCGACCCGCCCTTTTCAAGCGTAAACTCATACTCCTTATAGCGAACGCCGTCCATGCCGCCGACAACAAAACCGTGCTTATCCTTGAATATCTCAAAACTGCCGTCGGCTTTCTTGATCATCGGATACTCATGTCCCGCATTAGCCGCCGTGACCTTGCCCGTCGATATTTCAAGCACGCCGAACCACACGGTAACAAACATTTCCTCGTCGTTATTCTTGCATATCTGCGTGTTGACCTGCTGCAAGACCTGCGCGGGACTGCCGCCCATCATCGCAAAGTTGTTGACAAGGATCTTAGACATCATCATAAACAGCGCCGCAGGAACACCCTTACCCGAAACGTCCGCCATGACAAGCCCTAAATGGTCGTCGTCGATAAGGAAGAAGTCGTAGAAATCGCCGCCGACCTCCTTAGCGGGGGTCATTGAAGCGTAAATATCGAACTCGGGGCGCTCGGGGAACGCGGGGAAGATATTCGGCAGCATATCCGCCTGGATCCGCGTTGCAAGCTCCAGCTCCGCGCCGATACGCTCCTTTTCGGCGGTTATCTTCGTTATCTGTGCGATGTAATCCCTCGTGCGCCTGGACAGCGTGGCGAACGCTTCGGCAAGAACTTCTATCTCGTCCTTTGTGCGGTAAGCGTCCTCCATTTCAAATGCAAGATCGTTGTCGTTTATCTCGCCGATACGCTCGGTCATGCGCTCGACGGGCTTGACTATCCTGCCCGCCGTGAAAAGAGCGCTCGCCGTTCCGAGAATAAGTATTACAATCGTCATAACGAGCATGGTATTCTTCGAATTTCCCGCGTTTTTCTTATAAACGCTCTGCGCGTCGCTGTTTATCCTATCATATTCTGCCAGCATAGCGTCTGCCGGAGCGTTCATAAGCGCCTTGTCAACTGCGGAAACCACCGTCCAGCCGACGGTCTCCATTGGTGAGCCGCAGACATAATAGGTCTTGTCGTTTATATTCACCGTCTGCAAGCCTGTCTTTTCATTGAGAGCCTTTGTCACAAAATCCGCGACATCTGTATTGTCGCTTTTGCGGAGGTCTTCCGCGTTCGCCGATGTCTCCGCTTTAAATTCGCCGTCGCTTACCGAAGAAAATACTTTTTCTCCGTTATGATTGATAATGAACGTCATACTGCCCGAATCGGCGGATTCTTTGACGTATTCCGAGATGTTGTAAAGAAAAATATCCGCGCCGACAACCGCCACAAGCTCGCCGTCGGCATACACGGGAGCCGCGCAGACCAGCCCGGGAATATCCGTAAATGCGTCAAGCTCAACGCCCGTGAAATACAGCCCGCCCGCATTCACAGCACCGATGTACCAGGGGCGCTGGCGGGTCTCGAAGGTCTCGACATTGCCGTTTTCATCGAAATACTCGCCCGAGCGGTCGTCAACAAAGATTATGCTGCCGTCGGCAGTCGCAATAAAGCTCGAATTTAGTACATCGGAATTTTTGAACATGGTGAGCATCAGTTCGTTCATATTCGCCGCCAGCCCGAGATATTTGTCGTCGGCGGGGTCTGAACCCGCCTCGTGCTGGAGCTGCACCGAAGGTATGCCGTTGTTTTCCTTCTTTGGCGGCTCGGCGGTCTTATCGGTAAACTCATCGGGGTGATTGAAGATATACTCGGCGTAATCCCTGAGCATGGTGACATTTCCGCGGGCTTCGGCAAACACGCTGTCCGCAATGTTCGCCTGCATATCGGTGCTTTGCACCATTGCCGATTCAAGCACCGCAGTCATAGTTTTTTCGTTTATTATTGTCATTGAAGCCTTCTGCCCCGCCGCGGATTCCTCCACTACCGATGACAGATTCTTTGAAAGATAGGTCGATACCGCCATAAAAACGCCGACGATCGCAAGAATGAAGATCAGCACAAGATTCAGTATTTTCTGCTGCAATCCGCCGAGTGTCATTCCGAACCTTTTTATCATGTTATCACCAGCCTTTTTATGAGTGTGAGAATATTCTTTCCGTCAAGGTACTGATATTTCATATCGTCCATGCTCTTTTTTACCATGAAAATCCCAAGACCGCCGATCTGCCGTTCGTTTGCTGAAAGAGTTATATCCGGGTCGGGCTTTGCGAGCGGGTCGTAGGGAACGCCGCTGTCAATAAATGTTATCTCGACCGTTGGCGGGTCGGAAAGCATCTCCACCTGCATGACCACCGTTCCCGTCCCGTCGGGGTAGGCATAATTCGCGATATTCACGAATATTTCCTCAACGGCGATGTCGAGTTTCATTTGCAGTTTCATCGGGCAGTCAGCAGCTTCAAGCTGTTCGTCCAGAAAGGCGATCACCTCCGGCAAATTTTCCTTTAATGCTTCTGTTTTAAGCTCCTTCATGCCGTTTTACCCCCTTTTACTTTCGTTCACTCAATATCGAGTATCTCGGAAAAGCCCGTGACCTCGAATATCTCCATGATGTCCTCGCTTACGTTTATGAGCTTCATGCCGCCCTTTTTGCTCATGGTCTTGTGCGCGGAGAGAAGAACTCTCAGCCCCGCCGAAGAAATGTACTCCACATTCGCGAAATCAAGAACCATATTTTTGCATTTGTCGAAGCTCTCCTTAAGCTCGTTTTCGAGCGCGGGCGAGGTAGTTGTGTCAACTCTGCCGCTGATCTCCGCCGTCATCGTTCCGTCCTTTGTGATCTTGTTAATAGTCATGTTCATTTTCCTTTCATAAATAAATTTCAAGCATATAGCTTACATCTATTATATCATATGGGTGCAACAAATCCGCAACAAATCGGGGGATTTCGGTTTGAAATATTGCACAAACTTTTTGTATGAAATTTGTGACTTTCTACAAATTTTAGAGTTACGGAAAAAAAAGCGGGGGATTTGTTGCGGATTTGTTGCGGGCAATGTGATACAATAACGCAAAGTGAAGACAAACCAAAAGTCTTAGGAAGGGTTATCCCCCACAAAAAACGACCGCATTCGCAAACTAACGGCTAAGAGCAAAATGAATTGCGCGAATGTCAGAAAATCGCGGCGGTGTGGCAGAATTGCGCAGTCAAGCGGCGAGGGCAAGCCCCCATACGCATTAACCTATTTAAAAATGCCGTAAAAATCGCGATTTTGTGGGGCGTTCACGGACGCGCAATGCGCGCCCATACATGAAAATCGCCTAAATATTTCCGCCTTGGGTTGAGAAAAAACGGTGTAGGGGCGAGCATCGCTCGCCCGTGTGACCCCGAAATTGCCGTATGCAATGCGCCCCCTACAATACACGTTATCACACTCGCAAAAGTCTATTAGTTAAAACGTACAAATATTTTTGATAAAATTCGTATAACTTTTTGGCAGAATATCACATAATTGTTATTGACTTATTTCAAATAATGTAGTATAATATATTATGTAATCAATTCACAGATAATACCAAACAATACGGCTTATCACCAACACAAGTCACAGACCGCCGTTTCAGGCGGAAAAATACAGCAGACCTCCGCGGAAGTCTGACATACAATTTTACGAAAAGAGGTATTTCTTATGAAAATTTCTGCATTCAACCCGCTTATCGTTACCAAGGACGCAAAGGCAGTTACCGAGCTTTTCGAGGCTCTCGGCTTTGAACACGCGCACACAAAGACGGGCATAAACGAGACTATCACCAACTACGACATGAAGAACCCCGACGGCTTCCGCGTTGACATTGCTCAGGTTGACCAGATGCCGCAGGATATGACTGCTATCAGAATGACCGTGCGCGATTTCGACGAGGCTTACAACTTCCTTACCGAACACGGCTTCAAGAACACTCAGGGCGAAAAGGTGACTGAAACAGGCTCGTCAAAGGCTACGCTTATGGTATCGCCTTCCGGTTTCGCTATCAGCCTTGCACAGCATATCAAGAAAGATAAGGAATAAGCACAGGCGCTAACTGAATAAACAACAAAACGGGCGTTCCCGACAGGAATTGCCCGTTTTTTATTCGTTCTGTAATTTGTTTGTGCAAAATGCGGTTCGGCTTCGGTCGGATCATGCTGACTTGTGCGGTTGACCCCTCGCCAGCGCATGGGCGCTGAACCCCGTGTCTGCCCCTGCTTTGCGTTTTCTGTAATACCGCAAAAAGAGCCTGACACTCCATTTCCGGAAATGCCAGGCTCTTTTCTTTAACAGCCCTTATCTAAGGAACTGAAATGTTTAACTTTTGCTGCCGCAAATCAGCCGATGCTCCAGCTGTCGAGTTCTGCGTTGCCGCTTGCTACGAAGTACAGATCCTTCTGACCGCTTACAGAGCTTATAGCTGCAACAGTCTGCTCGCTCATAGTGCCGTTAAGCTCAACATAGCCTATAACGGGACCGGTGGTGCTGCCTGTGCAGACCTTGATAACGGTGCCGTTGCCCTTACCCTTGATAGTAATGGTGCTTACGCCCTTGCTGAAGTTTACGCCGCTGACCTTGAGCCAGCTGCCCGACTTCATGGAAACAGTGGTGTTGCCAACGCCGTTTACAACAACATTGTCAGACTGATTGGACATTGTTTCTGCCTGAACGGTCGTGTAGGGATTGAGGGATTCGATCTGCGAAACGCCCTTCATATCGCCGCTGCAAGAGAACTTGCCGTTGCTGAATGTGCATTCGTTGATCTGAGTAGAACGATAGTTACCGTCTGCTGTCAGCTGGTTATTGCTGTTGTAGATCTTGATATTTTCAGCCTTTACCTTGCGGATAGCATACTGACGGCTGTGGTAAGCAACATAGTACTTGCCCTTGAAGTAGATGATAGAGTGGTGGTTGTTACCGCCGTTGTCTATTCTCTGCGAACCTGTGTTCTTGAATACGTTGCCTGCGAGAGTCCAGGAGTTAGCGTCGAGAGGAGTCTTGGAGGTCATGTAAAGAATGTCAGCGTTTCCGAAGTTTACGCCGTTGATAGTCTGGTTGCCTACGTTCCAGTTGGAGCAGTAGGAATAATACCATGTATCGCCGACCTTGATAACGCTGGAGTCTTCAAAGAGATAAGGAATGTTCATCTGAACGGGATTGCTTGCGAGAGAGATCATATCCTTGCCGAGCTTAACAACACGACCTGTGCCGGGAGTAGCTGCCGGAACGCCGTTCTTACGTCCGCCGCCGAAGAAGAGATAAGCCTCGTCGGTAGTCTCATCGTAGTATACGCCGGGGTCGAACATCCACTCAACGTTCGAGCAGTTGGGGGAGTTGTGAGTAAGGAGCGCATGACCAAGCGGATCAGTCCAGGGACCTGTCGGGCTGTCGGCAGTTACAACGCCGATACCGCCGCCGCTGTTCGCGAAGTAGAGGAAGAACTTAGGCTTGCCGTTTATCATCTTCCAGCAGGCATCGGGAGCCCATGCAGCGTTTGCCCACGAAACGCAGCCGTTGGTAGTTCTGCCGTTGCGTGCAGCTATCGGGATAGCGCCGTGGTCTGTCCAGTTTACCATATCAGCTGTCGAGATGCAGTTGATCGTGCCGGAGTTATAGGTGTTCTCCTGATACTGACCGTCGTTTCTGGTCTCAAAAGCGTCGTTGGTGGTGTAGATATAAAGTCTGCCGTCGTAAACCATCCAGCCGGGGTCAGCGCCGAAACGTGTTGTTGTAAGCGGATTGTTCTCTCCGTCATACTTATAGCTTACGCCGGGCTTTACGTTCTGGAATTTAGCTTCCATAGCCGATACGTCAACGTGTGCTGCCGCTACGGGGAACTCGTCTATCAGCTTAAGAACATACTTCTTGATAAGCTCAACATCGTCGTTGTCAACGGTACCGCTCTTGTCAACGTCTGCCGCATTCTTGGCTCTGTCGCTGTCGAAGCCCTTGAGAACGCCCTTCTTGGCGAGAACGAAGTCCATTGCGGTGATAGCGCCGTCGCCGTTAACGTCGCCTCTTACGTCCATAGGTGCCTTTACAGGCTTGGGTCCGAGAATGCCCGTGCCGGCTACTGCGCCGATAACCTCATCAAGATAGAAAGAAGTGGTGGAGTCGTCGGTCTCAACGTAGATCTGCATATTGGTAGCGCCTTCGGGCAGCTTGTAATTCATGTTCGAAAGCTGAGTCCATGCGTCTCTTACGACTACCTTGGTGTCGATCTTGTCGTAATAGGTCGTGCCGTCTGCGCCGTCGTACTGGAGAGTGAAGTGGAATTTATCGGTCTCGGGACCGTCTGTAAATTTCACGATAGCGCTGAAGCTGTACGCAGTACCCGCCTTGAATGTGCCGGAATCGAGCTTGTAGGTAGCGCCGTTCCATGCGCTCTCTCTGCCGGATACATAGAGCGAGTGGCTGCCGACGAATGCTTCACTGCTGCTTGAAGCTACCTTTGCGGAGCCTCTTCCGGTGAAGGGGTCGGAACCGTTTTCAAATCCGTAATTGAAGTACCAGCCGAAATCATTAGGCTTAACTTCGCTACCGCCGCCGCTGCCGCCGCCGTATTTCGAACCGTCGCCCCACTGATCGTCGGGAAT
>CACYSH010000072.1 GCA_902776945.1 uncultured Ruminococcus sp.
GTCTTCAACTACTGCGAGAACGTCCGACTGCTTGATGATGGTGTATTCCTCGCCGTCAACCTTGACCTCTGTGCCGCTGTACTTGCCTGCAAGAACCTTGTCGCCGACTTTAAGATACATCTTTACCTCGTTGCCGTCGATAACGCCGCCCTCGCCTACTGCTACTACCTCGAATATCTGGGGCTTTTCCTGAGCTTTGGCGGTAAGGATGATGCCGCCCTTAGTTGTTTCCTCAGCCTCAAACTGTTTTATTACCACTCTGTCGAGCAACGGTTTGATTTTCATGTGAAATCTCTCCTTTACATATTAAAAATAATATTGACTTGTATGATATAAGCACTCTTAGCACTCATTATCTCCGAGTGCTAATTATATTTTATCACCTTTTCTGAAAAATGCAAGAGTATTTTGAGTTATTCGGAAAACTTTGTATATCTGCACAAATAAATTCAAATTCAGGCAATAATTTGATACAAAAGTCTGTACGATGTTTGAATAAATGTAGGGCGGGGGCTTGCTCCCGCCGCTTGCCGCAAATCTTCTGCACGAGTTTGTTCGTGTCCCCCTTCCTAAGACTTTTGTTTTTTTCTCCGACTGCTTCCTTTATGAACAAAATGTAAAACATCAGAATACCTCTTGACAGGCGGGAAATAATATGTTATATTAGAAGTACAAAATTAAATTGCACACAATTGAATTTTATACAATCGAATCAAACGTTTTCGAAACGTAAGAAAGAAGGCGGGAATTATGAGATATGATATTGCAATAATCGGTACGGGCCCCGCAGGTGTTTCCGCCGCAATAACGGCTAAGATCCGCGGAAAAAACGTCCTGCTTCTCGGCAGCGCCGCATTAAGCCCCAAGATAACAAAGGCGCACCGCATAGACAATTATCCCGGTCTGCCCGGCGTTACGGGCGCGGAGCTTGCCGAACACCTGCGCGGACATCTGGCGGCGCTTGAGATCTCCGTTACAGAAGCTCAGGTCGGCGCGGTCTACGCTATGGGCGACTGGTTCGGCTTGCAGGCGGGCGAGGAAATGCTTGAAGCGCGGGCGGTCATCGCGGCTACGGGGGTCGTTCAGGGCAAATTGCTCGCGGGCGAGGACGAATTTCTCGGCAGGGGAGTGAGCTATTGCGCCACCTGCGACGGCAGATTCTACAAGGGAAAGACCGTCGCCGTGATAGGTCAGAGCGCCGAATCCCCCGCCGAAGCGGAGTATTTAGCCGAGATAGCGCAGAACGTGCTGTATTTCCCCACCGGAGGGGGAACGCCCTCTGCGCGTGATAACATCACGGTCATAAACGAAAAGCCGACCGAGATAATCGGCGGGAAAGCCGTGACGGGTCTGCGCACCGAAAAGGCGCTTTACGGCGCGGCTTGCGTGTTCGTCCTGCGCGACGCGGTAATGCCGGACAAGCTGTTCCCGGGCGCGGAAACGGACGGCGTTCATCTCAAAGTCGATAACGAAATGCGCACGAACATTCCCGGGCTGTTTGCCTGCGGCGACGTTGCAGGAAAGCCTTACCAGTATATCAAGGCGGCGGGTCAGGGGAATATCGCGGCGCTTTCGGCGGTAGGTTATTTACGGGAACTTGATAATAATCAATAATATTTGGGAGGTATAATTATGATTAACGAGATCAACAACAATAATTTTGATGCGGTGATCGCTGCGGGTGCGGCGGTCGTGGATTTTAATGCGACATGGTGCGGCCCCTGCCGTATGCTGGAGCCTGTTCTTGAAGAGCTTTCGGACGAAATGGGCGGCGTTCAGTTCTTCTCCTGCGACGTTGACGAAAACGGCGAGCTGGCGGCGCAGTTCGGGATAATGAGCATTCCCGCCGTCGGCGTGTTCAAAAACGGCGAGCTGGTGAAAATGTCGGTAGGCTTCAAGCCGAAGGCGCAGATGGCGGCGTTTATCGGGGCGGCGGTAAAATGAGCGACTGCGGGGGCGGCAGATATGACAGCCTGCTGCTTTCAAATCAGATGTGCTTTCCGCTGTATGCCGCTTCGCGGGAGATACTGCGGCGGTACAAGCCCATTCTTGACGAGCTGGGGCTGACCTACACACAGTACATTACCATGCTTGTGTTGTGGGAGCGCGGGACGGTAAGTGTGCGTGAGATCGGCAGTACGTTATATCTCGATTCGGGGACGCTTACGCCCGTGCTGAAAAAGCTCGAACAGAAGGGACTGATAGTGCGGCGGCGTGATGAGAGTGACGAACGTTTGCTTGACATTTCGCCGACTGATGAGGGAATGGCGCTGCGTGAGAAGGCGCTTGAAGTTCCCGGGAAGATATGCGGGTGTGTTGATCTGACTAAGGAAGAAGCCGAAACGCTTTGTAAGATATTGTCAAAGATATTCGGCGAAAGATAGAAATTATGAGCGCAAAACCTGCAAAACACCGACAGCCTTGACAGACCGTCGGTGTTTCTTTTATGGATTATTAAAAACTTTGTTATCAAATCTCCGGCAGTCCCGCAAAGCCCTTCGCAAGGTCTTCATCAGTGGGGATATAGTCGGTCATTTCGCCGTCATTGTACTTCTGATATGCCACCATATCAAAGTAACCGGTACCCGTCAGACCGAACAGGATAGTCTTTTCCTCGCCCGTCTCCTTGCACTTGATCGCTTCGTCCATAGCCGCACGGATAGCATGGCTCGATTCGGGCGCGGGGAGAATGCCCTCAGTCCTCGCAAAGAACTGCGCCGCCTCGAATACGCTTGTCTGCTCAACCGAACGCGCTTCCATAAGACCGTCATCATACAGCTGCGAAAGCGTGCTGCTCATGCCGTGATAGCGCAGACCGCCCGCATGGTTCGGCGAGGGAATGAATCCGCTGCCGAGCGTGTACATCTTAGCCAGCGGACAAACCATGCCCGTGTCGCAGAAGTCATAGGCGTATTTGCCGCGTGTTAAGCTCGGGCAGGAGGCAGGCTCAACCGCGATAATGCGGTAATCGGCTTCGCCGCGCAGCTTTTCGCCCATGAACGGCGCGATAAGTCCGCCTAAGTTCGAACCGCCGCCCGCGCAGCCTATTATCATATCGGGCTTAACGCCGATCTTTTCAAACGCCGCCTTGCACTCCAAGCCGATGACAGACTGATGCAGCAGTACCTGATTCAGCACCGAGCCGAGAACGTATCTGTAACCCTCGCTGCCTACCGCAACTTCAACGGCTTCGGAGATAGCGCAGCCGAGACTTCCCGTAGTGCCGGGATGCTCTGCTAATATCTTCCTGCCGACGTTGGTTGTCTCGGAGGGCGAAGGCGTAACGGACGCGCCGTAAGTCCTCATGACCTCGCGGCGGAAGGGCTTCTGCTCGTAGGAGACCTTTACCATGAATACCTTGCAGTCCAGTCCGAAGTAAGCGCACGCCATAGAAAGCGCCGTACCCCACTGACCCGCGCCTGTCTCGGTGGTAACGCCCTTCAAGCCCTGCTTTTTGGCGTAGTAAGCCTGTGCAATGGCGCTGTTGAGCTTGTGGCTGCCCGAAGTGTTGTTGCCCTCGAACTTGTAGTAGATTTTCGCGGGCGTGCCGAGCGCCTTTTCAAGGCAGTAAGCACGAACGAGCGGCGAGGGGCGGTACATCTTGTAGAACTCGCGTATCTCTTCGGGAATGTCGATGTAAGCGTCGGTGTCGTTAAGCTCCTGCTGAACCAGCTCGTCGCAGAAAACCACGGAAAGCTCTTCGGCGGTCATCGGCTTATGTGTGCCGGGATTGAGCAGCGGCGCGGGCTTGTTCTTCATGTCGGCGCGGACATTGTACCACTGTTTGGGCATCTCGCTTTCTTCAAGATAGGTCTTATAAGGTATGTTACTCATTAAAAAGCTCCTTTCGGTATTGCATTAATGCTAAAAACGCATAACTATTATATCACATATTGTGAGGATTGTCAAGTGTCTGATGAAAATTTGCACGGGAATCAAATTTGTTCCATGTATTGGTATTCTTGCGGGGCGGGGGACTTGCTCCCTTGTTTTATCCCTAAACATCGCCTTGTTGAGTGATGCAGGGGCGTACCCATGTGTGCGTCCATTCGGAGAAAATGCGGCTGTTTGCGGGCGCTCACGCAGGAGCGCCCCTACAAAATTATGTACCGCTCAAAAACCATGTAGGGCGGGGGCTTGCTCCCGCCCGTATGACCCCTAAATCATCATGTTTTCAATGGTTTTGCATTCACTATCCACAACTTAAGAAAAAATTGACGGAAATCATCTTTAAAAACTGTTCATTTACGGGCGGGAGCAAGCCCCCGCCCTACACCTTGTAAACCTTAAGTTGTGGGTAGTGCCTTGATGATTAAATAGTATAAGACTTTTAGTTTGCCTGCGCCGTTATATACAAAAAGCACACCTGCATTGTCAGATGTGCTTTATTTCTTTATTCTCTCCCATGCCCGGCTGCGCATTTCAGCGGAGCGGTTCCTGCTAATATCGCGGAGCCGCTCTCTGCGCCGGCGCTCGTCTTCGGGCATTCTTCGCCTTCCGGGCTTTATGACCGCTTCGGCTTTCACGGGAAGCGCAGCCCTGTGGTGCATTCTCTTTATCCTTCCAATCTCGTCAAGACAACAGCAGGAAATTATTATCGGCAGATACCACACCATTTGCTGCGAAAACGATACGGCGGTAACGTCCAGCGCGAGCGCTGTGAAAACAAGGAATATCGCAATAGTCCGCAGATCCCTTATCCTGTCGCTGTCCGCTTTGGCAATGAAAAGTCTGACAAGATTGCCGATGTGCTTTGAATAATATACCAATGTACCCGTTACGCCGAAAGTACACAGCATTTCGATGTAGTTGCAGTGCGAGTATTCCCAGTCGGTGGCAGTCCTTGAATAGAAGTAGTTGAAGCCGCCGCCGAAAATCGGCTTGTCGAGGAAAAATTGAAAGCCCTCGTTTATCATATAGGTGCGTTCTTCCGTCGAGTAGGAGTAGTTCAGGCGCGTTGCCTGTCCCGTAAGGGTGTAGTACATATCCTCGATACGGAAACCGACGATGTTGTAGAAGTAATCCACCTCGAAAACAACGTATATCGCCGCCGCCGCGCCTATCAGCACCGCGACCCACATAAACACGTTTTTGCGGTTGTAGTACATCAGCATCATGAACCCGAAGCCTATGACTATCAGACCCTTTTTTGAGCCTGTAATGAAGATGAACGGCATAAATGCGATGAACAGCAGCAGGTATTTGAATTTGTGTTCGGCACAGAATGTCCATACCACAAGCAGCGCGATGAGACTCAGGTTGTAGGCGACTGTGTTTGTGTTGCCGCTGAGGGTGTCGCCTACTCTCATGCCGCCTTCAAGGATAGCCGTGCCTTCCTCGTATATCATCATACCGATCGAGAAGATACCCGCGATAATGAACGGCTTTGTCACGGTCTTTACCCTGAATCTGACAAGCTCCCTCATTATAATGAAGGTCGCCAGTTCCTCTCCCAGGCGGAAAAGCAATGCGTCCGAGTTAAATTCTCCCGCCTGCAAAAACGCGAAACCGTAGAAAAAGATCAGCGAATAGACCGCCGCCAGCCAGAAAACGCAGCCGGCGGGACGGAATTTCAGCGAAAAGGAACGGACATTCCCCGCGAACGCCACGAACATACCTGCCATGCTCATTAACGTGTATATTATCAGATATTCTTCGGTGTAAAAGCAGACATTCGAAACCAGCAGCAGCGTCAGAGCAAGCTGATTTACCAGTTTAGTTAAAAATCTGCGTCTGTTCACTTGTTTATATTTCCTTTCATAAATGCGCGAAAGCCACGAATACGCAAGGGCAAACCAAAAGTATTAAGAAGGGGGGCAGCCCTTCTTCCTGCACGAACTTGTTCATGCCCGTGTGTGCCCGTTTTCTTGGAAATGTCGCCTTTTTCGGTGTGACAATGTGCTGATTCGCGGACGCACACATAGGTGCGCCCCTACATAATGCCGCAGGAAACCGTTCATTTATAGCTTCAACATTTTTCGGAGCGCCTTGCCGCAGTTATCCTGAAAAAAGTATCCCATTTGTTATATATCCTTTCGGGAGCAAAGCGTTTCATTTTCGCGGCGGCAGCCAGCCCGAACGCCTTTCGCCGTGCGCTGTCGGAAAGCAGCTCCGCGATGCTGTCGGCGAGCCTGCGGCAGTCGTTCACGGGAACGATAACGCCGTTTTTGCCGTCGTCGATAAGCTCCCTTGCGCCGCCCGGTCGGCAGTCGGTTGAAACGCACGGCATACCTAAAGCCATAGCCTCCATGAGCGTGTTCGGCAGCCCCTCGTAATCGGAGCTTAACACGAACAATTCCGCGCCGCGCATAAGCTCGTGTACGCGGTCGCTTGTCCCCATGAGGAACACCCTGTCCCGCAGACTGAGCGAATTTATCTGATTTTTCAGCGCGTTTTCAAGCTCGCCGTCGCCGTAGATCTCAAGCGTGTATTCGGGAAACCTGTCCGCTATCAGGGCAAATGCGTTTATCAGCAGCCGCTGATTTTTCTGCGGGTGCAGCCTGCCGACCGTGACTATCGCTTTCCGCCGCCGACAGACTTCGGGGAAGCTCTCCGCCTTGACGAACACGGGGTTCGGTATCACGGCGCTCCGCCTGCGGACGCTTTTGTCAAAATAGCCCTGTGCCGCCTTCGACTGAAAAGCGAATGCGTCGATTCGCGGCAGAGTGAGCCGCCTTATCAAGCCCATAAGCCCGGTGTATTCGCGGTCGCCGGGGTCGCCCCTTTCGGAATAGACCACCTTGCCCGTTACGGCTTTCGGCATTGCGGCGGTAAGGTAAGCCGACTGGAACCAAAAGCTCACGGATACGTCGGGGCGCAGCTCTTCGAGCTGTTTCTTTATGTCAATATATCTTGTTATCAAACGCAGCGCGTTTTTCCTGCGGTCGGGAAGATGACGGTACTTTATCCCGCGCCCAAGCGCATAGCAAATATTGCCGTCGCATACCGAGATAAGCGTAACGTCGTGACCTCTCTCCGACATTGCGTTTGCAAGCAATATTATCTGCCTTTCCGCGCCGCCGTATCCGTGCAGATATGCGAGGAATACTATTTTCATATCCCGAACCCCCGTTTCTGAGGAAATCCTTGTTATCGCGCAATTCTTGCAGGGCGGGGGCAGGTTCGACTCCCGCCCGTTTGTCGTGCAAATCCTGCCTTGTCGGGAAGGGTTTTGCCTGCTCCGCGCTATTATTTGCGAAAATCGCTTCGCTCTTTCGCAAATTAAAATCGGCAATTTGCTTGTTTCCGCTCTGTTATGCTGATTTTATCGCTTTGCTTGTTTTTGTTCACTTTTCTCGAAATTGCCGATTTTATTTTGGACTTAACGGCTTCTCTTTAGCCGTAAGATTCCGACTGCCGCCAGCTTTTGTGGGGGAAACCCTTCTGAAGAAGGGTTATCCCCTGCACGAGCTTGCTCGTGCCGCCCCCTTCCTAAGACTTTTGGTTTGCCTTTTAACGAAAACTCTTATTTATAGTATTAGAGCTTTAACGCCCTTATCATCTTACAGCTTAATTTGTAATTCACCGCGAACGCCGCCGCCAATATCTTTCTTGAACGCGACATCGGCGAACGCATCAGCAGCGGCAGACTTTTCCTCAAACCCCTTTGCAGCTTTTTCGCCAGTTTTTCGGGGTCGGAAACGCTTGCGGAATCGGTGCCAAACTTAGCAGCCCTTGCCAGCAGCGAGAAATACGACCGTGCCAGCTTCATTTCCGCAAGCTCGATTATACCAGCGTCGCCCGAGCTTCGCGCCAAGTCCACAAGCTCCCGCGATACCTTAATAAGAGCCATATCGCGGCGTTTGAGCGCCCCGTTCGAAACGCTGACTTTTCCCTGAAAATAGAAATATTTAACACACTCGCTGACCACCGCCCGTCCGCACTTTTGCAGCAGACGGTAATTGAAGCAAATATCCTCGTTGACGGTGCCTTCGGGGAACCAAGCCGCGTCGCCGGCGAATACTTCGGCGCGGTAGAGCTTGCGGCAAGCCGAGAACGGAGCGCCGCCCTGCTCGCTCATGCCGCGCAGCAGGTAGTGGCGGAGGATCTCGTTTCCGTCGTATATCGCCACAGAGCCGCCGTCGGGAACGCGCTCTTCGGGGCTTTTCACCTGCGCCACGCCGACATCAACAACGTCGGCATCGTTCGCCGTAAGCAGGTTCATCATGTATTCATAGTAATCGGGCGTTACCCAGTCGTCGCTGTCAACGAAGCCGATATATTCCCCGCGGGCCGCACGCAGTCCCGCGTTACGCGCCGAACCGCTGCCGCCGTTTTTCTTGTCGATGACGGTTATCTGCGGATATTTTTCGGCAAGTCGGCGGCATACCGCAAGGCTGCTGTCGGTCGAGCCGTCGTTGACGAGGATTATCTCTATATTTTTATAGGTCTGTTTAAGCACCGAATCCACGCTGCGCTCGATATACTTTTCGGCGTTGTAAACGGGCGTTATCACCGAGATAAGCGCGGTCTGCGGGGCTTTTTCGGACGTTTTTTTCGGCAGGTTTACCGTGTAAAGCCCCCTGTGACCCTCGAACACCGAATCAAAGCATATCTTGCTGCCCGTGCGGTCGAAGCGCGGGTGAAGGTCGCAGCGCGTGTCGTTGTCGTATTTAAACGGCGAAAAGACCTTAGCCGCCACGCGGGGCGAGCTGTTTTCGCCGTCCATAATGCGCAGATACTGTATGCGGGCGCGGTCGGGGTAGGTGTCGGTGACAATAGTGCCGTCGGGCGCGTAGCCGGGGTGTCCGTCGCTGTCAAGCTCCCTCCAGCAGCGCGAGTATTCCTGCGTTTTATCGGTCATAAGATAGTAGCCGATGCCTTCGGACTTCTTGTTCTCGAACGCTAAAATGTGCGTGTTGTCCTTCCAGCAGCAATGGCTTACCATGTCGTCGTCGGAAAGCAGGTACATATCCTTGCCGTCGGTGCCGCAGGTGATGAGCCGCGTGTATTTTCTCTCGCCGACAAACCAGCGGTACAGCACCATAAAGCGCGTTCCGTCGGGGGAAAGCATAAGATGATTTACCTTGTGGACAGCGCCGTTTTCGAGCATTTCGCGGCGCGGCTCAAACTCCGCGAAGTCCTTGTAGGTGAGCAGCTCCGTGACTGCGCCGCTTTCGAGGTCTGTTCTCCACACGGCGGGCGCGTCGGGCAGCGCCTCTCCCTTTGTGCGCTCGGGAACATTGTAATAGCCGTACCCCGGGCGCAGATTGTAAAGCCTTGAAAAATCAAGCGTAAGCGCCGTTTTGCCGTCGTTTGAAACGGTGTAGGCGGGCGCATTGATGACGCGCTCTTCTTTGGTGAAAATATCCAGTATCACCGAAACATATTTGCCGTTGCGGCAGTCGTTATATAGTATCTTTTTTGAAAAGTCGGTTCCCAGCCACTGGAGCATACAGCCCTGCTGAACGTTCCATGAGCTTGTTTCGGCGAGCTTTGTAACTCTGCCGCTGTCGCCCTCCGCCTTTTCGGTATCTATCATGATTATGTCCGCCTTCTGCTTAGGGCTTACGTCAGACCAGGTGTCCGCCGCCCTCATGCAGAGCATATAGCGCCCCGAAATATCCCACGGAGACTTATCATAGTAGCCGAAAAAATATTCGTGCGCGGGGTCGTCGGGAGAAACGCGGGTTATGCCGCCTTCGGACTTTATTTTCGGCGAAACGACGTACATTATATGCTGATAGACCGATTTCACCAGCCTTTTCAGCGCGGGAACTTTATTCAGCTGATAATTTATCTTTTGTTCAAGGCTCATGACTATCTCCTTACTGTAAACGAGCGTTTTCGGCAATTTATACAAAATACGGTTCTGTTCCGGCTGGAAAATATTTGTGATTGTAAATATGGCTCAACCGCGAATTTGCCACGCCGTTGCAATTTTCATAACTTCGCGCTTTTCTTTGCAAAAATCGCTTCGCTCTTTTGCAAATTAAAATCGGCAATTTCCTTGTTTCCGTTCTGTTTTGCAGATTTTATCACTTTACTTGTTTTTGTTAGTATTTCTTGAAATTGCCGATTTTAATTTTGACCGTTCAATTTCCTTTCACAGGTTGGATTACTTGAACCGCTCAGTCTCTGGGGGAAACCCTTCTGAAGAAGGGTTTCCCCTGCACGAGCTTGCTCGTGCCACCCCCTTCCTAAGACTTTTGGTTTGCCCTAAATTTGCTTAGTCGTGGGCTTTATTTCCTTAAAAAGCGCTTGTATATCCAGTTCTGAACGCCTATCGGCACTAAGTACATACCCGTCTGCGCCGCCGCAACAATAAGCAGATCAATCAGACTACTATAACCCATTTTCCAGAAGCTGTATATCGCGGCGATGTATGTCCAAGTGTTCTCCCACGAACGCCGCCTTGCGGAAAGCTCGCGGCTATGCCTGAACCACAAAAGCGATTCGTCAATATTCTCCGCTTTGTACCCCTTAAAAAGCATCCTGCCGAAAAGCTCAACGTCCTGATTACGCTTGAATTTGGAGTACCCGCCCGCCGCCAGCACCGCCGATCTGCGGTACATTACGGCGGGGTGATTGAACGCCGAACGCCTTTTCGCGTATTCGTAAATCTCGCGGGAGGTAAGCGGCACGCGGCGGCTTGAAATCACGTTTGTAATATCCCCCTCGAACTCGTCGATATGCGAACCCACAATGGAAAGCTGAGGCTTTTGCTCAAAGCGTCCGAGCTGCTTTTCGCAGCGGTCGGGCTTGCTGATGTCGTCGGTGTCCATACGCGCCACAAGCTCGCTGCGGCATTTTTTTAGACCGGCGTTAAGCGCCAGTCCCAGTCCGTGATTTCTTTTAAGAACGACTATTGTAAATAGTCCGGGAAATTTGTCCTTATATTCCGCGACAACGCCGTAAAGCTCTTCGGTCAGAGCGCCGTCCTCGACTATCACGATCTCGTCGGGCGCGACTGTCTGCCCGATCATCGAATCGAGCGCCGCCCGCAGATATTCGGGGCGTTCTTTATGGTATAAAGACATCAGCACGCTGTATTTCTGCATTATATTTTCCTCTCTTTGTCAAGCTCCATGAGGAGTTCTCTTGCCTCAGCCTGCTTTTTTTTGTAATAGGTCTCGGTTATCCTGCCCTCGTTGAGCAGAACGTCGCCGTAATCAAGCTCAAGGTCGGTCTCGGCGGCGTTTATGTCGTCCTTCTTGCGGACGAAAACCTGTCCCGCCGTCCTGAGTACGAGCTTTAAATCGCTTATGAAGCTCACGCGCTCGATATATTTCAGATCCCATGTGAGCTTTTCGTCCCATGAAATGGCGTTCCTGCCGTGAGTCTGCGCCAGTCCGCTGATACCGGGCTTGGCGGTGTGTCTCATGCGCTGTTTGTCGGTCATGAATACCATATCGCGGACAAGCTGCGGGCGCGGTCCTATAATGCTCATGTCGGAGCGCAGGACGTTGAACACCTCGGGTATCTCGTCAAGGCTTGTCGCCCTCAAAAACCTGCCGAAATTCGTCAGCCGCTGTTCGTCGGGGAGCAGTTCGCCGTTCTGATCGCGTTCGTTGGTCATGGTGCGGAATTTTATCATATAGAATATAGTTTCGCGCCCCGTAGCCGGATCGACCATGCCGGGACGCGGCTGCTTGAATATCACGGGCGAGCCGAGCTTTATCTTCACCAGTAGCGCGATGATAAGATACAGCCACCAAAAGACCGCAATAGTCACCAAAGAGCAAAGAATATCGAGCAGTCTTTTTATATACTTTTCATAAAAGCCTTGTTTTCGTTTAAGCTCCATTAATATCAAATCTCCCGATGCCGACACGGCAAAGCCGGAACGTCCGGCGCTTTTTCATACTTTCGGAATTACACTACAACTTTTTTATTATAGCATATATTTAAAATAGTGTCAATACGATTACACAGAGTTTTTACAGAATAGGCGGCGGCAGCGTATTTTCGTACATTTTTAATGAAAATGCGCGTAATAACATCTATAATTAATAATGCTGTACGGATAAGTGATTGATGTTTGATATGTTGACTAATTAACTTAAATTTTACGGAATATCTATATACTATTTTTCTGTCGTGTGTTATAATAGTTAGAATATCATCATATCTATAAATGAGCGGTTTCGCAAACGAATTGCGTGAAGGTCTGAAAATCGCGGCGGTTGGGGAAATCGTGCCGACAAGCGGGCGGGAGCAAGCCCCCGCCCTATACGATCAATGAACAATTATTTATGTCGTTTACTATATTTATACAGAGGTGACTTATTTATGAAAAATACAGGAGCCGCAGGCGGCAGAGAAAAAAACGATGTTTTCCGCGATACCGCCATGAAGGTCTCGGTCGTCAGCATTATCGTGAACCTGGTGCTTTCGGTGATGAAGCTCTCAACAGGCATTATCGCAGGTTCGGGGGCGATGATCTCCGACGCGGTGCAGTCGGCTTCGGACGTTTTCAGCACGCTTGTCGTGATGACGGGCGTTGTTCTTGCGGGAAAAAAGCCTGACAAGGAACACCCTTACGGTCACGAGCGTATCGAATGCGTGGCTTCGGTGCTGCTGGCGGTCGTGCTTGCCGGAACGGGTCTCGGGATAGGCTTCAAGGGCGTAATGAACATAGTCAATTCATCGGGGCAGGAGCTTACGGTGCCGGGACTTTCCGCGCTCATAGCGGCGGTTATCTCGGTGATCGTAAAGGAGGGAATGTTCCGCTACACCGCCAGCGCCGCAAAAAAGATCAATTCGGGGGCGCTTATGGCGGACGCATGGCACCACCGTTCGGACGCGCTTTCCTCGATAGGTTCGTTCGCGGGGATACTGGGTGCAAGGCTGGGTCTGCCCGTGCTTGACCCGGCGGCGAGCGTTATTATATGCGTGTTTATCGAAAAGGCAGCAGTGGAGATATTCCTTGACGCTATCGACAAGATGATAGACAAGGCGTGTCCCGACGAGGTTGCCGAAAAAATGCGCGGGGTGATACTCTCGGT
>CACYSH010000073.1 GCA_902776945.1 uncultured Ruminococcus sp.
AAAGCTACGTCAAAGATCGCGGTCTGGGTACTCCCGCGACAAGAGCGCAGATCATTGAGGGGCTTATCTCTGCGAAGTACATTGAGCGCAAGAAAAAGCTGCTGCTCATAACCGATTTTGGAAGAAAATATATCAGCGCACTGCCCGAGAATATCAAGTCGGCGGAGCTTACTGCACATTGGGAGCAGATGCTTTCCGACATTGAGCAGGGCAAGTGCGGAGAGGAGGATTTTATGAGTGAGATTATTAAGAACGTAAATGATGTTATCGCAAATGACGAGGTGGCTATCGAGCCTGCGGAACAGCCTGCCGAGATCGGCAAGTGTCCCTGGTGCGGCAGTCCGATAAAGGAAGGTCCGAAGGCTTTTTACTGCTCCAACGGTGAGGATTGTGATTTCTTCATCTATAAGCACGATAAGAGAATAGGCAGAGATTACAAGGCTTCGGAGATAAGCGAACTTTTGGCAAACGGTAAGGTAACGCTTCGTAATTGCACTTCAAGTAAAGGCAACAAGTACGCTGCTGTCTTCGAGCTTGATGACAGAGGTGAGTATGTGAACCTCAAGTTTGTGGAGTACGCAAAAACTCGTAGGAAAAAGCCGAAGGAGGAGTAAATGTCAAACAGTAATTTTTGTGATGCTAAGGTCAAAAAGAATGATGAGTTTTACACTCAAATCTCAGATGTAGAGAACGAACTGAGGCACTATACGGAACTGCTGTCCGGCAAGACTATTCTCTGTAACTGTAATGACGGCGAGGACAGCGCATTTTGGCGGTGTTTATCGGTAAACTTTATAGCATTGGGCCTGAAAAGGCTCATAGCTGTAAAGTACGGCGCTGCCGCCTGCGGGTATGTTCTAGAAATAGAAAGTGTGAATGGCATACTGCTTTCAAGGAAAAAACTGCTTCGTGGAAATGGTGATTTCAGAAGCTCGGAAAGTATTGAATATCTGCGTCAGGCAGATATTGTGATAACAAATCCGCCGTTTACGCTCTTTCGGGAATACATATCTCTTCTCAACTCTATGAAAAAGAAATATCTCGTTATCGGCAACATGAATGCTCTGACTTTTGCAGAGGTGTTTCCATTTATCAAGGACAACAAGATGTGGCTCGGCAGAAACAGCGTTAAGGGTTTCATCTGCCCGGACGGAGCAACTAAGAATTTCGGAAATATCGTATGGTTTACCAATCTAAAAAAAACGAATCGTGGAAATAAACTGATACTTTCCGAAAGGTATTCTTCAGCCGCATATCCCCATTTTGATAATTACGAGGGAATAAATGTTGACCGAGTGGCGCATATACCGAATAACTATTTCGGCGTTATGGGTGTGCCGATCTCATACATTTCAAAACATGATCCGATGCGTTTTGAAATCATAGGAATAACCGGGCAGCGAAATTATGAAGCCGCTGTACAGCCGATAAAGGAGTATGTGAATCCTATCCAGCACAACGAAAACGGAAGGTGCTGTGCCGAGGGTAAGGCAAACGATAACGCAACGCTTGTCTTGCAGAATAAGCCGTATAATCGTGTGTATTATACGGCTGACAACGCGGATGGTTATCTCATAAGTAAATATTCAAGGGTGCTGATAAGGCGAATTGCCGCCTGATATTATCGTAACACTTTTCAAGAGGAAAATCAATAGGTTTTCCGAAATCATACAGCAAAAAATAAAATCATGCAGGAAACCAAAAATCGAGGAGGACGATATTATGAAGAACATTATCAAGATACTTATTCAGATCACGGTGAATATAGTAGCAGTAATTGCTGCATACAAGCTCGGCGGGAACAGCGGCTATGAGGAGGGCTGGAACGACGGCGAAATGGCGGGCGGCTGCAAAGGCTGCGCTATGTTTGATGAGAAGCGTGACAGCTGCGCCGATATTCCCGATTTTGACAGGATATATTCCTAAACCATAGGAACCGATAACGCAGGAAAGGAGTTAAATCATATTGAATAATCGGTATCAAAGCGTATGCTACAACTGGTCGGAAGTGACTGAAAGGCTCAGACGGGACAAGCAGACCCTTGCTCGTTTCCTGCGCTTTTCGGCTTCTCTCTACAAAATGGGATTTCCCGACGCGGCGTTGGTGTTTTACCATGACCCGAATGCTACAAAGGTCGCTGAATTAGAAACTTGGAACAGGCTCGGCAGGTTTGTAAATAAGGGCGCGAGATCTATCGCTGTCTTTGGTGACGGCGATAGGTGCAGACACTTGTTTGACATTTCGCAGACCAACGGAAAGCCTGTTCCGAATGGTTGGCGGCTGACGGAAGATGTGGCTGCGGAGTTGGTCGATGTTATCAGCGAAAATTACAACAAGGCTTGTAAGGACATTCACGAGGCACTCGCTGCTGTTGCAGTGGATAATATTCGGGCGCACAGCAGCGAAATGCAGTACACAATAGAGCAGATGAATTTGCCGCAGAAGGATGTTGCGGAGTATCAGAGGTCGGTCGTTTCTGCTGTAAGATTTGTTATCTCAAATCGCTGTGAACAGAATGGCGGTATGCCGCTTTCGGGGAATATCAATCTTAATGCCGCTGACTATTTCAAGGACACCCGTGACGTTATCCGATTCTGCGATTTGGTGCAGAGGTCGGCTAAAGACAGTCTACTTGAAATAGAGCGCGAGATCATTCAGATACTTAGAAAAAGGAGAGAAAAAGAGCATGAATTACAGACAAAGCCCGACCGGACAGATGTTGGCAGAAGTAGCATACACGGACGACCCTCAGGAATTCGAAATGCTGAAAACCCCGATAGGCAGGTGGGGCAGAATGTGGCAGGAATGGATGAACACAGAATATCCAACCGAGGTGACGGTGCTGATCGTCATGGGACGCTGGAACATAATCCCGAGGGAGATAGACAGACTGGCGGAGGAGCGGTTCAGCGAACTGGACGAGCTTTACCGAAAAGAGAACCCTCGCCCCGTGACGTTCGCAGAGATGCAGGCGTGGGAGAAAACAAGGCTTCTGACGATAGAGCACCGGATAATGGAGGAGATAGTGTATCAGCCGAGAAGCTGACCGCCGACGCGCTCATACAGCGTTACCTTCAGAGCGATTTCAACCTCCGTCCTGACAGCTATGAAATAGCGGGACGTTTTCTTGCAGACTTCCTTGATACCGATGTAAATATATCAGAGTTTTTTAGAAAGCACGAAGCATACAAGTATTCGGAAAGACAGCAGGTGGAGATAATTCTTCTCATAGAAAATGCGCTCCGATTGCGTGAGGAAAACCTTGAAAACTCTGTTGAAAAGGTTGAAAAAGAGCCCGAAAAAACAACAGAAAATCCGTATCCCGGCATAGATATACCTACCAATATGGAGCCTGTTTTCCCGACAGAGATAGTCGAGGAAACTGTACCTGCGGAGGAAGTTCCCGAGGTCGATTTGTCCGAACCGACTGAGGAAGAAATAGAAACCATAGTCGATACTCAACCCGCCGATGATACTGTTATCATCAAAAACGAGCCTGTTATCACAACCGATCTGCCGCCCATTACAGATGAAAATATAATCTTCGGGATACTGCGGCACGATCAGCTTTTTCATTTCAAGAACGATCAGATTGCAGCCTTCTTTGAAAATAACCTTGACCACGACGAGCGTGCGGCTTTTGTTAAGCAGATATTCAATTCCGATTATTCCGAGATATTGCTCGGCAAGGACGAGGATACTCGATATGGTTACAAAACCTATGACGAGGGGCTTCATATCTGGAAGGGCGGTTTTCTTACTCGCACAATGGAATCCGGCTTTAGCTGGGACCATGTGCAGAGCCTATACGCCGAAATGGTCGAGCGCGGGCTGCTGATTGATACCGTTGTAACGGAGATAGACGAGCCGATTTTTGCAGAGCCGACCGAATCCACAAAATATCCCGACCCCGAGGAAGATATTGACGATTTCGAGGAACTGACAGAGGATTTTGAATCAGAGGACGAAGAAATATCCGATGAAGATATAGATACTCCTGCGCCCGTCAATGATCTTGACAGAGATGATAACGAAGGTGCGGAACAGCTTTCGTTCTTCGGGGAGCCGGAGCCGGTAAAGACTGCCGAGAAGAAGCCGCAGAAAAAAGAACCGAAGAAATTGCTCAATGTTGACACGTCGATCAGGGCTATAAGCAACGATATGATCTATTACGTTCTGCGCTGCGGAAGTCCTGAACGTGGGTCGCTGTCGAGGATAGTGGCACAGTACCAAAAAGGCAAAACCGACGAAGAGAACGCCGAATTTCTGCGTAAGGAATTCGGTAACGACGGGCGCGGATATATCTATAATACGCCCGATTTTTCAAAGACTGCGCACATATCATCGTGGTTTGATGACTTCGGAATCAAGATAACGCTTGGGGATAATGTAGATGAAAACGGTATCCCAAACTCAAAAATACCTTGGCTGATCATCGCAAGGCGTATCAATGATCTGCTGGAAAACGCTGACTTCTGCTCACAGGATATTATTGACGGTGCTGCCGAAAAGGAGATAAAGGATATAGCCGAAAGGCTTTGGTATCTTCATCAGGATGTCAATTACGATATATATGAATATTTTATACCGAAGGATATGTTTAAGGGCGGTTTCCCCGAAAGCACCGAGAGAATAAAAATCGCAATGCTGGATAAGGATACCCTGCAATCGTACATAGACGGGCTTACACAGCTTGTGACCGACTATGAGCAGAACAGGGATATTCTGCGTTTTCATTTTCATAAGCCGAGGGAGTTACTGTATCGTCTGAAAGACTTGCAGATAGAGCGCAGGCAGTTTGTCACCAAACCCGATTTTGTTTTCAAGGGACACTATTTCATTTCCGAACGCGAGAAGGACGCATTGCTCGGTTATGGCAGTAATTATTCAAACAGCAAATTTGCTATAGAGGAATTTTTCAAAGCCGGTCATACGCTGCCCGAAAAGATCAAGTTTCTGAAAGAGCAGTACGGAACGGGCGGCGGTACAAAGCGCGGCGGCGATGAGTGGCACGACGCGAAAGGTATCGCATATATGCGCGGCGAGACTATTGGGAACCCCGATTGCAAGGTGACAATGAAATGGAGCGAGGTCGCGGAACGCATTGACCGTCTTATCTCCGAGGGGAAGTATATCACTCAGGACGACATAGATCATCTCATCAATGACTGCAAGTGGACAGTACAGAATTATGATCCCAATGAAAGCGACAAGTACGATAAAATGCAGTATGACAATGCTGTTCGCACTCTTGCGAAATACGGTATTAAAGTCGAGGGGAATATATCCGTCGAAGAAAAGCCTGTTGATAAACTTGTTCAGCGAGCGAAGGATATGGGTATTCCCGTGGAGTTCACGGAAGTTGCGGAGCCGGAAAAGGCTGTCTATATGGATATTCGAGATGAGAGTTTCATAGAGCTTCATCAGACTGATGAGGGTATTTCGTATTCGATATATGCCCCCGATCTCACTCTCGTTGATGGCGGCGTGTGGGAGATGGAGGAAACCATGAGCCTGCTTACCGCTGCCGCAGAGATACTTGCGACTACAAGCAACGCTCTTGCAGAAGTTGAGGACTATAATCACTTCATGGCGCTTGTGGATATGGACGCAAGCCTTGATATTCCCGCGGAGCTGGCACAGCTGAAAGCGGATATTCTTGCAAACCTCCCAAATAAATCGGCAGAAGTTATTGACGTTGAGTATACCGAAGCAGAAGAAAAAACAGAAGAAACACAGACAGAAACAGAGCCTAAGAAGGTTGCTGTAAATGCTCCCGAAAGAATAACTGTTACGCCAAATATCCCTAAAAGCGGCACACCTATCACTTATCATTTCAAAGAGGGTGATATTGTTCAGGGCGGCGCAAAGAGCAAGTTTAAGGCTAATATCGAAGCAATCAAAACTCTGCAAAAGATAGAAGCCGAGAACCGCTATGCAACGCCCGAAGAACAATCCGTCCTTGCCGGATATGTAGGCTGGGGTGGTATACCGCAGGCATTTACAACAGACCTCGCCGCGGACAGTATCGGCGGCAATTTAGGCGAAGCTGCGCCTACGGGCTGGGAGGAGGAACAGCAGGAACTTCGGTCACTGCTTTCTGAGGACGAATACAAGGCTGCGAGAGCATCTACGTTGACGAGCTTTTACACACCTCCCGAAGTTACTGACGGAGTATTTCAGGCGTTGCGGCAGTTCGGCTTCGAGGGTGGCAATATCCTTGAACCGTCTATGGGCGTCGGTAATTTCTTTGCAAAAATGCCCGACGATATTCGTGACAGTTCTAAGCTGTACGGTGTGGAACTTGATTCGATTAGTGGTAGAATAGCGCAGTTACTTAATCCCGAGGACAGAATACAGATAAAAGGTTTTGAGGAAACACGGTTCAATAACAATTCTTTTGATGTGGTCATTGGTAATGTTCCTTTCGGAGATTACCGTGTATCCGACAAGGCTTATGATAAACTTGGCTTAAAGATACATGACTACTTTGCAGTAAAGAGCATTGATAAGGTAAAGCCCGGCGGCGTGGTCGCTATCGTTACAAGCAAGTTTACAATGGACAAGCTGAACGATAAGGCAAGGCGGCACCTTGCCGAACGTTGTGATCTGCTTGGCGCTGTGCGTCTGCCTAACAACGCCTTCAAGAAAAACGCCGGAACCGAAACGACAACCGATATTCTGTTTTTTCAGAAACGTGAAACGCTCACGGTTGAGGTTCCTTCATGGGTACATTTCGGACAGACCGTCGATGGCATACCATGCAATCAATATTTCGTCGATAACCCCGATATGGTGCTTGGTACAATGGCATGGGACGAGAGAATGAAGGGCAGGTACGGTGAGGAAAGCCGTGTTACAACTTGTATTCCAGACAACAGTAAACCGTTATCCGAACAGTTGCAGGCGGCTATATCCAAAATCAAAGGCAAGATAGAAACCGTAAAGATCGTCGAGGAAGGCGAGAAAGATATTGAAATAATCCCCGCCGACCCGAGTGTGCGAAATTACACACACACAGTTGTCAACGGTAAACTCTTTTTCAGAGAAAACGAGATAATGGTCGCTGTGCAGGAAACGGGCAAGGCTCTTGACAGAATGATGGGTATGCACCAAATTCGTCAAAAAGCTATGGCTGTCATTGATGCGCAGGCGAGGGGCTGCTCCGATGATGAACTGAAACGGCTGCAAGCGGAGCTCAACTATACCTATGACAAGTTCAAGAGGGCATACGGAGCAATTACTGATAGGGCAAATGAGCGCGTTTTCCAGCACGACGATGATTACAATACTCTCGCGGCTCTTGAAATCGTGGATGCCGAAAAGAAAACAGTAGAAAAGGCTGAGATTTTCAGCAAGAGAACAATTCTGCCGGAGGTTGAAATTCAGTCATGTGACACACCGCAGGAGGCTTTGCAAATATCCATTGACCGCAAGGGTAAAGTGGATATTGCTTTCATGGCACAGCTTGTGGGTGTGGAGCCCGAGGAGATAATATCAGAGCTTGGGACAGATATATTTCGTAACCCGCAGACCGTAAAAGACGACGATCCGCTTTCAGGGTATGAAGACGCGAGCGAGTATCTTTCGGGTAACATTCGGGAAAAACTGCGTATCGCGGAGGAATATTCAAAGCACATTGACAGCAGCTTTGAACGGAACGTCGAGGCTTTGAAAAAGGTCTTGCCGAAGGAGCTTGAAGCGTCGGAAATATCCGTCCGTATCGGCGCCAATTGGATAGATGTCGAGGACTATAATAGGTTTTTGAGCGATGAGCTTCACGGTGATTCATATTATCACCCGATTAGGCGAACACGGACCGGCGAGTACAAGATCGAGGGGCAGTATCAGGACAGGTCGGTAGCTGCCATGCAGACGTTCGGAACGAGCCGTATGAGCAGCTATCATATCCTTGAAAATCTGCTGAATCAGCGTGATGTTGTTGTCCGAGACCGCCACGAGGAAGAGGGCAAGGTATGGTATGAGGTCAATCCGAAAGAAACGCAGTTGGCAAAGGATAAGGCAAGAATTATCAAAGATAAGTTCGCTTCATGGATATGGGCGGACATGGGAAGGCGTGAGAAATATGTAAAGAAATACAACGATCTGTTTAACGCTATCCGTGGGCGAGAGTATGACGGTTCACATCAGACCTACCCCGGAAAGAACCCCGCGATACAGATGCGCCCTCATCAGAATAACGCCATAATGCGCGGCAAGCTGGGCGGAAATACACTTCTTGCTCACTGCGTCGGTGCAGGAAAGAGCTTTGAAATGGTAGCTATAACTATGGAGAAAAAGCGTTTAGGGCTGATAAGCAAAGCCTGCGTGGTGGTGCCGAAACACCTTACATTACAGATGGCTTCGGAGTGGATACGTTTGTATCCTAACGCTAAATTGCTTGTTGCCCGCCCGGAGGATTTTACTAAGGACAACAGAAAGAAATTCATAGCAAGATGTGTCACAGGCGATTACGACGCGGTAATAATGAGCTTCACGCAGTTTGAGCGCATACCCATGTCCGATGAATACAGACAGCAGTTTTTGGACAGAGAGCTGAGCGAGGTTATGGCAGCGCTGGAGGACACGGACAAATCTGACAGAATATCCGTAAAGACATTAGAAAATCTCAGGCACAAGCTGGAGGAGCAGATAAAAAAGCTGATGGATTCAAAAAAGGATAACAGCCTGTGCTTTGAAAAACTCGGATTTGATTATCTCGTATGCGATGAGGCCCACTACTACAAGAACTGTTTCGTTGCAACAAAAATGTCGAACGTTGCGGGCGTACAGACTACGGCAGCTCAGAAGTCCGAGGATATGCTGATGAAAACAAAATATCTGAACGACAAATACGGCTGCAATAACATCTTATACGCCACCGGCACACCTTGCACGAACAGCATGGTTGAGTTCTATGTCATGCAGCGTTATCTTCGTCCCGATCTGCTTTACAAGGCGGGGCTGGAGACCTTTGACGATTGGGCAAGCACGTTCGGAGAGGTAGTTTCTCAGCTTGAAATAAAGCCCGCAGGAAACGGTTTTCAGATGAAAAACAGATTTTCAAAGTTCGTGAATATCCCGGAGCTTATGCTGATGTATAAAGAATTTGCAGACATACAAACTCCCGACATGATAAAACTGCCGGTGCCTGAGTTGAAAACCGGAAAGCCTATCGTAGTTTCAGCGAAGCCTGACGAATATCAGAAAGAATATATGGGACAGCTAGCGCAGAGAGCAGAGCTGATACACAGCGGCTGCGTTGACCCGCGGGAGGACAACATGCTCAAGATCACGCACGAAGCGCGTCTTTTGGGACTTGACTGCCGCTGTATGAATCCCGAGGCTGTACCTGCACCCGACAGCAAGGTAAACAAGCTGCTTGATAATTTGGTAGAGAACTACAATGCAACAATGGCAGAGCGCGGAGTGCAGATAGTATTCTGCGACATTGCGATAAACGAGGACGCTGAGCATTTTTCGATATACGAAGCTATAAAAGCCGATCTTGTTAAGCGCGGAATACCCCGTGAAGAAATATGTTTTGCGGGTGACGCTAAAACAGACAAGGCGAGAGCTGAGATGTTTGAGCAGCTGCGAAAAGGCGAAAAACGATTTATTCTTGCAAGCACATCAAAGCTCGGAACGGGTGCAAATATTCAGGACAGAATATGCGCGATACATCATCTTGACATACCGTGGAAACCCGCAGACCTCACCCAACAGGACGGTCGAGGGGTTCGTCAGGGCAATATGTTCAAGGAGGTTGGTATATATCATTATTTAACCGAAAATACGTTCGATGCATACATGATGGGTATAATTACCAATAAGGCAAAGTTCATAAATCAGATAATGACCTCAAAAGACCCGGTGCGCGTGTCGGAGGACGTTGACGAAATGGTTTTGACCTATTCGGAAATGCAGGCTATCGCTTCGGGCAACCCCATGATAAAGGAAAAGATACAGCTCGACAATGACGTTGCTACCCTCAAAATGCTCGAAGCGGAGTACAAGAAAGCTATGTTCAGTTATCAGGAGCAGGCGGAGCGCACTCTTCCTCAGAGGATAGAGCAGTACACGACTTATCTTGAAAAAGCGACTGCGGATATGGAGCAGTACACGGTAAATCACCCCGAGGGTACAGCTTTCCAGATAGAAATTGACGGTAAAGTTTATTCCGAAGCGACAAGTGAGCACGTCCGTGAGGAAGCGGGCGAGGCGCTTGAAAAAGCGATAATAAAGGTATCGACTACGGGAGAGAGTATGAAGGTCGGAAGCTATTTCGGATTTGATCTTCTCTTGGAAAAGAACCCGCAGAACCTTACATTTTTTGATTAGGGAGCTCCCTGTGTTATCTCGCTGTGCGGTTCGCTGAAATATACATGCGACGTCAATCTCGAAAACAAGCTGGGCAATATGCGCCGTATAGAAAATCTTGCAGCGAACGAAATAGGCAAGCGCATTGAACAGTACAAACGGGATATTCAAAAGGCGCAGGCTAACCTTGCCGAAGCGCGAGAAAACCTTACCAAGCCCTTTGACCGCGCAGATGAGCTCGCTGAAAAGCTGGCTCGGCTTGATGTTGTAAATGAAGCCCTCAGCAGCGGAAGGGGTGAGGAAGCGGTTCCCACGGTGATTGAAAGTGTTGCCGATATGCCGAACCCTAAGCCCAAAAATCCGAAACCGAGGAGGTGAGCTATGACAATTACAAATCGTGAGGACAGTATTTCCTATCTCTCAGAAGTGCTGACAAAGGAACAGTTGGCGAATATCATATCGCATAACTATTCCGATCAGGCGCTTGCTGTTGTGGCAGAATTTGACCGCGGTTATGTCGAACGCTTTGCGAATACGCTGTACGATACCGAGAGCATGGAAAAGCTGATAGGCGCGTACCGTGACAAGTTGATAGACTGGAAAGACCTTCTGCACATTACGGAGTATTCTTGTTATGATTTTATGAGCGAAGAATATCTTGACCAGTTTATCCGTTCTATCGAAGCAAAAGAGATAGACCATACAACAGCTTCTAGGGTTCTTACAGCGACCGCCTACGAGTTTGATACATACAACGGTCTAAAGGAGCTTGTCAGAAGCGGCGCGTATTATCCAACGAAGTATGCGAGCATAGCTCTAAATCCGCGGGTGGCGGAAGAGCTTCGTGATCTGGGTGTGCCGCTGACAGCTATGCGAAAAGAGGGTACATATTATAATCTTATGCAAAAAACGGAGTTTGACGAGGCTGTTCAAAAGGATGATAGGATAAAGCTGGTGAAATTCCCGAAGCTCGCCGTGGAGGTGATAAAGCTTATGAAGAATCCCGACTGGCAGGATTTCAAGGCTTGGTTCCAGGAGCATGAGGGCATTGACAGAACACAGCTTACAAGTTTCGAGTTATCAGCGCAGTATCGGTATTTTTCTATGGAACGATATGCTGACAAGCTGGTGAATAAGGTGGCGGCGGAGCATACGGCTTTCATAGAGGATATGAAAAAGCGCCCGCCGGAAGAAATAATCGGGGCGGCGTATGAGATCGTCATAAAGGAGCAGATAAAAATGTTTATGACAGAGGTGCCGCAGTATCTTCCGGAGAGCAAGACCGATGCTCTGATGTCAAGCAATAACGCCCTTAACGCTATCTATGAGCAGTGGCGGAGTGACGATGTTCTGGCGGATACTGATATTGAGGTCATCATCGAAAATACCGCCGATAAACTGATAGCAGCGCGGGAACGCGAACAGAAGCTTGCGGCAGAGCTTGCGAAGAAAGCGCAGGTGGACGTTTTGTCCGATAAGCCTAAGTTTATGGATATGTTCAAAAGAAAGGGACGGTGAGAATTATAACACGAGCAGAAAGCATGGAGAAACTCTCCAACATGGTCGATAATGCAGAGTATGCGGGAATTTTCAAGCACCATTTTTCCGACTATGTTCTTGAATTTCTTGCAAAGAACACACGCGAGATCGCGGACAGACTGGCGCATACGAAACTCAGCAATGAAGCGGCAGAACGTCTTGTTAAGGCGTATGACAGCAATATTATCACTTATGGTGATCTTCTCCACATTACAAATTACAGCCTTGTGTCCGGCGGCTGTGAAAAGTATCTGAATGACTATTTTTCCTCAATCGCAGCAGGGCTTGACAGCAAGACCGCTTCGCAGATACTTGTGGCTGCGAAGTTTGAGGATTGGTCATACAATGAGATACGCGGTCTTGTGGATTCTGGAACATATCAGGTGGGTGATAATACCTTTGTTGCCCTTGTCACCGATGTTGCCCGTGAGATCGACAAGCTCGGAATGGAACTGTTCGCATATGATAAGAGCAACGATTTTTATCTTGTCAAGGACATCGAACAGGCGATAGCAAATGGAGATGCAATTACGTTTTCAAGATCGGCGCTTGCAGTCAAGATAAACGAAATGCGTACCCAGCCCGATTGGAACGCTTTTCGTGATTATATCGCGGAGGATATGGAGGACATAGAACACCTGACCGCTGACGGACTCGTCGAAGCTTATCAGGAGTACCGTGTTGAGGAACTCAACATAGAACTCAGCCGGAAGGTGGACAGAAACTTTGAAGCCTTTATTCATGGTATCCGCGAGCAGGGTGTAGATGAAGCCATTTCACGCTGTTATGAAATAACGGTCAAGACCAACATTCAGAGTCACATCGAATCCGAGCCTGCGGATATTTCGGAGGAGTAGTATGGTGCGCTGATGTCGGTCGATAACCCTCTTGATGAGATATATTAAGCTGGCGCAGGCGAAGGATAGCGAAATGTTACCCGACAAGGCGCAGCTGCCTAAAAAGAAGGGAGGCGCACGATGAACAATATGGTGATAAACGATGACCTCATGCGGGAAATGCACAATATGGGAATCAGTCTTGTGGAATTCAAAGATATATATGGTGATAATTCTTTTGTTGCAGAACAGAAGCAACGGCTCGCAAGCGCGATAGATGAAATGCGCCGCCAGCCCGATTGGTCGGCATTTAAGGACTATCTGAAAAACAAGATGGGTGATATGAACAAGCTTACTCCGTATATTCTGGAGCAGAAATACAATGACTTTCAGGTCAATAGAGGGCTGTCCAAACTTGCGGATAAGGTCGCGGGGGATTATGAGCGATACATAGCCAATCTCCGTACAAAAACGCCCGATGACATTATCCGTTCTGCGTATGAGATATACAACAAGAGCTACATAGTTGATTACTGCAACATGAGTATGACTTCTCTGAGCCCCGATGATATTCAAGTCTTGCTTGATACGGATAACGTTCTTGACGAGATATATCAGGAATGGGACGTTATGACACAGTTCAACGGCGTTGCCGAAATAGATACCGCGATCGAGGAAACTGCATACAGGCTGAGAACAGCGCAGGCGGTCAAGCGTATGATGGAACAAAAGCAAAGCCCGCAGCTTTCCGAGGATAAGGTCATAGCGGACAAGCCCGGGATACCAAAGCCTGCAAAACATAGAGGGAGATGATACTATCAAGAAAATAGATTTATACCGTGATTTTCAGAAAAGCGTCATGACGCTGGTGCAGAATGAAGCCCTCATGTGCGGATTCAAAGAGTACGCTGTCAGCGTGAAAAATCAGAGTACCGAAGTCAGGGTTTTTGTTCACGGATATACCGCCGTACTTACATTTTACATCAGCGGCAGGGTTGTTGTCAAGCTCATGATGTATCAAAAGAAACATGATGATACAATTTTGCTCGATAAAATTGACAAGGATTATGTTTCGGGTAAATGCAGCGTTGCCGACCTTGCAAGCAGATACGTTTATGAGGTTTTTAATGCGGCACTGGAACTGCGTCAGAAGTGGAGAACGGAGTACAGAGAACGCTACAACGAGCGCATGGCAGCGATGGCTGTGGCGGTAAATGAAACGGTATCTGTTCCCAGGCGTGATGAATGATTTCATCAAGGTTTCTGAGGACAGCTATCTGATGAATTATGACGAATTATGAGGGGGGATTAGTGAATGGCTTGGAAAAAGAGTTTTACCCCCGAGGAGCGTGCCGAGTATCAGCGAAGACAGGCACAGGAAATGCAGGACATTTTTCAGCGCATCGACGAGGGCGTGGAGGCTGTCTTTTCATCGGATAAGTACAAGGAATATCTGAAATTCGTATCGAAATTCACCGACTATTCTGCGCGGAACACCATGCTTATCAATTTGCAGCGCCCGGATGCAACATTGGTCGGTTCTTTCGGCTTGTGGAAAAGGCTCGGAAGAAGTGTAAATAAAGGCGAATCAGGAATCGTCATAATGTCGCCCGTCCCGCATAAAACAAATCAGTATGTCGAGATTGAACGACAGGCGGAGGACGAGTGGGGCAATAAGCTGTATAACGATGACGGCACCGAGCAGATGGAAACGGTCGAGAAAAACATAGTCGAAATGCGTTTTAAAAAGCAGTATGTTTTCGACCTCTCACAGACAGACGGCAAGCCGATACCCGACCCTGTGCAGGAACTTACTGGCGAGATTGACGAAGAAAAGCTGAACATTATCTTCAAGGCGATAAAAAAGGTCACGGATATTGCTCCCGAATACCGCAATATTACGGGCGGTGCAAAGGGATACTACAGTCCCTCGGCAAAAAGTATTATAATAAAAACAGGCATGAGCGGCGAACAGGTGTTAAAGACCGTTGTTCACGAATCGGCGCACTGTCTGCTGCACGATCCCGATAAAAAGATCGTTACAACCAAATCGCCCCGCAACGAGAAAGAGGTGCAGGCGGAATCAATTGCATTTATCGTCTGCGAAAAGTTAGGCGTGGACACGTCGGACTATTCTTTTCCCTACATAGCTTCATGGTCGGAGGGAAAACAGCTTGACCAACTCAACAAGTTTCTTGACGAGATACAAAAGACCTCGCAGACGCTTTTCAACGCTATTGACTCGGAACTTCTGAAATATAAAAAGCGTGATCTGACTGTAAATGAAATTATGGACGATACCGAATTATCAATCATTCAGAAGGCGGAGATGTATCTCGATATTGTTCAGCAGAACGGCATCGTTTTTGAGGACAGCGACATTCAGAAGATAAGGGAAGAGGCTGAAAAGGAAACCGACATCGGTGCCGTGTTCAAGGCAATCGACGATACAGCCAACACGATAAATCAGCGCAACAGCTACGGCTACGACTTTCAG
This sequence comes from uncultured Ruminococcus sp., assembly GCA_902776945.1. GTDB lineage: Bacteria > Bacillota > Clostridia > Oscillospirales > Ruminococcaceae > YE71. The sequence goes on from CACYSH010000073.1 coordinate 15,194, forward strand.
TATATGAACCCTATTGATACAACTGAGGAGGCTCTCGCCGCATTCGACAGGGGCGAGGCGGTATATCTTCTTTATCCCGATGGAACGGAGGGTATGGCAGAGAGCCGGGAGGAGATAGAGAATTTCTCCGGGCTGTATGGTATAGAAAAAGAGCCAAAGCGTGTGGTTGCCGTTGAGGACAATCCTGACCTGTATCCTGTTTCAAGGGAAGAAGCAATAGAAATGTGGGGCAGGGGGCTTGATGTTTTCATCGACGGTGTGCAGGCAACAAGTTTTGATGAGGTTCAGAACGCTCCCGACACAGCGCAGATCGCATTAAGCGAGTATCAGTATTCGGCGGAACTTGATTTCGACAAGGGAGGTTTAGGAAACGTGAGAAATCAGCAGTTTTATGATAGCTACAATCAGAGAAATTTCCCGCAGCAGGGCGGCTATCAGCAGAGGAATAACATCATAGGCAACACGCCCTACGATCAGCTCGGAGGTAGGGGGCAGCTCCAGTATTACAAGGGGCTGAACAATAAACACGCTCAGAATATCGCTCGCCAGCTTGATGCAGATGGTATCAGATACAGCGGCGTGATTAAGGGCGGCACGACTACGATCACGATAAATGTTGCGGATATTTCCCGCTATGAAGCGGCTGTCGATAAGGTCAAGCAGATGTACGATCAGCGGAACAATGGCAGACAGGGCGGCTATCAGCAGGGGAGTGCTCCAACTTTTCAAAATAATGACAGCCCGGATATGCTTGCCCGTGACATTGAAGCGTTCATGTACAACTACAACACAAACGGATACCGCAATGTTGCGGGAGACCGTGAGCGCGGCATACAGAGTGTAGCGAACAATATAGCAAACGGCGATGTGGACAGCATTAACACATTTCTCGGAAAGGTCGTAAGCACTGTGGGTGATGCACAGGTATCCGGTGAAGCAAATGCGCTTCTGCAAAGGCTCGGCAACATGACTGGCGGCAGACAGCAGGGAGGATATAATCAGCCTGCACAGCCGCAGCAGAGCAATCCGAATGTCATCGGCAACACACCTTATGACCAGTTGGGACAGAAAACCGATCTACAGTATTATCCGAAGCTGAAAAACCGTCACGCTGACAATATAGCTGCAAAGCTCAACGAATATGGCGTTCGTTTTAGCGGTCTGCGCAAGGGTTACACCACGACTATCACCATAAACAAGGCTGATATTCCTCGCTATGAAGCGGCTGTCGCTGAGGTAAAGCAGATGTATTCTCAGAACAGCAGACAGAACAATAGCTATCAGCAGAGTAATTATCAGCCTGCATACAGCGCACCAGTTTACGCTGACAGAGGCGGATTTGGAAACGCCCGTCCGTTCACCGGAGATTTCGATAATATCCCGAAGCAGGGCGGCACTATTCCCGATGCACTTTTTGATACGCTGTCGGATATGCCGCCGAGGTCAAATGCGGCTTTTGATTACAAAAACGTTCCTATTGTGGTGGAGTCATATATGGACGCAAAAATGAGCGGTAGGCTCTCGGAACTGCAAGCCAGTATTAAGGCTTCGCAGGCTTGCCGTGATTACATAGAGCAAAATATCCATTCCGCGTATGAGAACAGAAACCTGTCGGGTTTTGTTCAGACCATTGCCGATAAGTTCGGCATAGAACGCGCGATGTACACGGTTGCCGCGACTATCCAGCTTAAAATGCAGGACGGACGCTTCACCAACGAGGTCAAGGACATGGCGCGGCAGTATATGTTCGACAGCGATAAAACAAGGCTGAAATTTCTCACGGAAACGCACCCCGTCATAATGAACCATCTTTTCGAGGAACTGATCGACAAGCGGTTTCATTTGCAGCGAGAGCAGGTGGTGGTTCAGGAAAAATCCGAGCTTCCCGATTATTTCAAGGACAAATATCTGAACCCTGTGGAAAAGGTATCAATAATCGATGATTTCCGCGGGATACCCGAAACGAAATACTATCAGACTTCTGCTGAGGAATATTTTGTTGAAGGTATCGGCTGGCTTGATAATGACTCATACGACCGCGAGCAGAAGACATCGGGGCTCGACGCGGCGGAGTTCTACAAGAAGGTCACAAAAATCAGAGCTAACTATATTGATACATCGGGAATGCCCGGAAGCGCCGATATGTCCGTTGAGGTGTACGATCTGCTGACCGAAAAGAGCTATGACAGGGCGAACGAGCCGGAGCTGGAGCGCAGCAAGGCAGCGTACAAAGCGAGGCTCGAAGCAGTGGGGACTGCCGAGCTGCCTACGGAGTATTACGGAGTCCGTCAGCGTTCGGATAATAGGTATACTATCGTTTCGATAGCTGCGGACGGTATCGTTACGCCCGTTCGTGATAATATTCCGAGCATACCCGAAGCGAAGAAAGCACTTTTGGAGGTCTACGAACAGCGAAAGGGCGTCGCTCATGTGGAGCTTACTCACCCGCAGACCATAGACGAAATATCTGCCCGAATGTACGAGCCAACGCCGGAGCTTTTGCAGTATCAGTATAGGATTGAGAAATGCGATGATCAGCCCGGTTCTACGCATATGCTCACAAAGTATACGCTTGATCCCGAAAACGGGAATTATTCGCAGACGGGAATAATCTGTTACGGCGATTATTTCAAGTGTAACGAGGCGCTGAAAGCGGCAGCCGGTGCGCCTGCGCCTCCTGCACCGACGCCCGAAAAATCCACTTATGAGATATATCAGCTTAAGAGCGGCGATGATACCCGCGATATGCGCTTTATCAGCCTTGAAAGTCTAATGGAACAGGGGAAGAAGCCCGATATTTCGACGTATGATAAAGTCTATGAGGGTGATTTCAGCGAGTTCGAGAAGGCTGGCAGCACTATCGGCAAGCAGCTTGAAGCCGTATACACTAAGTTCAACTTAGACCACCCGACAGATTTCAAGGGGCATAGTCTGTCCGTCAGCGATGTTGTAGTTGCAAAGGGAAAGGCTTATTATGTGGACACTTTCGGCTTCAAGGAGATTAAAACTTTCAAGACTCCTAAGCGTGTGCATAAACATGATGAACCGAAGAAACCTGCGCATCCAAAGCCAAAGCGTTAATTCTATTTCCTTGGTATACTATTTAGTTGATAATTAAAACACGGATATACCAAACCACACCTAAAAAGTCAAACCGCATGCCCATTTCATTGCAATATATTGGGCTCTTTCATGAAAAATGACTGATTATATTCATTTGTTTTCTTATCTCATTGAAAATACGCGAAAAATTGCCTTAATAGCGTAGTTCTCAAATTGATTGCTATGGTGATTTTTTCAAATTCTATACAAAATCAGTCATAAGCAGTGAAAGAGCCATATATTTTGTATTTCTCAAGTGTTCATCATTAATTTGTGTTTCCGTTCATTGATTTTCGTTCAGCAATCTTTTTTTGCTGGCATATACCACACCACCAACAGCTATAAACAGATTTCTCTCTTTTTCCTTCCATGTGGGCGAAGTATCAAAATAACGCTGTATTTCGTCTTTTTCTTCTTTTGTAAGTTCTGGAATCGGCTCAAACAACATATCAGCTAATTCGTCTTTGTAAATTCTGAAAAACTCCTCAAAAAACACATCAAACTCCGTATCGGACATTTCAGAGATATTTTTGCTCATTTCCATATTTCGCCCTCCACTTCATAAACTTATTCGATTCAAAGGATTTTCTATCTTATATAACAAGAATCAAAGTCGATTAGTCAGGTATTAGCAGAAAGTTTGGAGGACTGCACAATGTCAATGTGCAGGATTTAGCTATAATGTAAGAACGGTCAGCCACGAAATGCGCCGACCGTTCTTTTATTGGAACTTTGAATCCAGTGGGTTCAAAGTTGATTTATGTTTGCCACATGAATAAACCGACTGCTCCTGCAAGCTGTTTCAGTGTATCAATCAGCTCATCGTCAGGATCATAGACGGTCATATATGTATCACAGCCGTCAATCGTTATCAGACATTCAGGAGAGCTGGTGCTGATATAAAGACTATTAGCACCAACACAGTTCATGATATTCTTTTCAAGTGTATCGGGATCGGGTGTATCGATCCAGTTATCACCGCAATCCGTGCTTATATTTACTGTATAGTAGCAGCTAAGTTTCAAGATGATCTCCAAGAACTTCTCACGCAGAACTGTTATATGCGGTTCTGCAAGATAATATTGCTCCACCTTGAAATACTGTCCGTCACTGTTTTCAGGAACACGTTTTGGAAGAATGTCTATTATCCAATACGGGCGTTCCATAATCATTTCAATATCCACTTTAGCTCCTCATAAAGTCGGGCTTCGGCTCAGGATAGTTCTTTGCCTTTTCCATAATCATCTTTGTCAGAGCCTTTTTCGCAACGCTCTGAGGATCACCGTTCGGACGTATCCAGTCATTCAGGCTTTCCTTGCCGAGTATCAGCGGCATTCGGTCATGAATATCGCTGACGGGAGCGACCGAATCTCTTGTGAGAACGGCAAACATTGGTATCTGTACTCCACGATGTTCCTCAAAACGGTACAATCCGGCGAGGTATGTGATCTCAGCTCCTT